>NZ_FAOZ01000006.1:0-300000 GCF_001536285.1 Parafrankia irregularis | reverse complement strand
CGCGCTGGCCACCGCCACCGGCTGGGTCGGGGAGCAGCGGGCGGAGGACTTCACCCTCGACGCCGAGCGGGTCGCCGGCGCGATCCACCGGCACCGGCCGGCGTTGCTGTTCCTCGCCTCGCCGAACAACCCGACCGCCACCGCCCTGGGCCTGGATGTCATCTCCGCCGCCTGCGACGCGATGGAGGAGGTGGGCTCCGGGGTGGTCGTGGTGGACGAGGCCTACGCGGAGTTCCGCCGGGCCGGCGTGCCCAGCGCCCTCACCCTGCTGCCGGATCACCCCCGCCTGGTCGTCACGCGGACGATGAGCAAGGCGTTCGCGCTGGCCGGAGCCCGGGTCGGGTACCTCGCGGCGCATCCGGCGGTCGTCGACGCCCTCGCGCTGGTCCGGCTGCCCTACCACCTGTCGTCGTTCACCCAGGCGATCGCGCGTACCGCGCTGGCGCACGCCGACGAGCTGCTCGGCACGGTCGAGGCGGTGAAGGCCCAGCGCGACCTGCTCGCGCGGGAGCTGCCGCAGCTCGGGTGCGAGGTGGCGCCGAGCGACGCGAACTTCGTGCTGTTCGGGCATTTCACCGACCAGCGGGCGGTGTGGCAGGGCCTGCTCGACGCCGGGGTGCTCGTGCGGGACGTCGGCCTCGGCGGCTGGCTGCGGGTGACGGCGGGCCTGCCCGCCGAGACGGACGCCTTCCTCGCCGCCCTGCGCGCGGTGCTCACGGGTAACCCGTCGCTGCTGCGGACCGGGCCCGCAGCGCCGGCCGGCACCAGCGTGGTCGGATAGCTCGAACAGCACCGACGCCGTCGAACACGTAGTAGACGTTCAAGACCCACGAGGGATCACACACGTATGGCGCGAACCGCTCGGATCGAGCGCAAGACCAAGGAGTCGCACGTCCTGATCGAGCTCGATCTCGACGGGACGGGCCTGGCCTCGTCCGAGACCGGCGTCCCGTTCTTCGATCACATGATGGAGCAGCTCGGCAAGCACGGCGGCTTCGACCTCACCGTGCGGACCGAGGGCGACCTGCACATCGACGCCCACCACACCGTCGAGGACACCTCGATCGCCTTCGGTGCGGCGCTGCGCGAGGCGCTCGGTGACAAGGCCGGCATCCGGCGGTTCGGGGACGCGACGGTCCCGCTCGACGAGGCGCTGGTGCAGTCGGCCGTCGATCTTTCCGGGCGGCCCTACTGCGTGCATGTCGAGCCGGAGCTGGTCGGGCTGATCGGCACCTACGACACGACGCTCACCCGGCACGTCTTCGAGTCGATCACCGCGTCGGCGCGGATCGCGCTGCACGTGCGGGTGCTGTCGGGGCGCAACGCGCACCACGTCGTCGAGGCCCAGTTCAAGTCCGTCGCCCGCGCGATGCGCGACGCCGTCGCCCTGGACGCGCGGGTCGCCGGGGTTCCCTCGACGAAGGGTGTGCTTTGACCAGCGCCCGTCCGAAGGTCGTCGTCCTCGACTACGGCTCGGGCAACCTGCGCTCGGCCGAGCGGGCGGTCGCCCGGGTCGGCGCGGAGGTGACCGTCACCGCGGATCTCGACGCGGCGCGCGCCGCCGACGGGCTCGTGGTGCCCGGGGTCGGCGCGTACGCGGCCTGCATGGCGGGCATCGAGGCGATCGGCGGCGGCGCCGTCGTGCACGAGCGGCTCGCGTCCGGCCGGCCGGTGCTGGGGATCTGCGTCGGCATGCAGATCCTCTACGAGGTCGGGGACGAGCACGGGGTGCGTACGGCGGGCCTCGGCGTGCTCGCGGGCAGCGTGGACCGGCTGTCCGCTCCGGTCCTGCCGCACATGGGCTGGAACCTGGTCGCCCCGCCGGCGGAGTCCGTCCTGTTCGCCGGTGTGGACGCGGGCACGCGTTTCTACTTCGTGCACTCCTACGCCGCTCGGCCCCAGGCGGGGGACACCGTGGCCGAGCACGGCGAGCCGTTCGCGGCCGCGGTCGAGCGTGGCCCGCTGATGGCGACCCAGTTCCACCCGGAGAAGTCCGGTGACGCCGGCGCGCATGTGCTGGAGAACTGGCTGCGCACGCTGAACTGACGCACGCTGAACTGACGCACGGCGAGCTGACCGGTCAGCGCACCGGGCTCGGCGGATGCGCCGGGTCCGGGTCCGTCCGGCTGGGCGGCACGGCCGGGAGGCGGTCGGTGGTGTAAAGGCGTGCGACGACGTCCTCGATCGCCGGTTCGCCGACGGC
The DNA here is from genome assembly GCF_001536285.1 of Parafrankia irregularis. Taxonomy (NCBI): domain Bacteria; kingdom Bacillati; phylum Actinomycetota; class Actinomycetes; order Frankiales; family Frankiaceae; genus Parafrankia; species Parafrankia irregularis. The sequence continues at coordinate 297,797 of NZ_FAOZ01000006.1, read as the reverse complement.
GAGGTCCACCAGCGGGTAGCGGGCCGCGACCGCGCTGACCAGCGGAGCCGCGCTGTCCTGGGAGCTGAACTCCAGCCACTGCCGGGCGCCGTCCACCCGCACGACCTGGGCGCCCTCGATCGTCATGGGCGGATGCGGCTCGGCGAGGTCGACCCGCAGCGTCCGGACGCCGCCGATCCGGGTGCGCAGCTCGTCCAGGGTGCCGTCGAAGCCGAGCCGGCCGTGGTCGATGACCATCACCCGTCGGCACAGCTGCTCCACGTCGGTCATGTCGTGTGTCGTGAGCAGGATCGTCGTCCCCGACTCCCGGTTGGTGCGGGCGAGGAAGGAACGTACGGCGGCCTTCGAGACGACGTCGAGGCCGATGGTCGGCTCGTCCAGGTAGACGATCTCGGGCTCGGGCAGGAAGGCGGCGGTGACGCTGCCGCGCATCCGCTGCCCGAGGGAGAGCTGGCGGACCGGTGTGTCGATGAAGGAGGCGAGATCGAGAAGCTCGATGAACTCGTCGAGGTTCCGGCGGTATCGCGCCGGAGGGATTCGATAGATCCGTTGGATGAGGTCGAAGCTGTCGCGGAGTGGTAGATCCGACCACAGCGCCGACCGCTGCCCGAACACGACACCGATGCGCCGCGCGAGGCGCAGCCGCTGCCGGGACGGGTCCAGCCCGGCGACCCGCATCCGCCCCGCGGACGGGGTGAGGATCCCGACCAGCATCTTGATGGTGGTGCTCTTGCCGGCGCCGTTCGGCCCGAGGTACCCGACCATCTCCCCGGCCCGCACGCTGAACGACAGGTCGCGGACCGCGTGGACGTCGCTGCGTTCCCGCCGCATCCACCCCGTCCTCCGCCGCAGCACGAACGTACGGGTGACCTCGCTGACGTCGATCACGGAAGCATCGGATGACAGGATCAACCACCCTCCCCGCGGTAGTGACGGATCCCGGCGCTCCACGCGATCCCGGCGGCCAGGCAGCTGGCCAGCGCGACCAGCGGCGAGAGGAAGCCGGTGAAGCCCGGCAGGCCGAACGGGTCGGGCCGGCCGAGTACGAACAGCGCGGGCTGCCAGTTCACGAAGGCGACCGGGAAGACGAACGTCAGCAGCATCGCCATCCGGCGGCCGTAGATCGTCAGCGGGTACTGGGTCGCCAGCGCCGAGCCCTGGCGGACCGCCGCGATCGCGACGCTGGCATCCGGGGCGACGAACAGGACGGCGGCCACCCCCACCGCGAGGCTGATACTGATCACCGTTCCGCAGAGGACCATCATCGGAAGGATCGCGACCCGTCCGGGGCTCCAGTCCACCGGGAGCGCGGCGAGGCTCACCGCGAACACGGCGGCGGGCTGCGCGAGACGCCCCAGCCGCTGGGCCGAGAAGTCCATCGTCGCGCTCTGCACGAGCACGCTGACCGGCCTGGTGAGCGTCGCGTCCATCCTTCCGTCCTTGATCTGCCAGCCGAGCTGGTCAAGCGGGCCCACCAGGGCCTCGGCGAGGGCGAAGGGCAGGGCGGAGGACCCGTAGAGGAACGCGACCTCGGACAGCGCGAACCCGTCGAGGTCGGGGAGGTGGGCGAAGATGATGCCGATCGTGGCCAGGTCCAGCGCGGCGCCCGCCATCTCCACGAGCGTGTACATCACCAGCGAGACGCGGTACTGCGCCGCCGACCGGAACGCCGCGCGGACGAGGAGCAGGTAGAGCGCGGCCTCGTCGCGCACCAGACCGAGCCGCCCGCCGCCGGCGGCGCTGCGAGCGCCACCGGACATCCGTCCCGCATCGTTGGCCATCGGTTCCGCGCCGCTCGTCAACCGTTCTGCACCACCAGACGCCGGATCGCCCGGGATGTCAGCGCCTGCCCGGCCAGCAGCAGCACGAGGGCCCAGGCGGCCTGGAAGGCCAGTGCGCGGACCGGGCCGTCGTCCGCGGTGCCCAGGTAGAGGTCCATCGGGGTCTGGATGACGGCGCCGAAGGGCAGCAGGCCGGCGATGGTGCCGAGCGCGCCCGGGAACAGGACGAGCGGCAGGACCGCCCCGGAGAAGAACATCATCACCAGCGCCGAGACCGCCTGCACGCCGCGGAAGTCGGTCATCCAGAACGCGCTGAGCGCGACCAGATAGCGCAGGCCGAAGCTCACCAGCAGCGCCAGCCCCAGGCTCACGGCGAAGGCGGCCGCCGCACCGGCTGTGCGCGGCAGCCGCAGGTCGAACAGGAGCACCCCGACGATCGCCGCCGGCAGGGCGCGGCTGGCCAGGTACACGGCCGCCCGCCCCACCTCGAGCCCGAGGTACCAGCGTTGGAAGCCCAGCGGCCGGACCAGGTCGACCTCGATGCTGCCGTTCCGGACCCGCCAGGGGATGTCGATCATTCCGCCGAAGACGGCGAAGGTCGTCACCAGGGACTGCCCGAGCACGGTGAAGGTGACCGCCGCGGTGCTGTCGTAGCCGGCGAGGCCCGGGCGGTGCGTCCACACGGCCAGCGCCAGGTGCCCGCGCAGCACGGTGAGCACGATGTTCGACACGATCGACGCCAGGATCGCCGCCCGGTAGCTGACCAGCCGGCGTGCGGAGGCGGACGAGATCGCGCCCCACATCCGCGCCGACTCCCACGCGCTGCCGAGCCTGCCGGAACTGCCGGGACTGGCCAGGCTGCCGACCAGCCGCGTCGGGAGGGGCGATTCGGCGGGTGCCGCCGCTGCCGCCGCCGCTGTCGCCGGCTCCGCGGACGCCGGCAGCGTCGCCAGATTCGCCTGTGCCGGTGGGGGATTCACCCGGTCGGGAATCATCGTTGCAAACCTAGAATGCCGGCCGCGGGTGCGGAGACGTTTTGCGTGAGCCCGTGTGGTCTGCGCCAGGTGGGGCCGCGACCCGTAGGGTGGGCGCGTGACGTTGACGCTGCTACCCGCGGTGGACGTGGCTGACGGCCTGGCCGTCCGTCTGGTCCAGGGCGAGGCCGGATCCGAGACCTCCTATGGCGACCCCCGTGAGGCGGCGCTGACCTGGCAGCGTGACGGCGCCGAGTGGATCCATCTGGTCGATCTCGACGCGGCCTTCGGTCGTGGCTCCAACCGGGAGCTGATCGCCGAGGTCGTGCGCTCCGTCGACGTCGCCGTCGAGCTCTCCGGCGGCATCCGCGACGACGAGTCCCTCGACGCCGCGCTGGCGACCGGGGCGACCCGGGTCAACATCGGCACCGCCGCGCTGGAGAACCCGGACTGGGTCCGCGCGGCGATCGACCGCGTCGGCGACCGGATCGCGGTCGGCCTGGACGTCCGCGGAACCACCCTCGCCGCCCGCGGCTGGACGCGTGACGGCGGCGAGCTCTACGAGGTTCTCGCCCGCCTCGACGCCGACGGGTGCGCCCGTTACGTCCTCACCGACGTCCGCCGGGACGGAACGCTGACCGGTCCGAACGTCGAGCTGCTGCGGGCCGTGACGGCCGCGACGAAGCGGCCGGTGGTCGCCAGCGGCGGGGTCTCCTCCCTGGACGATCTGCGTGCCATCGCCGCGGTGCCCGGTGTCGAGGGCGCCATCATCGGCAAGGCGCTCTACGCCGGCGCGTTCACCCTGCCCGAGGCCCTGTCCGTCGCGGCGGGCGCGGGTGCGGCGGCGGGGACGGCACCGGGCTCGCCGTGACGGTCGCGGTCCGGGTGATCCCCTGCCTCGACGTCGACGGCGGCAGGGTTGTTAAAGGTGTGAACTTCACCGACCTGCGCGACGCCGGTGACCCGGTCGAGATGGCCCGGCTCTACGACGCCGAGGGCGCCGACGAGCTCACCTTCCTGGACATCACCGCGTCCAGCGGCAACCGGGAGACCACGTACGACATCGTCCGGCGCACCGCCGAGCAGGTCTTCATCCCGCTCACCGTCGGCGGGGGAGTGCGTGCGGTCGACGACGTCGACCGGCTGCTGCGGGCCGGCGCCGACAAGGTCGGCATCAACACGGCCGCGGTGGCGCGCCCGGAGCTGGTCCGCGAGTGCGCGCTGCGGTTCGGCAGCCAGTGCATCGTGCTCTCCGTCGACGCGCGCCGCTCCCGTGAGCCGGGTGGCCCGCTGTTCGAGGTGACGACGCACGGCGGGCGTCGCGGTACCGGCATCGACGCGGTCGAATGGGCGGCGCGCGCCGTCGAGCTGGGCGCCGGCGAGATCCTGCTGAACTCGATGGACGCCGACGGCACGCAGGACGGCTACGACCTGAAGATGATCAGTGCGGTGCGGGCGGCGGTGGACGTCCCCGTGATCGCCAGCGGCGGGGCCGGTCGGCTCGACCACTTCGCCCCCGCCGTCGCGGCCGGAGCCGACGCGGTGCTCGCGGCCAGCGTCTTCCACTTCGGGCGGATGCGGATCTCCGAGGTGAAGAAGGAGCTGCGCGACGCGGACATCCCGGTGCGCTGACGCGCCGCCGGGCGAGCGCGGCGCTGTGGGGGAGCACCGCGCGAACGTTGACGGAACTTCGGCTGTCCAGCTGAGGTCAGCTCACCCATGACGGTGTGAAACACCCCCGCGGCAGGCCAGGATGGCGGCGCGCCGGAGAACCGCGGGGGCGTCCACCGGCCACGGCCGCCGTGAAACAACGACCCACCCACCGGGTGCTCGGACCCGCTGACCTGCTGACCGGGACTTTTGGCCAGGACAGCCGCGTTGGTGACGAGCAGTCGATGCTGGTGATCGGCGGTCTGACAGCGACCGCGAAACGGAGGAGTGCGGTGCCCGGTGACCTCGCGTCCAGCGTCGCAGCCAGCCTCGCTCCCCGCAGACGGGCGCGGGCGTGCGTGGCGGATGTCGCCGCGGGTGCCACGGATGGCGCCGAGGCCGTAACAGCCGCCGAGGCCGAGGCCGTGGCCGCGGAGGCGGACGCCGCCGCGGGTGCCACCGGCGCCACAGCCGCCACCGTTGACGTTCCTGCGCCCCGGGCCAGGGCGGCCCGTCCGGCGGTGGCGGGCGCGGGCGGTCACGCACCCGGGGTGATCGGGCGCGGGCTGGGCATCCTCGCGAACGCGGTACGCGAGGAGCCGCGGATCTTCGCCGCGGCCTTCGTCGGCAGCTCGCTGTACGCGTTGGCGACGGTGGCGAGCTCGCTGGCGCTCGGCGAGATCACCGAGCGGGTGGTGGTCCCGAGCATCCGGGACGGGCACGCCGACGGGAGCACGCTGCTCGGCGCCGGTGCGATCATGGTCGGCATCGGGTTCGCGCGCGCGTGCGGCCTGTTCCTGCGCCGACTGGTCTCCGGGATGATGCAGTACCGGCTGCAGGCCACCTACCGGCGCCGGGTCACCCGCCAGTACCTTCAGCTGCCGTTGGCATGGCATCAGCGGCACTCGACCGGCTCGCTGTTGTCGAACGCGAACGCCGACGTCGAGGCGACCTGGGCACCGATCGCGCCGCTGCCGTTCGCCGCGGGCGTGCTGGTCATGCTGGCCGCCGCACTGGGGCTGCTGGTCGCGACGGACCCGCTGCTCGCACTGGTGGGGTGTGTGGTGTTCCCCGCCTTCGGCGCCGTCAACATCATCTACGGGCGCCTGGTGTCACCGCTGTACGGGCGGGTTCAGCAGCTGCGCGGTGAGGTCAGCGGCGTCGCGCACGAGTCGTTCGACGGGGCGCTGGTCGTCAAGACGCTCGGCCGGGAGGCCGATGAGACGTCCCGCTTCGAGGTGAAGGCGCAGGAGCTGCGCGACGCGATGGTCCGCGCCGGCCGGATCCGCGGGATGTTCGACCCGGTCATGGAGGCGCTGCCCAACCTGGGCGTGCTCACCGTGATCGTGGTCGGCGCGGTCCGTATCGACGCCGGCTCGCTCACCGTCGGCGAGCTGGTGCGGGTGGCGTACCTGTTCACCCTGCTGGCGTTTCCGATCAGGGCGATCGGATGGGTCTTCGGCGAGCTCCCGCGGTCGGTGGTCGGTCATGAGCGGGTGGCGGCGGTGCTCGCGGCGAGTGGCGGGCTCACCCACGGCACCGCCCAGCTCGCCGGGTCCGGTCCGGCCGCGCTGCAGGTGAGCGGAGTCGGCTACCGGTATCCCGCGCCGGCGGCGGGCCGGCCCACCGCCGAGGACGTCGCCGACCCCGCCGGCACCGTGGATCCTGCCGACAGCGTGGACGTCGCCGCCGACGCCGTGGACGCTCTGGACGCGGTGGGCGTCGGGCGGGCGGCGCTGTCCGGCGTCACGTTCGACGTGCCGCCCGGCCGGGTGGTGGCGCTCACCGGCCGCACCGGCTCGGGCAAGTCGACCCTGGTGAACCTGCTCGCCCGCCTCATCGACCCGAGCGGTGGCACGATCCGTCTCGACGGGGTGGACCTGCCCGAGCTCGCGGCCGGCGAGGTCACCGGCGCGGTCGCGCTCGTCCCTCAGCAGACGTTCCTGTTCGACGACACCGTGCGGGCCAACGTGGCGCTGGGCCTCGACGTGGGCGACGACGAGATCTGGGAGGCCCTGCGCCGCGCCCAGGCGGACCGTTTCGTGCGCGCGCTGCCCGCGGGCCTGGACACCCGCGTCGGCGAGCGAGGAACCACGTTGTCCGGCGGCCAGCGCCAACGCATCGGCCTGGCCCGCGCGCTGGTCCGCCACCCGCGGCTGCTCATCCTGGACGACGCGACCTCCAGCGTCGACCCGCGGATCGAGGCGTCCATCCTCGCCGATCTGCGGGCCCGGGCCGGCGCCGCCACGGTGGTGATCGTCGCCTACCGCCGCTCGACGGTCGAGCTCGCGGACGAGGTTGTCTTCCTGGCCGGCGGCCGGGTGGTCGCGCAGGGCACGCACCGGGAGCTGCTGAATCGCTCGCCTGGTTATGCCGAGCTGCTTACCGCCTACGACGAGGCGGCGGACGGGCGGTCGCCGGCCGCCGCGGTTCCGGCCGTTCCGGAGGTCGCGCCGTGAGTCGCAGTGCCGTGAGTCGCAGTGCCGTGGGTCGCGGTGCCGTGAGTCCTGGTGCTGCTGTGGGCGCCGGCGCGGTGAGGGATGGCGCGGTGAGGGATGGCGCGGTGCACGGTGGTGCGGCCGTGGGCGGTGGTGCAGTGATGGGTGGAGGCGCGGTGGGCGAGGGGCTGTGGGCGACCCTCGGCCGGCTGCACCGGCTGGTGCCGGAGCTGACCGCCGGGATCCTCGGCACGCTCGGACTGGCGATCATCGCCACGGTGGGCAAGGTGGTCGTCCCCGTGGTCATCCAGCAGGCACTGGACCGCGGTGTGTGGGATGGCGGAGCCGACCTGGGGGTCATCGGGATCTCGGTGGGTTTCGCGGCTGTCGCCATCGGAGTCACCGCCGTCGCTGCCTACCGGATGAACGTCCGGCTCTACCGCCTGTCGGAGAGCGCGCTCGCGACCCTGCGGGTCCGGGCGTTCCGGCACGTGCATGACCTGTCGATGCTCAGCCAGTCCGAGCAGCGGCGCGGGTCGCTGACCTCGCGGGTGACCACCGACATCGACACCATGTCGCAGTTTCTGCAGTTCGGCGGCGTCATGTTGATCGTCTCACTGGGGCAGATGGTCATCGCGACGGTCCTGATGTTCGTCTACTCCTGGCAGCTGACGCTGGTGGTGTACGCGTTCTTCGTGCCGCTGGTCCTCGCGACCCACCGGTTCCAGAAGCGGCTGGCCCGCCGGTACGGCGTGGTGCGGGAGCGGGTCGGCGAGATGCTCGGCGCGATCGCCGAGTCCGTGGTGGGCGCACAGGTGGTGCGCGCGTACGGGTCGCAGCAGCGGACCGCCCGACGGATCGGGACCACGGTGGAGGACTACCGGGTCGCGCAGACCCAGGCGCAGACGCTGGTGGCCGGGGTGTTCGCGGGGGTGGAGATCGTCGCCGCGCTGACGACGGCGTCGGTGGTCGTGCTGGGGGTCGCGCTCGGCGTCGACGACTCGCTGACGACCGGCCAGCTCGTGGCCTTCCTGTTTCTGCTGACGCTGTTCGTGATGCCGATCCAGTCGCTGACCGAGGTGCTGAACGAGGGCTCCAACGCGATCGCCGGGCTCCGGCGGGTCGTCGACGTGCTCGACACGCCGACCGACATCCGCGACCCCGGTGCCGACGGCGGAGGGCGCCTGCTGCCGGACGGCCCGCTGGGCGTCCGGTTCGACCAGGTCGGCTTCGCCTACCCGGGCGGACCGCCGGTGCTCCACGACGTGACCCTCGACCTGGCGGCCCGGACGAGGGTGGCGGTCGTCGGCGAGACCGGCTCCGGCAAGACGACCATGGCGAAGCTGCTGACCCGGCTGATGGACCCCACCGACGGCACCGTCCTGATCGGCGACGTCCCGCTGGGTGAGGTGCGTTTCGACTCGCTGCGCCGCCGCGTGGTCATGGTGCCGCAGGACGGCTTCCTGTTCGACCTGACCGTGGCGGGCAACGTCCGCTACGGGCGCCCCGACGCCACCGATGAGGAGATCATGGTGGCGTTCGAGCAGCTGGGGCTGGGGGAGTGGCTCGCTGGCCTTCCGGCCGGGATCGCCACCAGGGTCGGTGAACGTGGCGATCTGCTCTCGGCCGGCGAGCGCCAGCTCGTCGCGCTGGCCCGGGCCCAGCTGGCCGACCCGGACCTGCTGGTCCTCGACGAGGCGACCTCCGCGGTGGACCCGGCCACCGAGGTCCGGATCGCCTCGGCCCTGCTGGCCCTGACCCGCGACCGGACGTCCGTCACGATCGCGCACCGGCTCTCGACGGCCGAGGCCGCGGACGAGGTGATCGTGGTGGACGCGGGCCGGGTCGTCCAGCGCGGCACGCACGCCGACCTCGTCGCGGTTCCCGGGGTGTACCGGCGGCTGCACGAGTCCTGGGCCGCCGGAGTCTCCTCCCGCTGACGGCGTGCCGGCCCGCCGACGGCAGGTGCGCCGGCGCCAGGGGCGCCAGGTCGCGCCCGGCTCACAGCGTCGGGTTACAGCGTCGGGTCACGCGGCCGGCTCATGGGGCCGGCTCACAGCGCGGGCTCGCGGCCGGCCTCGCCGCGGCAGGCAGAATAGGGTGGGTGACCGCACCAGCCTCAGCTCTCGATCCCGCCATCGCCCGCCAGCTCAAGCGGGACGGGGCGGGTCTGTTCCCGGCCGTAGCCCAGCAGTACGACACGGGCGAGGTCCTCATGCTCGGCTGGATGGACGATGAGGCGCTGCACCGGACCCTCACCACCGGCCGCGCCACCTACTGGAGCCGAAGCCGGTCCGAGTACTGGGTCAAGGGGGACACCAGCGGGCACGTGCAGTGGGTTCGCTCGGTCGCTCTCGACTGCGACGGGGATACCGTGCTCGTCCGGGTGGACCAGGTAGGGGCGGCTTGCCACACGGGGGAGCGCACCTGCTTCGTCGGTCGGGAGCTGCCCGTCGAGGCCGGCCCGGCCGCGGCGGAAGTGTCGGCCGCGGCAGCGTCGGCCGGGGAGCGCGCCTCCGTGACGGCGTCGACGAGGGGAGCAGGTCGATGACGACCGGCGTGATCACGCCCACCCGCGAGGAGTTCCACCAGCTCGCGGCGCACCAGCCGGTCGTGGCGGTGTCCCGGCGCCTGCTGGCCGACGGGGAGACCCCGGTCGGGGTGTACCGCAAGCTGGCCGGCGGCCCGGGCACGTTCCTGCTGGAGTCCGCCGAGCATGGTGGTGTGTGGTCGCGGTACTCGTTCATCGGGGTACGCGCCGCCGCCACCCTCACGGAACGTGATGGCCAGGCCGTCTGGGTGGACGGGGTGCCGCCGCCGGGCCTGCCGAGCGGTGGTGATCCGCTGGAGGTCCTGCGGGCCGTCGAGCGGCAGCTCTGCTCGCCCCGCCCGGAGGGGACCCCGCCGCTGCTCGGCGGCCTGGTCGGCTACCTGTCCTACGACATCGTCCGGCGCATCGAGCGGCTGCCGGCGAACTCCGTCAATGATCTCGGGATTCCCGAGCTGCGGATGTTGCTGACGACCGACCTCGCCGTCCTGGACCACACCGACGGGTCGTGCCAGCTGGTGGCGAACGTCTTCACCGGCGTCACCGGAAGCGGCGATGGTGCGGAGGGCGCCGGTACCGGCCGTACCGGCGAGCTGGACGCGGCGTACGACGACGCGGTGCACCGCATCGAGGTGATGACGGCCGATCTCGGCAAGTGGAGCGAGCCGACCGTGGCGACCACGACGGGGGCCGTCACCGGGGTACGGGACTTCGTCTCCGCCACCGAGGCGGGTGGCTACCGGGCCGCGATCGAGCGGTCGATCGAGGAGATCCGCGCCGGCGAGTGCTTCCAGATCGTCGTCTCGCAGCGTTTCGAACGCCCCACCTCCGCCGACGCGCTGGATGTGTACCGGGTCCTGCGGGCGTCCAACCCCAGCCCGTACATGTATCTGCTGCGCTTCGCCGATCATGACGTCGTCGGGTCCTCGCCCGAGGCACACGTCAAGGTCACGGGCCGCCGAGCGCTGCTGCACCCGATCGCCGGCAGCCGGCCGCGGGGCGAGACTCCCGAGCACGACGCCGAGCTGGCCGCCCAGCTGCTGGCCGACCCGAAGGAACGATCCGAGCACGTCATGCTGGTGGACCTGGTCCGCAACGATCTCGGGCGGGTCTGTGTGCCCGGTTCGGTGCGGGTCGTCGAGTTCGCCGCGGTCGAGCGGTTCTCGCACATCATGCACATCGTCTCCACCGTGATCGGTCAGGTCGCGCCCGAACGCAGCGCCGTCGACGTGCTTGCCGCCACCTTCCCCGCGGGCACCCTGTCCGGAGCCCCGAAGGTGCGTGCCATGGAGATCATCGACGAGCTGGAGCCGACCCGGCGTGCTCTCTACGGGGGCGTGGTCGGCTATCTCGACTTCGGCGGTGATCTGGACACCGCCATCGCCATCCGCACCGCGGTGCTGCGCTCCGGCATGGCCTATGTGCAGGCCGGCGCCGGCATCGTCGCGGACTCGGTGCCGGAGACGGAGGATCTGGAGAGCCGGACGAAGGCCGCCGCGGTGCTCCGCGCGATCGAGGTGGCGGAGTCGCTCCGCTCGCCGTCATGACCCCGACGCCCGACATGCCCACCACCACACCACCCGATCGGCATTCCGATGGCCGCACCGCGGCCGACCAGGCCGCCGCGCCGGCCGCTGACCAGGCCCGACGGGCCCGCCGGGAACGGATGCTGGCCATCGTCGGGTGCCTGGTCGGCGCGGCAGCGGTGCTGTTCAGCGCTGGTTCCACCTGGGTGTCGGCCCGCGTGCAGTCAGGGGTGGGGGAGAAGGTGGTGGCAGCGCCGCTGACGGTGAACTGGTCCGGCAGCTCGCTGGCACCGGCGGTGACCGCCCTCGGGCTGCTCGGCCTCGCCGGGACACTGGCGATCATCGCGACCCGGCGGCTGGGCCGGACCGTGGTGGGAATCCTCGTGCTGCTCGCGGGCATCGCCATCCTCGTGACGGCGGGTGGGATCGCCATCGATCCGATGGGCGCTGTCCGCGGCACGGACGAGGTTCAGGCCGTGGTGCCCGTGGGGGAACCGACGATCACTGGGCTCTCCCGCACCGCCGGACCCTGGTCGGCCTCGTTCGGCGGCCTGGTACTGGCCGTCACGGGCGCTGCCGTGGTCGCCCGCGCGCGGACCTGGCCGGCCATGTCCGGCCGTTACCAGGCCCGCGTAGCCGCACCCGTTGACGCCTGGGACGCCATCGAGCGGGGCCAGGACCCCACCTGATCATCGGAGCCGCCCTTCCTGGCCCGCGAGGCGTGGCGAGCCGCTCGTGCCGGGCCGGCCGGTGTGGGTCTCGGGCGGCCGCGGCGGGAGTGTACGCGGGGACTGCTGGCGGCCCAGGGTCGCCAGCGTCAGGTGGTTGCGCTCAACATCCGCCTCAAGCAGACGGATGAGCACGTCCATTCGGGCGATGCGGCGGTCGAGCTCCCGGATCTGAGCAAGAAGTAGCTGGTGCTCCGTGTCGGTGTCGAGAAGCCGCTGTGAGCCCGAGCCCGTGGCGGCCCCTGGCCGACCTGCGGGCGCGCTCCCCGGTGGCCCTGCGGGCGTGGGCCGGGGCGGGACGGCGGTCGCCCGCCGGGGCGCGACGGTGCCCGGGGCGCCCGCTGGGCTGGCCGCTGCCGGGCCCGTGGGCTCGGCAGCCGCGCCGCCGGCGTGCAGCGGCTCCGCGGGGCCGGAGACGGGCGTGCCCGGCGCGGTGCCGGGAACGGCTGACGATGATCCTGCATTTCGATCGGTCCTCTCGTCCGGACCACCTTCCGGCCCGCCCGAAGCGGGCTGCCCGTCCGGCTCGGAACCGCTGCCGCTGGCGGGGCGGGCGGACCACACAGCCGAGGACGCCCAGGCCGCGATGGGCCATCGCGCGCCCATCGCCTGCCCCGCGGAGCCGGCCGGATCTGACTCCCATGCCGCGTTCGGTGCGTTGCCGATCTCCACCGCCGCGCTCCACGCCAGGCCCACCTGATCTGTCACCCGATCCGTCATCACGCCTCCCCCAAGCAGCTCCGTCGAACGTGTGTTCGATGATACGGGGCGGTCGCGGGGCGTCAAAGTCGCCGGGCGGCGGGCGTGTCGCGACGCCGAGCGCCGGTTTCGTGACGTGTCCGTGTCGGTGCGGCGGGTGTCAGTAGCAACGGCGTCACCACTACGCTCGCGAACCATTCCGTCACCGGGTGGGAGATACCTCTAATTCATCTGGCCTCGACGTCGACGTCAGGGGCGTATCGGCTCAAATCAACAACGGAGAAGCAACAACAGGTCGTGACCGGTCGACGCCGTGAGTGGGGGTGGCGGGCCGGCGTCGTGCGCCTGTCCTACCATCGGCCCCATGGCCGCGACTGGCGCGAGCGCGGGGCGATGAACGCTCTCGACGAGATCCTCGACGGGGTCAGAGCAGATCTGGCTGAACGCGAGCGAGAGACGTCCCTGGCAGCTCTCAAACAAAGAGTGGAACGTGTACCCGACCCCCGGGACGCGCTGGCGGTGCTGCGTGCGCCGCGGGTGTCGGTGATTGCGGAGATCAAGCGCCGCTCACCGTCGAAGGGGGCACTGGCGGCGATCACCGATCCGGCCGGGCTGGCCTCGCTCTACGAGCAGGCCGGCGCGGCGGCGGTGAGCGTCCTCACCGAGCGGCGGCGCTTCGGCGGGTCCCTTGCGGATCTTGATGCCGTCCGGGTCGCGGTGGACATCCCGGTCCTGCGCAAGGACTTCGTGGTGTCGCCGTACCAGGTGCTGGAGGCGCGGGCGCATGGTGCCGACCTGGTCCTGCTGATCGTTGCCGCGCTCGACCAGCCACGCCTCATCGGGCTGCTGGAGCGGGTCGAGTCGCTGGGAATGACCGCGCTGGTCGAGGTGCACGACGAGGAGGAGATGGTCCGTGCGCTCGACGCGGGAGCCCGGCTGATCGGGATCAACGCCCGGAACCTGCGCACGCTCCAGGTCGACAGGGAGACGTTCGCGCGGCTGGCACCGATGGTTCCCCACGGGGTGCTGAAGGTCGCCGAGTCCGGCGTGCGCGGTCCCCACGACCTCCTCCAGTACGCCGGCGCGGGTGCGGACGCCGTTCTGGTGGGCGAGGCCGCCGTCACCGGTGGCGACCCGCGGCAGTTCGTCGCGGACCTCGTGACGGCCGGAACCCATCCGGCCACCCGCATCGCGCACTGATCCCGCACGCGGCCGACGCCCCGGCCCGGATCCGGGGCGTCGGCCCGCGGATGCCGGGCGGGCCGGGGCGTGGCGTGATGCCGGGCCGGGATCACGGTGCGGCGCCCGTGGCGTCCCGCCGTGTCCGGACGGTCCCCGTCTGGCCGCAGCTCTCCCGCGGTCACCTTGGTGGGGTCGGGCGCCGGTACAGTCAGGGCCGTGACTGCTCGATCCGCTGGAACGCTTGCCGGCTCCTCCGACGCCACTGACCCGACCCGCCCGGGCGCGGTCGGTGCGGCCGATCAATGGTCGTCCGTCGAAGCGGCCCGGAGCTGGCAGTCGGTTCCGGACGTGTCAGGTCACTACGGGCGTTTCGGCGGGCGTTTCGTGCCCGAGGCGCTGTTCGCCGCGCTCGACGAGCTTTCGGCCGCCTACGAGGCCGCCCGGGTCGACCCGGCCTTCACCGGTGAGCTCGACCGGCTGCTGTCGACCTATGCCGGCCGCCCGACGCCGCTGACCGCCGCGGATCGGCTGACCGAGAAGATCGGTGGCGCGCGCATCCTGCTCAAGCGGGAGGATCTCGCCCACACCGGCTCGCACAAGGTCAACAATGTGCTGGGGCAGTGCCTGCTCACCCGCCGGATGGGCAAGACGCGGGTGATCGCCGAGACGGGTGCCGGTCAGCACGGTGTGGCGACCGCGACCGCCTGCGCCCTGCTGGGCCTGGAGTGCGTCGTCTACATGGGCGAGGAGGACACCCGCCGGCAGGCTCTCAACGTGGCGCGGATGCGCCTGCTCGGCGCGGAGGTCGTCGCGGTCGCGTCCGGCAGCCGCACCCTGAAGGACGCCATCAACGAGGCCATGCGTGACTGGGTGGCCACGGTCGACTCGACCCACTACTGCATCGGGTCGGTGATGGGGCCTCATCCGTTCCCGATGATGGTGCGTGACTTCCAGCGCATCATCGGTGTGGAGGCGCGTCAGCAGACCCTCGACCTGCTCGGCCGCCTGCCGGACGCGGTGGTCGCCTGTGTCGGCGGCGGGTCGAACGCGATGGGCATCTTCCACCGTTTCATCCCGGACACAGAGGTCGCGCTGATCGGTTGCGAGGCCGGTGGTGACGGGGTCGCCACCGGGCGCCACGCGGCCGCCATCGCCGGTGGGGCACCCGGTGTCCTGCACGGCATGCGGACCTTCCTGCTGCAGGACGAGGACGGGCAGACCCAGGTCTCCCACTCGATCTCCGCCGGGCTCGACTACCCGGGCATCGGCCCCGAGCACGCGTTGCTGCACGAGACCGGGCGCGCCACGTACCGGGTGGTCGACGACACCGCGGCGATGGACGCGCTGGGGCTGGTGGCCCGCACGGAGGGCATCCTCGTGGCCATCGAGAGCGCGCACGCCTTCGCCGGCGCCTTCGAGGTCGCCCGTGAGCTCGGCCCCGACGCCGTCGTGCTGGTCAACTGCTCCGGCCGCGGCGACAAGGACGTCGACACGGCTGCCCGCTGGTTCAACCTGTTGGACGAGGGCGCCGAGTCCCCGGGCGCAGGCGACGCCGCGGGCACCTCTCCATCCGCCTGATCACGACGACGAGGAACGGATCCACGGTGCGGAGTCAGTTGGCACAGAGCGCGTCAGCGCAGGTCCAGTCGGGCGAGGCGGAGCGGTTCAGCCCGCTGGACCGGGCCTTCGCCCAGGCCCGCGACGAGGGGCGTGCCGTCCTCGTCGGCTACCTTCCCGCGGGCTTCCCGACAGTGGAACGCGGGATCGCCGCGATGCGGGCCATGGTCGCGGCGGGGGTGGACGTGGTCGAGGTCGGTCTGCCCTACTCCGACCCGACCATGGACGGGCCGGTCATCCAGGACGCCGCCGATGCCGCCCTGCGTGGCGGAGTCACGACGCGGGACGTGCTGCGCACGGTCGAGGCGGTCGCCGAGACCGGAGCGCCGACACTGGTGATGACCTACTGGAATCCGGTGGAGCGATACGGCCTGGAGGCGTTCGCGGCCGACCTGGCCGCGGCCGGCGGGGCGGGAGCGATCACTCCCGACCTGCCGCCCGAGGAGGCCGACCGCTGGCTCGCGGCCTGTGCCGCCCACGGCCTGGACCCGGTCTTCCTGGTCGCGCCGAGCTCCACGCCCGAGCGGCTGCGCCTGGTCACCGGGCACAGCCGTGGCTTTGTCTACGCGGCGTCGACAATGGGTGTCACCGGGGCGCGCGCCGAGGTCGGGGCCAAGGCCGGTGATCTTGTCGCCCGGGTGCGTGAGGTGACCGGCCTGCCGGTCGCCGTCGGGCTGGGAGTCAGCAACGGGGCCCAGGCCTCGGAGGTCGCGAGCTTCGCGGACGGGGTCATCGTCGGTTCGGCCCTCGTCCGTGCGCTCGCCACCGACACCGCGACCGACACCGGTGCCGGTCAGGGCGGCGACGCCGGTCTCGCCGCGGTCACCAGTCTGGCAGCCGAGCTTGCCGCGGGTGTGCGCTCGGCCTCTGACTGACCTGTTCCCGTGAACATCCCGCCGCCGCTCCGTGGGCGCTCCGTTGCTGTTCTGTGGTCCACCCGGGCCCGGTCTGTCTGATTGCGCCAGGTATATCCCCTGTGGTGTCGTGGATTGCGGGAAGTGTGCCCGGCGCGTTCCCGATTGCGGCTGCGTTGCTCGTGGGACTGGCCTCGCAGCATCGGACGTCCGGGGCGATAGCCTGACCCCCGTGGTGCTCGCTGCTATACCCAGTCCATCCCGAGGAGTCGTGCATCTGGGGCCCGTCCCCCTGCGCGCCTACGCTCTGATGATCGTCATCGGGATCATCGTCGCTGTTGTCGTGACCGCTCGGCGGTTGCGGGCACGTGGCGTGGATCCCGTGGTCGCCAGCGAGGTCGCGTACTGGGCGGTCCCGTTCGGCATCGTCGGCGCGCGGATCTACCACGTGGTCAGCAGCCCCGAGGCCTACTTCGGCAAGGACGGCGACCTGGTCGCGGTCTTCGAGGTCTGGAACGGCGGCCTGGCGATCTGGGGCGCGGTCGCCGGTGGGGCGCTCGGCGCCTGGATCGCCTGCCGACGGATGGACGTGTCGTTCGGCCTGTTCGCGGACGCGCTCGCGCCCGGCCTGGCTCTCGCGCAGGCGATCGGGCGGTGGGGGAACTGGTTCAACCAGGAGCTGTACGGCCGCGCGACGGATCTGCCCTGGGCGGTCCGGATCGATCCGGCGCACCAGATGATCCCGGGAGTCTCGGCCTACCACCCGACCTTCCTTTACGAGTCGCTGTGGAACCTGGTCGTCGCGGGGGTCCTGCTGCTCGTCGACAGGCGTAAGCGGCTTGGCCGCGGGCGCTTGTTCTTCCTCTACGTGGCGCTTTACACGATCGGGAGACTGTGGATCGAGGCGCTGCGGATCGACACCGCGGAGAAGGTCCTCGGCTTCCGGATCAACATCTGGGTCTCGATCGTGGTCTTCCTGCTCGCGGTGTTGGCGCTGGCGCTCGTTCGGCGCCCGATCGACGCCAACGTCGGCTGGCCCCCGGCCCCCGGCGCCGGGGACACCCCGGACGCCGAGGCCGGTGCGGGCGCGGACAGCAAGGCCGGCGTGGAGGGCAGGACCGACGCGGCCGGCAAGGCGGAGACGCCAGGCAAGACGGACACGGCTGGCAAGGGGACCGGGGCCGGCGAGACTGGCGTTGCTGGCAAGGCGGGCCACGAGGGCAAGGCGGCCGCGGCCGGCGCGACGGAGGCGACCGCGACCGGTGGGCCGGGCATCGACGCCGGCAAGGGCGCTGCCACGGTCAGCGCGGACCATCCAGGTGACCGGGCGACCGAGCCGGCCGTAGCCGTCCCGGGTGCGGGCGGCTCGGCCGCCGGTGCCGGCGTCGGCGCGGGCGCGGGCGCGACGGCTGGGAAGGCGCCCAGCGGGCCGGATGCCGCCGCCGGTTCCGCCGTCCCGGGTTCTGCTACCGCCGGTCCTGCCGGGACTGCGGGGGCGGGCTCGGCCAGCCGGGACTGACCGAGGCAGGCTGCCCTCGACGAACAGGGTGGCTTGCCGTGACAGGGCGGAATACCGGAGATCGCACGGAGGGTGGGCAGATCCACGACAAACTGGATCCGTACACTGCTTATAGGCAGGAGATCCTCACCCTGCTCGTCCGGTTCGCGGCGGCTGGCTGCCTGGCGGTGCGCCCTGTGACGGGAATGTTGCCTCCCTGTCACTTGTCCGCTTTCGGTGGCCCCTTACCGGAAGTTCTTTGATCACCTGTGAAATCTGGCGTCATCTCGCTGTGATCTGACGGACATGAGCGACCCCGGCGGATGCGGCTTGCGCATGGCACACTCGGTACAGGCGCGGAGCTGATGAGCAGCCCGTCATTCGCCGCGCCACCCTCCGGACAACGTCGTCCGCTCCCATCGGCCCCTGAAGATGGACGGGACACCTCCGGATGTCGACTGCGCAAGGTCTCTATGACCCCTCGTTCGAACACGATGCCTGTGGCGTCGGCTTCGTTGTCGATGTGCATGGCCGGCGTAGCCACGAGCTGGTCGATCAGGGGCTGACAGTCCTGCGCAATCTTGATCACCGCGGTGCGTCCGGCAGCGACCCCGACACCGGCGACGGTGCGGGCATCCTGGTTCAGGTGCCGGATGGCTTCTTCCGTGACGTCGTGCAGTTCCCGCTGCCGGCGCCGGGCCGGTACGCCGTCGGCACGATCTTCCTCTCCCAGATCGCCGGCGAGCGCGACGACGCCGTCCGGGCGATCAGCCGGATCGTGCGCCAGGAGGGCCTGCGGATCCTCGGCTGGCGGGAGGTTCCGACGGTCGGCCACCTCGTCGGTACCGCGGCGCGTGAGGTCGAGCCGTGGATGCGGCAGATCTTCCTCGCGCTTCCCGGCGAGCCGACCGGGGCCGCCGCGGCTGATCCGGCGCAGGCTCAGGACGGGTCCGGGGCGGCCGGCGCGGCGGGTGCGACCGGCTCCGCGTCCGACGACGGATTCGACGTGATGGACCTCGAGCGCCGCGCCTATTGCGTACGCAAGCGGGTCCGGCGCGAGACCGGCGCCTACATGCCGTCGCTGTCAGCCCGCACCATCGTCTACAAGGGCATGCTGACGACGCATCAGCTCTCCGCCTACTTCCCGGACCTCGACGACCCGCGGTTCGACAGCGCCATCGCGCTGGTGCACAGCCGGTTCTCGACGAACACCTTCCCGAGCTGGCCGCTGGCACACCCGTACCGGCTGATCGCCCACAACGGCGAGATCAACACCGTGCGCGGCAACCGTAACTGGATGCGCGCGCGGGAGGCGCTGCTGGCCAGCAACCTCATCCCCGGCGACCTGGCACGGCTGTTCCCGATCTGTGAGGACGGCGCCAGCGACTCGGCCAGCTTCGACGAGGTGCTCGAGCTGCTGCACCTGGGCGGGCGTTCGCTGCCGCACGCGGTGCTCATGATGATCCCGGAGGCGTGGGAGAACCACGAGGAGATGGACCCGGCCCGCCGGGCCTTCTACGAGTTCCACTCCGCGCTCATGGAGCCCTGGGACGGCCCGGCCTCCATCGCCTTCACCGACGGCACGATGATCGGCGCGGTGCTGGACCGCAACGGCCTGCGCCCGTCCCGCTACTGGGTGACCGACGACGGCCTGGTCGTGATGGCCTCCGAGGTCGGCGTGCTGGACATCCCGCCGCACAAGGTGGTGCGCAAGGGCCGCCTGCAGCCTGGGCGGATGTTCCTCGTCGACACCGCGAAGGGCCGGATCGTCAGCGACGACGAGGTCAAGTCGGCGCTGGCGAACGCCGCGCCGTACGAGGAGTGGCTGCACGCCGGCGTCATCTCCCTGGACGACCTGCCCGAGCGGGAGCACATCCTGTACGGGCACTCGTCCGTCCTGCGTCGCCAGCAGGTCTTCGGGTACACCGAGGAGGAGCTGCGGATCATCGTCGGCCCGATGGCGCGCTCGGGGGCCGAACCGATCGGGTCGATGGGCACCGACACCCCGGTCGCCGTGCTCTCCACCCGGCCGAGGCTGCTGTTCGACTACTTCACCCAGCTGTTCGCCCAGGTCACCAACCCGCCGCTGGACGCGATCCGGGAGGAGCTGGTCACCAGCCTCGCCCGCACGCTCGGCCCGGAGGGCAACCTGCTCGACCCGACCCCGGCGTCGGCCCGGATGGTGCACCTGCCGTTCCCGGTGATCAGCAACACCCAGCTGGCGCGGATCATCGGCATCAACGACGACGGTGACATGCCCGGCTTCGCGTCGGTGACGGTACGTGGTCTGTACGACGTCGAGGGTGGCGGTGCCGCGCTGACCGCGCGCCTCGCGGAGATCTGCGCCGGTGTCAGCGAGGCCATCGCCGACGGTGCCCGCATTGTGGTTCTCTCCGACCGCGACTCCGACGAGCACAAGGCGCCGATCCCGTCCCTGCTGCTGACCGCGGCGGTGCACCACCACCTGATCCGCGAGAAGACCCGGACGAAGGTCGGCCTCATCGTCGAATGCGGTGACGCCCGCGAGGTCCACCACATCGCGCTGCTCACCGGCTACGGCGCGGCGGCGGTCAACCCGTACCTGGCCTTCGAGTCGATCGACGACCTGCTCGCCAGCGGCGAGCTCACCGGCGTCGACCGCGAGCAGGCCGAGAAGAACATGATCAAGGCGCTCGGCAAGGGCCTGCTCAAGGTGATGTCCAAGATGGGCATCTCCACGGTGGCGAGCTACACCGGGGCCCAGGTCTTCGAGGCGATCGGGCTGTCGCAGGAGCTGGTCGACGAGTACTTCGTCGGCACGCCCAGCCGGCTCGACGGCGTCGGCATCGACGTCATCGCCGAGGAGGTCGCGGCCCGGCACCGGCGCGCGTACCCGACGGTCCCCTCCGAGCTCGCGCACCGCACCCTGGAGGTCGGCGGCGAGTACCAGTGGCGGCGTGAGGGCGAGCTGCACCTGTTCAACCCGGAGACCGTCTTCCTGCTCCAGCACGCCACCCGCAGCCGCCAGTACGACCTGTTCCGCGAGTACACCGCGAAGGTCGACGACCTGGCCCGGCAGAACGCGACGCTGCGCGGCCTGTTCGCGCTGCGTGACACCGGGCGTGGCCCGATCCCGATCGACCAGGTCGAGCCGGCCTCCGAGATCGTGAAGCGGTTCGCGACCGGCGCCATGTCGTACGGCTCGATCAGCGCCGAGGCCCACGAGACGCTCGCGATCGCGATGAACCGCCTCGGCGGGAAGTCGAACACCGGCGAGGGCGGCGAGGACGCGCGCCGCTTCACCCCGGACGACAACGGCGACCTGCGCCGTTCGGCCGTGAAGCAGGTGGCCAGCGGCCGGTTCGGGGTGACCAGCGAGTACCTGGCGAACGCCGACGACATCCAGATCAAGATGGCGCAGGGCGCGAAGCCGGGCGAGGGCGGCCAGCTGCCCGGGCACAAGGTCTACCCGTGGATCGCGAAGACCCGGCACTCGACCCCGGGCGTCGGCCTGATCTCGCCGCCCCCGCACCACGACATCTACTCGATCGAGGACCTCGCCCAGCTCATCCACGACCTGAAGAACTCCAACCCCAAGGCGCGGGTGCACGTCAAGCTCGTCGCCGAGGTCGGGGTCGGGACGGTGGCCGCGGGTGTCTCCAAGGCGCACGCCGACGTCGTGCTGATCTCCGGCCATGACGGCGGCACCGGGGCGTCGCCGCTGACGTCGCTCAAGCACGCCGGCGCGCCGTGGGAGCTGGGCCTCGCCGAGACCCAGCAGACCCTGCTGCTCAACGGCCTGCGGGACCGCATCGTCGTTCAGGTCGACGGCCAGATGAAGACCGGCCGGGACGTCGTCATCGGTGCCCTGCTGGGTGCCGAGGAGTTCGGCTTCGCCACCGCGCCGCTCGTCGTCGCGGGCTGCGTGATGATGCGTGTCTGTCACCTGGACACCTGCCCGGTCGGCGTGGCGACGCAGAACCCGGAGCTGCGTAAGCGGTTCACCGGGCGCCCCGAGTTCGTGGAGGCGTTCTTCACCTTCATCGCCGAGGAGGTGCGCGAGCACCTGGCCGCGCTGGGCCTGCGCAGCATCGCGGAGGCGGTGGGCCGGGTCGACCTGCTCGACGCCCGGGCGGCGATCGACCACTGGAAGGCGTCCGGGCTCGACATCACCCCGCTGCTGCACACGCCGGAGCGGCCGTTCGGTGGCTCGCTGCACTGCACCGCGAGCCAGGACCACGGCCTGGACAAGGCGCTCGACAACTCGCTGATCCAGCTCTGCGAGGGCGCGATCGAGGACGGCCGGCCGGTCTGGCTGGAGATGCCGATCCGCAACGTCAACCGGACGGTCGGCACCATGCTCGGCTACGAGGTGACGAAGAGGTACGGGGCGGCCGGGCTGCCCGACGACACGATCTCGCTGCGGTTCACCGGTTCCGCCGGGCAGAGCTTCGGCGCGTTCGTCCCCCGCGGGATGACCCTCACCCTGGAGGGCGACGCCAACGACTACGCCGGCAAGGGCCTCTCCGGCGGGCGGCTCATCGTCTTCCCGCCGAAGGAGGCGCCGCTGCGGGCGGAGGAGAACATCGTCGCCGGCAACGTGCTGCTCTACGGGGCCACCGCGGGCGAGGCCTACTTCCGCGGCATCGTCGGTGAGCGGTTCTGCGTGCGTAACTCGGGCGCCGTCGCGGTGGTCGAGGGCGTCGGGGACCACGGCTGCGAATACATGACCGGCGGTGTCGTCGTCGTCCTCGGCTCGATCGGCCGCAACTTCGCTGCCGGGATGAGCGGTGGCGTCGCGTATCTTCACAAGCCGGTGCTCCAGCGCATCAACACCGAGATGGTGGACGTCGACCCGCTCGACGGCGATGACCGGGTCGCGCTGCGCGGGCACATCGAGAAGCACTACCGGGAGACGGGCTCCGCTGTCGCAGCCCGGCTGATCTCCCGCTGGGCGGACGAGCAGGACCACTTCGTGAAGGTCATGCCGCGCGACTACAAGCGAGTCCTGGCTGCCATGCGCAGGGCGCAGGAGCAGGGCCTGCCCGTCGACGAGGAGATCATGGCGTCGTCCCGCGTCTGACCAGGTCACCACGCGGGTACCGACCCATTGATCCAACGAAGAACCAGACCGCGACAGGAGTGTCATGGCTGACCCGACCGGGTTTCTCAAGCACCGCCGGGAGCTGCCCTCACGTCGGCCGGTGGACCTGCGTCTCACCGACTGGCGCGAGGTGTACGAGCCGTTCCCCGAGCCGGCGCTGCGCGACCAGGCCGGCCGGTGCATGGACTGCGGCATCCCGTTCTGCCACAACGGCTGCCCGCTGGGGAACATCATTCCCGAGTGGAACGACCTCGCCCGCCGCGGGGACTGGACCGAGGCGATCGAGCGGCTGCACGCGACCAACAACTTCCCGGAGTTCACCGGGCGGCTGTGCCCGGCGCCGTGCGAGGCGGCCTGCGTGCTCGGCATCGGCGACGACCCGGTGACGATCAAGCAGATCGAGGTCACCATCATCGACCGCGCGATCGCGGACGGGGTGGTGACCCCGGTCCAGCCGTCGGTGCGGACCGGGCGGCGGGTCGCGGTGGTCGGTTCGGGCCCGGCCGGGCTGGCCGCCGCCCAGCAGCTCACCCGGGCCGGCCACGAGGTGGTGGTCTACGAGCGGGCGGACCGCGTGGGCGGCCTGCTCCGCTACGGCATCCCCGAGTTCAAGATGGAGAAGAGCGTCCTCGACAACCGTCTCGCGCAGATGGAGGCAGAGGGCACCTCGTTCATCACCTCGTGCAACGTCGGTGTCGACCTCACCGCGGACGAGCTGCGGTCGTCCTACGACGCGGTCGTCCTCGCCGGCGGGTCGACGGTGGGCCGTGACCTGCCGGTGCCGGGCCGGGAGCTGGGCGGCATCCACCTGGCCATGGACTTCCTGGTGCCCGCGAACAAGGTCCAGCTCGGTGACCTGGACCGGACGACCATCTCCGCCGAGGGCAAGCGGGTGGTGATCATCGGCGGTGGTGACACCGGGGCCGACTGCCTGGGCACCTCGCACCGTCAGGGCGCGGTGTCCGTCCACCAGCTGGAGATCATGCCCCGGCCGCCGGCGTCGCGCGCCCCGGCGAACCCGTGGCCGACCTTCCCGCTGCTCTACCGGGTCACCAGCGCGCACGAGGAGGGCGGCGAGCGGGTCTTCGCCGTGTCCACCGAGCGGTTCCTCGGCGACGACGACGGCAACGTGCGGGCGCTGCTCATGCACGAGGTCGAGATGGTCGACGGCAGGCCCCGCAAGATCGAGGGGACCGACACCGAGCTGCCCTGCGACCTGGTGCTGCTGGCCATGGGCTTCGTCGGGCCCGAGCGCCCGGGCCTGCTGGAGCAGCTCGGGGTCGACCTCGACCCCCGTGGCAACGTCGCCCGCGACCTGGGCTGGTCGACGTCCGTCCCCGGTGTGTTCGTGGCCGGGGACATGGGCCGCGGCCAGTCGCTGATCGTCTGGGCGATCGCGGAGGGGCGCTCGGCCGCGGCGGCCGTCGACCGGTATCTGATGGGCACGACGGACCTGCCCGCCCCGATCCTGCCGACCCGACGGCCCTGACGGCCAGCCGGCCCTGACGATTGGTCAGGAACGGCCCGGACCGAGGGAGGTGAGCTGCCTTCCATCGAGTCCGGGCCGGGCCCTTTTGTCCTTTTGGTGCAGCTGTCGGCAGCGCAACTGCCTGTAGCGTGCAGGGCATGAGGCTCGTGCTGCTCGGTCCACCCGGTGCAGGCAAGGGAACCCAGGCCGCACGTATCAGCGCGCGCCACGGCGTTCCCGCGATCTCGACGGGCCAGCTCTTCGACCAGCAGATCTCCGCCGGCACCAGCCTGGGCCGGCGGGCGGAGCGCTACGTCCGTGCCGGTGAGCTGGTCCCCGACGAGATCGTGCTGGACATCGTCGCGGACCGCCTCACCACCGGTGCCGACTGTGGGGCCGGCTTCCTGCTCGACGGCTTCCCCCGGACGCTGCCACAGGCCGAGGCCCTCGACCGCATGCTGGACGCCTCCTGCGGCCCGCTGGACGTCGTGATGGATCTCAAGGTCGACCAGGCCGAGGTGCTGGCGCGGATCAGCCGGCGTGCGCTGTCCGAGGGCCGCGTCGACGACACCGCCGAGACGGCGCGGCGCCGCATGGAGGTCTTCACCGCGGAGACGGCCCCGCTGCGCAGCCACTACGGGGAGCAGGGCCTGCTGCGGAGCATCGACGGTTCCGGCACGCCGGACGACGTCGCGGCGCGGATCGAGGAGGCCCTGACGGCCGTGCTGCACCCGCAGTTGCGTGCGAGCCAGCCCTGAGCTGATCTCTGAGTGTTCCCTGGCCGGCGGAACCGATCTCTGATCGGCCCGGCCGGGATAGGTTGGAAGCCGTCCATGGCGGTGCGTGGTGACAGGTCGGAGATGGGCCGAATGGCTTCTGGGCTCCGTGGGCGCCTAGGCAGGCGGGCCACCACACCCGGGTCCGCTGCGGCGTCCGGGCCCGTTGGCGCGCCCGGGTCCACGACGGAGCCAGAGTTCGCGTCGGGAGATGGCTCCGACGCGGCCCCGTCCACGAGCTCGTCCGGCGACACCAGAGCGGCGGTCCCCGAGCCGCGTGCCGCCGACGGCGATCCGCCGGGCCCGGGCGGCGAACCACCCGCCACGGGTAGCGGAGGCGTCGGAGTCGGCCGAACTGCCAGCGCCGGTCGGGCCGCCAGATCCGGCCAGGCCGCCAGCGCCGGTCGGGTCGCCAAAGCCGGTCGGGTCGCCAGCGGCGGTCGGGCCGCCGGGCCGGTGCCGTCCGGCCGTGGGAGCGGTGTGCGGCTGCGAGCGGCCCAGGCCGGCCTGGCCGTGCTGCTGGCGCTGGTCTGGGTGCCCGTCGTCGTGCTCACCACCGCGCGTTCCACCGTGCTCAGCGCCGACTTCTACTCCCAGTCGCTCACCGAGGCCGACGCCTACGACCGCATCTACACCGAGGTCCTGCCCGACCCGGCGGTGGACTCGCTGCTCTCCGGCCTGCCGATCGACTCGTCGCTGGTCACGGCGAACCTGCGCACGGTCCTCCCGCCATCGACGGTCGAGGAGATGACCGACGAGCAGATCCGGCGCATCGTGGGCTACCTGAGCGCGAAGCAGGACGATCTCGCGTTCACGGTCGACCTCACGCCGATCTTCGGCAACGTCTCCGGCCTGGCCAACCGCTACATAGCCGGGGAGCTCGGGTCGGGGAGCAGCTACCAGGTCGAGTCCGTGACGGACTTCACCCGCGCGATCCTGACCGCAATCGACGAGATCATGGCGGGCCGCCCGCCGGCCGATCTGCCCACCATGCAGCTGTCCGCGCAGGACACCGACCGCGTCGTCGACGCGGTGCTCGGTCGGCTGCCGGCGGCCGACCGCGACGAGATGGCCGGCCCGCTGCGCGCGGACCTGCGCTCCGGGGACGTCGCCGGAGCGCTGGCCCTGGTCGGCCCGCTGTTGTTCCAGGGCGACGAGCAGGCGATCGGTGAGATGCGGTCGCACCT
The DNA here is from genome assembly GCF_001536285.1 of Parafrankia irregularis. NCBI lineage: Bacteria > Bacillati > Actinomycetota > Actinomycetes > Frankiales > Frankiaceae > Parafrankia > Parafrankia irregularis. Next base: position 271,788 of record NZ_FAOZ01000006.1, on the reverse strand, counting down.
CACCGACGGTGCCGTTCTCGACCTGGGCGTCCGACTCTCCGACCTGCGCGACGAGCCGGCCATCAGCGCCGTCTCCCGGCTGCACGACGTCTCCGCGGCGTTGGACGGCCTGACCGTGGCCCTGCTCGCCCTGGTCGGCCTGATCGGTGTGGCGATCATCGGGCTGGCGGCCAGGCGGGGCCGGTCCCGGGTGCGCGCGCTGGCGGCCGCCGTGATCACCGCGGGTGCCGCCGCAGGCCTGTTCGGGGTCGCGATGCGGATCCTGCTGCCGAACCCGCTGCTGGCGCTGGACAAGCCCGGTGGGCCGTTGCCACCGGGCGCCGGGGCCGTCCTCGCGGACTTCTCCCGGCACGCCTACGGCGACATCGAGGCCGACTACCTGCGCATCGTCGGCTGGACGCTGCTCGTGGGCCTGGTGGTCGTCGGCGCAGCCGTGTTCCGGCGAGTGTCCGCGCGGTGGAGCCGGGTCGGCCGGCGGCGCCGGCTCGCCGGTGGCCTCGTGGTGACCATTCCGGTGATGATCGCGGTGACCTGGGTCGCGTTCCCGGGCGCCGCGGCCACCGGGCGCGAACTGTGCAACGGCCAGGCCCAGCTCTGCGCGAAGCGCTACGACGAGGTCACCTACCTCGCGACCCACAACGCGATGGCGAACAGCGAGGACCGTTTTCTCGGCCCGACGCAGGATCCGTCGCTGGTGCACCAGCTCGACCTCGGCGTTCGCGCGCTGCTGCTCGACGTGCACCACTGGACCACGCCCGAGCAGGTCGACGCGGTGCTCGCGACGCTCCCGCCGACGACCCGGGCGGCCATCGAGCCGTTGACCCGCAACGCCAGGTCGGCCCGGCCGGGGCTGTGGCTGTGCCACGACATGTGCCAGCTCGGCGCGCTCGACCTGGTCGAGGAGCTCGGCAAGGTGGGGGACTGGATGGCCCGCAACCCGAGCGAGGTCGTCACCTTCATCATCCAGGACGGTGTGCCGGCCTCCGAGATCGCCGGTGCGGTCGCGCAGGCGGGGCTTTCCCGGCTCGTGGTCACCCCGCCCGCCGACGACGGCTCATGGCCCACGCTGCGTGAGATGGTCGACAGCGGTCGGCGGCTGGCCGTCTTCACCGAGAGCCAGGACCTGCCCGGAACATTTCTCCGAAGTTTCTACCGCTATGCATCGGACACACCCTTCTCCGTCGACTCGGCGGACAAACTTGTCGGCTGTGCGCGCAATCGCGGTGAGGCCGGGTCGGAGCTGCTCCTGCTCAACAACTGGGTGACCGACGCGGCGCCGAGCCGGCAGGCGGCCCTGGTCGCCAACAATGCCGACCGGATCCTCGACCGTGCGCACAGCTGTGAGGCCGAACAGGGGCGGCGCCCGACCTTCGTCGCGGTGGACTTCGTCAATATCGGTGATGCCCAGCTGGCCGTCGACCGGCTCAACGGCGCATCCTGACAAGCGAGGAGCGTTGCCCGGCAGTCGCACGTTCTCCTCGTGGGAGGTTGGCCAGGTCAGGCACGGCTTGGCCCGTCCTGACGGGTCTAACCGTCTGATCTGACCTGCCATCACCAGAACGCCAGGATCCTCGAACACCGGAAACGCCACCGGCAAAGGAGCACAGGTGCCGATCTGGAACCAGCTACGCCAGTCCGCGCAGACCATGCAGGGCCAGCTCAACGCGAAGAAGAACGACCTCAAGAGCGGCGCTTTCCGTGACGCGAGCATGGCGATGTGTGCTCTCGTGGCCGCCGCGGACGGCAGCATCGACCCGGCGGAGCGCCAGCGGGTCGCCTCACTGATCGTCAGTAACGACGTGCTGTCCAACTTCCCGGCCGACGACCTGCAGCGCAGGTTCAACGACTATCTCGGCAAGCTGCAGGCGGACTTCGACTTCGGCAAGGTCTCCATCCTGCAGGAGATCGGCAAGGTCAAGAAGAAGCCGACCGAGGCCCGCGCGGTGATCCAGATCGGGATCGTCATCGGCGGCGCCGACGGCAACTTCGACAAGGCCGAGCAGGCGATCGTCCGGGAGGCGTGCTTCGCGGTCGGGATCAACCCCGAGGAGTTCGACCTCTGACGCAGCGTCGGTGGGTCGGCTGGCTCCGTCGCGGCCCGGGCCGATCGGCCCGGAAAGTGCCGTGACCTGGGCCGCAATCCCTGGAAAGGCCGCATTCATCCGGACAGGGTGAGGCCCGCGGCCTCCCGACGGGCGCCGTGTCGCCGTCGGTCGTAACCGAGTTGTCGGCGGTTCGTCACGACCGGACGGAGGACCTGTGGGACCAGCCGACGCTGCTCTCGTCGCGGGCGGCGGCCTGCTCGCGGGCGCGGTCAACGCCATCGCGGGCGGCGGCACGCTGATCGCGTTCCCCGCGCTGCTGGCGACCGGGATGCCGGCCCTGACCGCCAACATCACCTCTTCGGTCGGTCTCGTCACCGGCTATGCGGGCGGAGCGCTCGGGTATCGGCGGGAGCTGCGTGGCCAGACCGGTCGGCTGAAGGCACTGGCGCCCCCCGCGATGCTCGGCGGACTGGTCGGCGCGATCGTGCTCCTGCTGACGCCCTCCGACGGGTTCAAGTCGGCTGTTCCGTTCCTGGTCCTCGCCGCCTGCCTGCTGCTCGCGGTGCAGTCCCGGCTCGCGGCCATGGTCGCCCGGCGGCGGGCGGCCACGGTGGCCGCCGCGACCGCCGCGACCGCCACACAGTCCGGCACGGAACCCGGAACGGAACCCGGGCCGCCGCAGGGCGCCATCACCTGGCCGACGCGTATCGGCGTGTTCGTCGCCGGCGCGTACGGCTCCTATTTCGGTGCCGGGCTCGGCGTTCTGCTGCTGGGTGTGCTCGGCATTCTTCTCGTCGACGAGCTGCAGCGGACGAACGCGCTCAAGACGCTTCTCTCCTTCGGCGTCAACTCGATCGGTGTCGTGGTCTTCCTGGTGACGGCGCAGGTCTCCTGGGCCTTCGCGGGCATTCTGGTCGTGACGTCGGCCTGCGGTGGTGTGCTCGGCGCGCGGGTCGCCCGGCTTCTGCCCGCGAATGTCCTACGCACCGCGGTCGTCGTGCTGGGTGTGGTCGTGGCCGTGGTCCTTCTGGTCCGCTGACCTCCGCTGACCTCCGCTTACCTCCGCTGACCTGCTCCGGCCCTGGCTGCCAGGCCGTTGATGTTGGTCTCGGGACGGCTGATGAGGGCGTCGCGCAGCTGGTCGGACGGGCATCCGACGCAAGGCTCTGTGACGGGAGGAACATGCTCCGAGCCTCCGAGGTCGTTGCCCCCTAGCATTGCCTGTCATGACCGTTCCACCGGTGGAGCTGGAGTTGGCCGCCGACTTTCCGAGCGCGACGCGGGATGAGTGGCGCAAGCTCGTCCTGGGCGTGCTGCGCAAGTCCGGGGTCGCGGGCGACGACGCCAGCCCGGACGAGGCCGAGGATCTGATCGCGACCTCGACGTATGAGGGCATCAGTATCCGTCCGCTGTACGACGCGGCCGATGGCGCGGCGCTCGCGCCGACGGGCCTGCCGGGGCTCGCGCCGTTCGTGCGCGGTGCGCGGCCGCAGGGCGCCAACACCGACGGCTGGGATGTGCGCGCGCTGCACAGCCATCCCGACGCGGGGCTCACTGCCCAGGCGGTGCTCGCCGACCTGGAGAACGGCGTGAGCTCGCTGTGGCTCCGGCTCGGCCCGGCGGGGCTGCCGCTGGACGGTCTCGCCACGGTCCTGAAGGACGTCTACCTGGACCTCGCGCCGGTGGTGCTCGACGCCGGCCCGCTCACCGCCGAGGCCGCGGCCGCCTTCCTGGCGCTGGCCGACGCACGCGGCGTACCGGCGTCCCAGGTCAGCGGGGTGCTGGGTGCCGACCCGCTGGGGCTCGCCGCGCGGGCGGGGACCGCGCCCGACTTCACCGCGGTCCGCGCGCTCGCGCCCCGGGTGGCCGCCGAGTACCCGCGGCTGCGCACACTGGTCGTCGACGCCCGGGCGTACCACGATGCCGGCGGCAGCGACGCCGAGGAGCTCGGCGCGTCGATCGCCACCGGGGTCGCCTACCTGCGGGAGCTGACCGCGGCCGGCATGGGCGTGGACGACGCCCTGGGCCAGCTGGAGTTCCGGTATGCGGCGAGCGCCGACCAGTTCCTGACGATCGCCAAGCTGCGGGCGGCGCGGCGGCTGTGGGCGCGGGTCGCGGAGGTCTGCGGCGCGCCGGCCCAGGTGCGGGCCCAGCGCCAGCACGCGGTGACCTCGGCCGCGATGATGAGCCGCCGCGACCCGTGGGTGAACATGCTGCGCACGACCGTGGCCTGCTTCGCCGCCGGCGTCGGTGGCGCGGACGCGGTGACGGTCCTGCCCTTCGACAGCCGGCTTGGGCTGCCGGACGACTTCTCCCGGCGGATCGCGCGCAACACCCAGACCCTGCTCCAGGAGGAGTCGAGCCTGATCCGGGTGGTCGACCCGGCCGGTGGGTCCTGGTACGTCGAGACGCTGACCGACCAGCTGGCCGCCGCCGCGTGGGCGATCTTCACCGAGATCGAGCGTGTCGGCGGTATCGCCGCGACGCTGGCGGACGGCTCGCTGCGGGCCCGGCTGGACGCCACCTGGACGGCCCGGGCCGACGCGCTCGCGCATCGGCGTGACCCGCTGACCGGCGTGAGCGAGTTCCCGAACCTGGGCGAGACGCTGCCCGCCCGCGAGCCCGCCCCGAGCGCTGAGCCCGCTGGCGGCGCCGGTTCCGGTGGCCTGCCGGTGATCACCTATGACCAGGACTACGAGGCGCTGCGGGCCCGTTCGGACGCCCACACCGCGGCGACCGGTGCCCGTCCGGTGGTCTTCCTGGCGACGATCGGCAGCGTGTCGGCGTTCACCGGGCGGTCCACGTTCGCCGCGAACCTGTTCCAGGCCGGCGGCCTGGCCACGCCCGACGCCGGGCCGGGTACCGACCCGGCGGCGATCGCGGCCGCGTTCACCGCGTCCGGCGCGAAGGTCGCCTGCCTGTGCTCGGCGGACAAGGTCTACGCCGAGTGGGCGGCACCGGTCGCCGAGGCGCTGCGTGCCGCCGGGGCGGAGCGGATCTGGCTGGCCGGCAAGGCCGGTGCCCGCGCGGAGACCGACGCCGCGGCCGGGGTGACCGGGTACGTCTTCGCCGGCTGCAACGCCGTCGAGGTGCTGAGCACGACCCTGGCAGCGGTGGGAGTGGCCTGATGTCTTCGATCCCCGACTTCTCCGAGATCGCACTCGGCGCGCCGGCGGGTGCCGACGCCGACGAGGCCCAGTGGCGGGCCGCGGTGGAGAAGACCACCGGCAAGGACGTCGACGCCCTCACCTGGGACACCCCCGAGGGCATCGCGGTCAAGCCGCTCTACACCGCGGCCGACACCGCCGGCCTGGACTTCCTGGGCACCTACCCGGGTGTCGCGCCCTACCTGCGCGGCCCGTACCCGGCGATGTACGTGACCCAGCCGTGGACGATCCGCCAGTACGCCGGCTTCTCCACCGCGGCGGAGTCGAACGCGTTCTACCGGCGTAACCTGGCCGCCGGCCAGAAGGGCCTGTCGGTCGCCTTCGACCTGCCGACCCACCGCGGCTACGACAGCGACCACCCGCGGGTCACCGGCGACGTCGGCATGGCCGGGGTCGCCATCGACTCGATCTACGACATGCGCCAGCTGTTCGAGGGCATCCCGCTGGACCGCATGAGCGTCTCGATGACCATGAACGGCGCCGTGCTGCCGGTGCTGGCGCTCTACATCGTGGCGGCCGAGGAGCAGGGGGTGGCGCCGGAGCAGCTCGCCGGCACCATCCAGAACGACATCCTCAAAGAGTTCATGGTCCGCAACACCTACATCTACCCGCCGCAGCCCTCGATGCAGATCATTTCCGACATCTTCGCGTACACCTCGCAGAAGATGCCGAAGTTCAACTCGATCTCCATCTCCGGCTACCACATGCAGGAGGCGGGCGCGACCGCCGACCTGGAGCTCGCCTACACGCTCGCGGACGGCGTCGAGTACATCCGGGCCGGGCGCAACGCCGGGCTGGCGATCGACGCGTTCGCGCCCCGGCTGTCGTTCTTCTGGGCGATCGGCATGAACTTCTTCATGGAAGTCGCCAAGATGCGCGCCGCCCGGCTGCTGTGGGCGCGGCTGGTGAACCAGTTCGAGCCGAAGAGCCCGCGCTCGACGTCGCTGCGCACCCACTCGCAGACGTCCGGCTGGTCGCTGACCGCGCAGGACGTCTTCAACAACGTGGTGCGCACCTGCGTCGAGGCGATGGCGGCGACCCAGGGCCACACCCAGTCGCTGCACACCAACGCCCTCGACGAGGCACTGGCGCTGCCCACCGACTTCTCCGCCCGCATCGCCCGCAACACCCAGCTGCTGCTGCAGCAGGAGTCCGGCACCACCCGGGTCGTCGACCCGTGGGGCGGCAGCTACTTCGTCGAGAAGCTGACCTACGACCTGGCTCGCAGGGCCTGGGGCCACATCAGCGAGGTCGAGGCCAGCGGCGGCATGGCGCAGGCGATCGACGCCGGCATCCCCAAGATGCGCATCGAGGAGGCCGCGGCCCGCACCCAGGCCCGCATCGACGCCGGCCGCCAGCCGCTCGTCGGGGTCAACAAGTACCGGGTGGACGCGGACGAGGCCATCGAGGTTCTCAAGGTCGACAACTCGGCCGTGCGGGCCGGGCAGATCGAGAAGCTGCGCCGGCTGCGCGAGGAGCGCGACAGCGCCGCCGTCGAGTCCGCGCTGCGGGCGCTGACCGGCGCCGCCGAGGCGGCCCGGGACGGCTCCCGGCCCGCCGACCTGGGGCACAACCTGCTCGCGCTGGCCGTCGACGCCGCCCGCGCCAAGGCCACGGTCGGTGAGATCTCCGACGCCCTGGAGAAGGTCTACGGGCGCCACGCGGGCCAGATCCGTACCATCTCCGGTGTGTATCGGGACGAAGCCGGGTCGGCCGGGAACATCGTCGCCGCCCGGGACGCCGCCGCCGCCTTCGAGCGCGAGGAGGGCCGCCGTCCCCGCATCCTCGTCGCGAAGATGGGCCAGGACGGGCACGATCGCGGCCAGAAGGTGATCGCCACCGGCTTCGCCGACATCGGCTTCGACGTGGACGTCGGCCCGCTGTTCCAGACGCCCGCCGAGGTGGCCCGCCAGGCCATCGAGGCGGACGTCCAGATCATCGGGGTGAACTCGCTGGCCGCCGGGCACCTCACGCTGGTGCCGGCGCTGAAGGAGGAGCTGGCCGAGCTGGGGCGCGGCGACATCCTCGTCGTCGTCGGCGGGGTCATCCCGCCGCAGGACTTCGATGCGCTGCGCGCCGCCGGCGCCGCGGCGATCTTCCCGCCCGGAACGGTCATCGCGGACGCCGCGATCGAGCTGCTGGCGACCCTGTCCGAGCAGCTCGGCCACGCGAAGGCCGGGCAGCCCGGGTCCGCCGAGGCGTCCTGACCACGGTGGCGCGCCGGGCCGTCGACGTCGCCGAGTACACCGACGGCGTCCTCGCGGCGTCCAGGGTGTGGATCGCGCGGGCCGTCACGCTGGTCGAGTCCACCCGGGCCGACCACCGGGAGGCCGCGCAGCAGCTGCTGGTGGCGCTGCTGCCGCATGCCGGCAAGGCCCGCCGGGTCGGGATCACCGGCGTGCCCGGGGTGGGCAAGTCGACGTTCATCGACGCGCTCGGGACGATGCTCACCGCGAAGGGCCACCAGGTGGCGGTCCTCGCGGTCGACCCGTCCTCGACCCGGACCGGGGGCAGCATCCTCGGCGACAAGACCCGGATGGCGGCACTGTCCGCCGACCCGGCCGCCTTCATCCGCCCCTCGCCGACGGCCGGCACGCTCGGCGGCGTCGCCAAGGCCACCCGCGAAGCCATGATCATCATGGAGGCCGCCGGCTACGACGTCGTGCTCGTCGAGACCGTCGGCGTGGGGCAGTCCGAGACCACGGTCGCCGACATGGTGGACACCTTCCTGTTCCTGACCCTGGCCCGCACCGGTGACCAGCTCCAGGGCATCAAGAAGGGCGTCCTGGAGCTGGCGGACGTCATCGCCGTGAACAAGGCCGACGGGCCGCACGAGCTGGACGCCCGCCGGGCCGCCCGTGAGCTCGCCGGTGCGATCCGGCTGTTGCAGGGGTCCGCCCGCGAGTGGCAGACCCCGGTCCTCACCTGCAGCGCCGCCGAGAAGACCGGGCTGGACACGGTGTGGGGCCAGGTCGTGCAGCACCAGAACGTCCTCGACGCCTCCGGTGAGCTGGCCGAGCGCCGCCGCCGCCAGCAGGTCGACTGGACGTGGGCGATGGTCCAGGACCGCCTGCTGGGCCGGCTGCGCGACAGCGCGGCGGTCCAGGCGGTCACCGCCGACGTCGAACGGCGGGTGCGCGACGGCGCCCTGACCCCGAGCCTCGCCGCCGACACCATTCTCGACGCCTTCGACGCCTGACGTCTGACGCCGGCGATGGCGGTGGCGGTGGCGGCGCGGGGAACCGGTCAGCCGACCTCGCAGTCCGTCAGGTCCTACTGCCGGCAAGCGGTGGCCCGGCTACTTCACGCGGCCCTCATCGACCAGCCGCCTGAGGCCCCTGCGGTCGGGCTTGCCGCTGGGCAGCGCCGGCACCTCGTCGCCGGCCGCGACGATCCACCGGGTGGGCACCTTGTAGGCGGACAGACGCGTCCGGGCCCGCGCGGCCAGCTCCGCCACGTCCAGATCCTCTCCCGCCGCCACCACGACCACGCACACCTCCTCGCCACGGGACGGGTGCTCGACTCCGACGACGACGCAGTGCGCCACCTCGGGGAACTCCTCGATGACGGCTTCGACCTCGCGGGGCGACACGTTCGAGCCGGCGGCCTTGATGAGCTCGCTGTCCCGGCCGACGTAGAACAGCCGTGGGTCGCCCGTCCTCTGGTAGACCCGGTCGCTGGTGTGGTACCAGCCGTCCGCGTCGAAGACCTCCCACCGTTCGCGCTTGTTGTATCCGGCCATCACGCCGATACCACGGATGAGCAGCTCGCCGACCGTGCCGTCCGGGACGCGCCCACCGTCCGCGTCGACGATCGCGATCTCGGTGAACGCGAAGCTGCCGCCGGACTCGGTCAGGCTCCGGTGAATCGGGTGACCGTCGGGGACATCCACCATCGCCAGGTCCACCGGACCCTGCAGCAGAGCGGGCGCGCTACGCAGGTCCCGTTCCGGGAAGGACGGGTGCAGCCGTAGCTGCTGGGTGAACGCCGGCCACCCGACGACACCGTTCGCCCGTTCCCGCTCGGCGAGGTCGAGGGCCGATCCGGCCTCCAGCCGCTCCAGGGACAGCACCGCGACGGGCGCGTGCAGCGCTCCTGCCGCGGCGAGGATCCCGCCGATCCAGAAGAACGGCATGGCGCACAGGATGCGCGGCGCGTCCTCGACGTCCGTGAGGTGGCGGATCACGGCCGCCCAGGTGGAGGTCTGCCGCACCAGCGTGCCGTGGGTGTGCAGGACGCCCTTCGGGTCAGCCGTCGACCCGGAGGTGTGTACCATGACGGCCAGGTCGGCCGGGGTGACCTCGGCTTCAGCCGCGGCGAGGATCTCGGCGCGCACCATCGGTGCGTCCCGCGCGTGCCACCGGGTGGCCCAGCCGCGGTCGGTCTCGCCGGTGAGCACGATCCGCCGCAGGTACGGCGCGCCCGCCAGCTCCAGTGGTCCGTCCAGCTGGCCCGGCAGGTCGGAGAACGCCGCCTCGAACCGGTCGGCGACGTCGATCCTGAGTACCCGCGTGGGTGCCACCAGCATCTGCAGGTCGGCCAACCGTGCCACCTTGGCGATCTCGGCCGGCGCGTACAGCGTGCTCAACGGCACGGCGAGGGCGCCGATCCTGGAGACCGCCAGCCACCAGGTGACCCACTCGACGCCGGTGGGGAAGAACAGCCCCACCCGGGTGCCCTTGCCCACGCCCTCGTGCAGCAGCCACCGGGCCACCCGCGCCGACCGCTCGTCGGCCTCGGCGTAGGTCAGCCGGTCCGTCAGGGTGACGAGGTAGTCGGCGGGGCCGAACTCGCCGGCGGCACGCCGGAGCAGGTCGGGGATCGTCGGTCGGACTTCGTTGTCGGTCGACGTCATGTGACTCACGCTCCGTTCCCGCGGCGGTGTTGATCGATCCCGGGTTCGCGTGTCGCCTGGGCGCCCAGGCCGCTGGCCGCCGTCCCGCCCAGCTTCCGTTCACTCGCACCTCAGGGCGATGCAGCCTATTGCGGACGGAACCTGTACGTAAAGGGTTGGTGCGGGCGGCTCGGGGACCTCTTCGGGCGCGGGCGGTCCGCGATCTCGAACGGCGGCAGCCCGGGAGGCGAAACCGTGGGCGCCTTTACCCTGGCGGGCCTGCCGGGCCTGGCCTGGATCCTGCCGACGCCCCGTGATGGTGGTCTGGCGCAGTGGAATCGGCTCAACCCGGAACCCGGCGGGGGATTCCGGCGCGGCTTCCGACGGACGCGTTTCCGACAGATGTGTTTCGGATGGATTGGCGTTACAACGGAGGACAGGTCTTCGTGCGGTGTCCGTCTTCTGATATCGATGTCCGCTACCGGATAGGGAGCTCCTGGTCGGGCGGCCTACGATGTGGCCGCCGGATCTTTCGTTGTTGTGTGAACGACCCGCCTGATTACGGACGGTGTCGGGGGCGCTGAGGGAGCCGGGGGGATCACGCTGCGTCCGTCCGTGACGGCCACGGCGGACAACGAGGGAACACAGCCGGAGGACCCATGGGCTACCAACTTGGCATTGACGTCGGATCGGCGAACACCGTTCTTGCGGTCTCCGACGGGGGATGGCCCGCCGTGCTCACCCTGGGCGGTGGGCGGGCGGTGCCATCCGTGCTCTACATGCCCCAGGCGGGAGGCATGCTCGTCGGCCGTTCGGCAGCGCGACGGGCCACGGCGGATCCCGAGCGCGCGGCCCGCGGCTTCCTGCACCGCGTTGGCGAGCCGGGCCACGTTCTGGTCGCGGGCGCGGCCTACAGCCCCGAGGGCCTCCTCGGCCGGCTGGTCGGTCACCTGGTCGGCCAGGTGGTCGCGGCCCGCGGCGAGGAGCCCGAGCAGATCGTCGTCGCGCATCCGACCTTCTGGCCGGAGCATCGCCGCGCCGCATTCACCGAGGCCGTCAGCCAGCTTTCGGATGTCTCCGCTCCCGTCACAACCTGCGCGTCCGCCGACGCGATCGGCACGCTGCTGATCAGCCGCCGGGCGGCCCGGACCGTTGACCTGGTGGGCTTCTACGACTTCGGTGCCGGCCACTTCGACTCGGCGGTGCTGTCCTTCAGCCCGTTCGGATTCGAACGGCTTGGATCGCCGGTAGGCGTCGGTCGCGCCGGTGGGGCCGAGTTCGACGAACTGCTGGTGGACAGGGCGCTGGCCCAGGTGGGCACCAGCCGCGACCGGCTCGACCTTGGCGACCCGGCGATCGCGGTCGCGCTGGGCCGGCTGCGGGACGAGTGCGCGCAGGCCAAGGAGTACCTCGCCGAGGAGGAGGAGATCGAGGTAACGGTCAGCCTCCCGGGCCGGGAGACGGCTTCGGTCACTCTGCGGCGCTCCGATCTGGAGACCCTGGTCGCACCGGTCGTCGACGACACGGTGCGGGCATTCCGGCAGGTGCTGCGCAGCGGCCAGGCGGAACACGCCGACCTGTCGACCGTGCTGCTGTTCGGGGGAACCGCGCGGATGCCGCTCGTCGCGGCCCAGATGCGTGCCGCCTTCCCCGGTGTCGGCCGCTGGCAGGTCGGCTCGGACGACGACATCGCCACCGGGGCGGCGCTGATCGCGGCGGGGCTCGCCGAACGCTCGCCGGGCGAGCAGATCACCTCGATCATCCGGCCGCCGGCCGCCGGCACGCAGCCGGGATCCGTGCCTCCGTGGGGGTCGGTCTCGCAGCCGGGCTCCTACCCCGCCGAGGGCTCGGTGCCCCCGGCGAGCTCCTTCCCGCCGGCCGGTTCCGTGCCCCCGGTCTCCTCGTTCCCACCGGTCGGCTCGCTTCCGCCGGTCGGGTCGCTTCCGCCGGTCGGCTCCGCGTCGTCCGCCGGGCCGGTTCCGCCGGCCCGGCCGGCTGACCCCGACGCCACCGTGATCGGGGGCCGTACCGGCGCCCCGGTGTCGTCCCCGCCGCCGGCGGGCACGGCCCCAGGCACCCCGATGACGTATCCGACCGCGACCGGCGCCTCCTCGTCCTCCTCCGGCTTCGACGAGGGCGCGGCGACGATGCTCGGCGGAATGGAGATCGTCAACGCGGCGGGCGAGAGCCGTCCCGTGGGCGCCGCGCCGGTGCCACCGCAGGCCGCCCGGCCGGACACCGGTCGTGGCGGTCGTGGCGGTCGCTCGGGTTCCGGCGGCGGTCCGTTCGCGGGCCGGTCGGGCGGGACGATCGCCGCCGCGGTCGCGGCGATCGTGTTCGTGACCGCCGGCGTCGTGTTCGGTGTCGCCCTGACCGGGGGCGATGACGAGGAGCCGACCGCGGTCGTGCCGATCGCCACGGCGGTCACGACCCCTCCGGCGCAGCAGAGCGCGTCCCCCGCACCGCTGACACGGGGGCCGAAAACGGTGCTGATCGCCGGTTCGGCCGAGGTCGCGCCGATCAGTGAGACCGCCTACGCGGGATTCCGCCAGGTCCAGCCGAACGTGACGGTGAATGTCAGCTCGTCGACGACCGAGGACGGCTTCGCCAAGCTGTGCGCGGGCGAGATCGACGTCGCCGACGCCTCCTTCGAGTTCGACTCCAAGGCCAATCCCGGCTGCGCCGACCAGATCGTCGGCTTCGAGGTCGCGCACCACACCCTGCCGATCGTGGTGAACCCGCAGAACTCGTGGGCTCGCTGCATGACCCTCGACCAGGTCCGCGAGATCTGGAACGCCGGCTCGCAGATCACCCGGTGGGACCAGATCGACTCCTCTTTCCCGGCGCAGCCGATCAGCTTTGTGGGGCCGCCGCGGGACAGCGTGCAGGCACAGGTGTTCAACGCGACGGTGAACGACGCCAGTGACAAGTCCCGCCAGTACCAGGAGGCAGACCTCAGCGGTGTGGCGACCGACGTGGCCCGCGACCAGTACGCGCTCGGCTTCCTCGACTTCCCGACCTTCCAGACGTTCGGTTCGCAGCTGCGCGGTCTGGAGATCGACAACGGCAAGGGCTGCGTCGAACCGAACGCGGTGACCGCGGGCACCGGGTTCTACCTGCCGCTGTGCAAGCCGGTGTTCGTCTACGCCCGCAAGGACTCGCTGCGTGAGTCCGGGGCCGCCGCCTTCATGCGCTACTACATGCAGAACGGCGAGAAGATCGCCTTCGACGCCCACTACGTGCCGCGTGCCCAGAGCACGATCGACGAGAACGTCGCCAAGGTCGACGAGCTGATCAAGGGCGTTCCGCCGGTCACCGCCTGACCGCTCCACCGCTCGATGCTCTGCCGCCCTACCGGCGGAACGCACGGACCGCGACCCACGGGCTCTGGCCGACAGCCAGGGTGCGTGGGTCGCGGCATGTGGACCCGAGCGGCATGTGGACCCGAGCGGCAGGTGGAACCGAACCGACATCCGGTCCCGGTTGTGGGTCAGATGCTGCAGGGATCGGTGTACGAGATCTCCGGGACGAACTGTTCCCACTCGGCCGGGGTGATCCGCGCCGACGGTTTCGCGCAGGCGACGGCGGTGAGCCTGTCGGGGTTGAGCGACCAGATCGAGGTCCGGCCACCTTCGGTGGTGAACGCGAGGTGGTCACCCGCGCGGTCGATCGCAATGGACGTGATCTTGCTTTCCGCATCAGCGATCCGCACCACCGCCGCCGGATCCGCCCCGCCCCAGTAGCTCACGACGCCGGACTGGTCCCCGATGACGATCTGACCGGCCTCGTCGAACGCGACGGCGAAGACGGGGCCTTCGGGCCCGCGTAGCTCGGTGGCGACGTGGCCCTGCTGTGGATCGCTCACGTCCCACACCTGGACGGTCCGGTCGTCCCGGCCCACGGCCAGCCGTGTCCCGTCGCCGTTGAAGGCGACGGTGTTGACAGCGGCGACCGGCCCGCGCAGGGCTCCGCTCTGCTTCGGGCGCGCCGGGTCGGTGACGTCCCAGAGCTGCACATCCCCGCTGATTCCCGCGGTCGCGAGCAGCGTTCCGGCTGGGTTCAGGGCCATGTCGGTGATGACGGAGCCGGTGCGCTGCAGGCGCGGTGGCTCGGGCGCCGCGGGGTCGGAGAGGCGCCACAGCGCGAACGTGCCGTCCGCGGTGGCGGCGGCGAGCAGCGTCCCGTCCGCGCCGAGCGCCACCTGGACGGGTGTACCCAGGCCGGACAGCGTGCTCAGCTGCGTCGGCTTGGCCGGGTCGGTCACATCCCACACCCGGGCCGGGTCCTGCGTGCCGCTGAGGGCCAGTCGCTTGCCGTCGGGAGCGAACGCGACAGCGGCGGCCGGGTCGTTGGTCGGTTGCTCGCTGAGCAACGACGGCTCGCCGCCGTCGGTCAGGCGGTAGAGCCGCAGCGCACCGTCCGACCCGGCCGAGGCGAGCACGGAGTCCGACGGGCTGAACGTGACGTCCTTGCCGGGGCTGGCGGCCTCCGGTGGTTGCACCGTGGTCAGCGCGCTGAACGATGCGATCATTGCGTCCTTGGCGGCGCTGACCGGAGCGATCCGGTAGGCGGCGAGGCTCAGCCGGGCCGCGAGGTCCGGGTCCTCGGCACGCCTGGCGGCCGCCTCGGTGGCGAGCCTGGTCGCGATGGCATCGCGGTCCGTACTCGACGGTGAGTCACCGCCGCCGAGCCTCGCCACCGGGATCGCGATGGCGGCGGCGAGCACGACGGCGAAGCCCGCGATGACCACCCGCCGATCGGGCCTGCGCCGCCCCGTGCCGGTGTCCGGGCCCGTGCCCTGCTGGTGTGGCCCCCGCGCCGCCGCGGTGCCCGGGCTGCTCGGCGTGACAGGGGACAGGGAGGACGGGTGCGGTGCCGGTGACTGCGGTGTCTGTGACAGTGGTGCCGGCGATCGGGGTGCCGGTGAGTAGGGCGCGGGTGAGTAGGTCGCCGGTGGGCGTGGCGCCGGGGAGTAGGGCGACTGCGGTGCTGGTGAGTGGGGCGGCGCCTGTGAATGCGGTGCCGGCGAATGCGGTGCCGGCGAATGCGGTGCCGGGGAGTGTGGTGCGGGCGAGTGCGGTGCCGGCGAGTAGGGCTGCCGCGCGGCGGGGGGCGGCGAGGTCGGCATCGGTGGCGCGGGCGGGAGGGGCGACGCCGAGATGACGGTGTCGGCCGGTGAGGGGCGAGCGGGGCCGGCCGCCGCGCCCGTCGTCGAGACCTCTGTGGCCTTGCGGCCGCCTCGTGACCAGCGACGTCCGCGTGGCGCGCGATCGCCCTGGTCGCTTTCGCCGGCCACGCCGGCGGAGGACGGGGCCGGGGCCGACCGATCCGGGATGGCCACCCCGCCCATCAGGGCCGCGCGCAGCTCCTCGGCGCTGGGACGGGCGCCGGGATCCTTGCGCATCGCGAGCTCGACGAGGTCGCGCAGCTCGCCGGTCACGCCCTCCAGCCGCGGCTGCTCGTTCACGATCCGGTACAGCACGGCCTCGACCCGCCCCTGGCCGAACGGAGGCTGCCCGGTGGCGGCGAAGACGATGATCGAGCCCCAGGCGAAGATGTCGACCGCCGCCGTGATGGGCTGGTCGAGAATCTGCTCCGGTGACATGTAGCCGGGGGTGCCGATCGCCTGCTTGACGTTGCGGGACAGGTCACTGACGGTGTCGTACTCGCGGGCGAGCCCGAAGTCGATCACCTTCGGCCCGACCGGGGACAGCAGGACGTTCGCGGGCGTGAGGTCGCGGTGCACGATCCCGGCGGCGTGGATGGCCGACAGCGCGGTGGCGACGCTGACCGCGAGCTGTTCGAGGTCGGCCGGCCGCATCGGCCCGCGTGCCGTGACATGCCGTGACAGCGTGGGGCCTTCGACGAATTCCGTCACCAGATACGGCTGTGGGCCGTCCGGATCCGCGTCGAGGACCGCCGCGGTGGTGAAACGGCGAACTCTGCGGGCGCTTTCGGCTTCACGGGCGAAACGGGCCCGGAACTCCGGCCGGGACGCGAGCTCGGGCCGGATCACCTTGATGGCGACGGCGGTGCCGTCCGGCGCCTGGCCGAGAAAGACCGCGCCCATTCCACCCTGGCCGAGCCTGCCGACCACGCGATAGTTACCGAGCCGGACGGGGTCCTCCGCGCGGAGCGGCCGCGCGGTGTTCCCGGACACCGGCGGTTGTGTATACCCGCTCAAGGGGCCGCACTCCTGCCTGGGCACATCAGATCGCATTGATCCTACGACACCCGTCTGCGGCGCAGCCGACGTCCACGTTCATTGCCCGCGGACCGGGTGCGGACCGGATGTTGATCGGATGCGGACTCCGTGTGGACCGGTGGTGTGCCGTGTATGCGGTGTGCCGCGTATACGGTGCATCCCGGCCGGGCTTTCCCATCTGTTCCGGCGGTTTTCCGGTCGATCCAGTGTCGGATCTGGGAGGTCATGGTGCTGCTGCGGCGCACGGCGAAGTTCGAGGTCAGTCTCACCCCGACGTCTGAATCGCTGTTGGCGCCGGTGGCGGACGAGCCTCGTGAGTGGCTGCTCGGGCGGGCACTGGACGAGTTCGTGGCCGACGTCCGGGCTCTCGACGAGGTCGCGCCGCGACTGGTGCCGGGCGCCACCCGGCCGAGGATCGAGGTGGCCCTCGACGCGGACACGCCGGTGGTCACCGGCGACACCCTGCTGGTCTCCGGCCAGGAGGTGATGCAGACCTGGGAGCGTCCCCTGATGCGGGCGCTGGCCGAGGCGGTGACCCGCACCGGGGGGACGGTCTGCGAGGTCGGCTTCGGCCTGGGAATCTCGGCCGGGTTCGTCCAGAGCCTGCGGCCGTCGGCGCACACGATCATCGAGGCGAACCCGGACGTCGCCGCGACCGCGCGGGCGTGGGCCGCCTCCGACGACGGTGACGGTGACGGGGGCGGGGGCGGGGGCGATGGCGGTGGCCGGGCCGGCGTGCGGATAGTGACCGGCCGCTGGCAGGACGTGCTGCCGGATCTCGGGCGTTTCGACGGCATCCTGTTCGACACCTATCCACTGGACGAGCGCGAGGTCGACGACCACGTGGTGCGGGACGCGACGTTCGCCGAGCACTTCTTCCCGCACGCCGCCGAGCATCTGGCCGATGGAGGGTCGTTCACCTACTACTCGAACGAGATCGACTCGCTTTCCCGGCGTCACCAGCGTGCGCTGCTGCGCCATTTCGAGACGTTCTCGGTGCGGGTGGTGGACGGCCTGCGTCCGCCGGCGGACTGCAGCTACTGGTGGGCCCCGTCGATGGCGGTGATCGTGGCCGCCGGCCCGCGGCGTGGCCAGGTCGGCTGACCGCCGGTCGGCTGACCGCTGGACGTCTGACTGCCGGTCGGCTGAACGCCGGACGCCTGGCCGCGGGGCGGCCGATCGCTGGGCTCTGCGTCCGTGATGTTGTAACGTTGCCGAGCCAGTTTGCCCTGATGGTCGGAAAAGTACGAACTATCCCTTTCTTGCCTCGGGGGACACTGTTGAGGATCGCAGCGACTGGCCGCCGGTGGCGGGCCGCAGGTGGTGCCCTGGCACTGGCGACGGCGGTGGCGACCCTGATCGGCGGATGCTTCGGGGAAGCCGGCGACACCTCGCCCGAGGTGTCCGCGGCCAGCTGTGCGCCGGTGGCCGGTGTGACCGCCGACGAGGTCCGGTTCGGCGCGCTCTACCCGGACACCGGAACCAGCTCCCAGCTCTCCCGCGCGTTCCGGGCCGGCGTCGACGCCAGGCTGGGCGAGGCGAACGCCGCCGGTGGCGTCCACGGCCGCCAGGTCAGGTACGACTGGCGCGACGACGAGTCGACCTCGGCGGGCGCGCTGCTCGCCGCGCGTTCGCTCGTGGAGCGCTCCCAGTCGTTCGCCGTCGTCGGGACCAGTGGCATCGCCGGCGAGGCGGCCGACTACCTGGCCGAACGCGGAGTCCCCACGATCGGCCAGGACCTCACGGCCGGCGGGGAGAACGTGTTCGGCTACTCCAACATGCTCGGCGGTGACCTCGGCAACTCGGTCTTCGGCGTGTTCGCGCACTCCCACGGGGCGACCAGGGCGGTGATCCTGCGTACGGACGCCCTCGCGGCCTCCGGGCAGATCGGGGACCGGCTGGCGCGCAGCCTGCGTGCCGACGCGGTCCAGGTGGTCGACACGATCACCTGGACGTCCACCGGCTTCGACCTGGCCGCGGCGGCCGAGCGGGTGCGGGCCGCCGGTGCCGACATGATCACCGGCGTCGTGCCCGTCCAGGCGTTCGCGGACGTCGTCGCCGCCGCCAGGGCCGCGGGCGTGACGGTGAAGGTGGCGATGCAGCCGGTCGGCTACGACCCCGGGGTCCTCGACCGCCGCCGCACCGGGCTGGCCGGCAGCTTCTACCTCGTCGACTTCCTGCCGTTCGAGGCGCACACCCCGGCGCATCAGCGTTACCTCGACGCGATGGCCCAGTACGCGCCGCAGATCGAGCGGCCGGAGCAGACCACCGGCCTGGTCGGTTGGCTGACCGCGGACCTGTTCCTGCGCGGCCTGCAGGAGGCCGGGCAGTGCCCGACCCGGGCCGGGTACATCGCGGCGCTGCGCGCGGTGAAGGACTACGACGCGGGCGGCCTGCTGCCCGGTCCGGTCGATCTCGCCGTGAAGAACGCCCCGCGCGTCTGCGTGAGCGTCGTGCGCGTCGGGCAGGCGGCGGACGTCTTCCAGGTCCAGATGCCGATGGCGCTGTGTGGGGACACCCTCCGCTGACCGCCGCCGGCCCGGCACCGGCCGCCGCTGACGGCTGCTGACCCCGGCGTCGGCCGGCGGCGGGTGTGTTCGGAGAGCGTCCGGCTCACCGAACACACCGCAGCCGCAGCCGGCCGCGGACGACCCGCAGGCCGCCCGCGGCCGGCCTCAGGCGGGCTGACGGGCCGCCTCGTCGCGGATCTCGCCGACGAGCTCCTCCAGGATGTCCTCCAACGCCACCAGCCCGAGGATGCGGCCGGTCTCGTCGGAGAGCCGGGCCAGATGCGACCCGGAGCGCTGCATGGTCGCCAGGACCGTGCGCAGGCTCTCGTCCGCGCCGACCCGCACCAGCGGCCGGATCCACTTCGGCGCGACCGGCGCGGACCTGCGGTCCTCACGGTTCTCCAGGACGTCCTTGAGGTGCAGGTAGCCGACGAGGTCGTCGTCCTCGCCACGGACCGGGAAACGGGTGAAGCCCGTGTCGGCGGCGAGCTGCTCGACCTCCCGCGGCGTGACCGTGGGTGCGACGGTGACCAGCGCCTCCGGCCGGAGCAGCACACTGCGGGCGGTGCGCTCGTCGAAGGACAGCGCGCCGGTGAGCAGGTCGTGCTCGTCCTCGGCCAGCAGGCCCTCGCGGTGCGACTCCTCGATGAGCCCGGCCACCTCGTCGCGGGTGTAGACGTTGGTGACCTCGTCCTTCGGCTCCACCCGCAGCGCCCGCAGGGTGAGGTTCGCGACCAGGTTGAGAGCCGAGATCACCGGCTTCACCGCCCGCACGACGGCGACCAGGGGCGGGGTGAGCAGCAGGACCGCCCGGTCCGGCAGGGCCAGCGCGAGGTTCTTGGGAACCATCTCGCCGATGACCACATGCAGGTAGGTCACCAGGGTGAGCGCGATCGCGAACGCCACCGGATGCCGCATCGAGGTCGGCAGCCCGACCGCCTCGAACGGCGCCTCCAGCAGGTGCGCGATGGCGGGCTCGCTCAGCGCGCCGAGGCCGAGCGTGCACACCGTGATACCGAGCTGGGCGCCCGCGAGCATCAGTGACACATGCTCCATGGCGTGAAGCGTCACCTTGGCGGCGCGCGAGCCGGCCGCGGCCCGCGGCTCGATGGTGTCCCGCCGAGCGGAGATGAGCGCGAACTCGGCGCCGACGAAGAAGGCGTTGCCGGCCAGAAGCACAACCGTCACCGCCAGCGCGATGATGTCGTTCATCGGCCGGCCCCGAGCCGGATCCGGTCGACCCGCCGACCGTCCATCCGTTCCACCTCGTACCGGATGCCCTCGAGCGTGATCGTGTCGCCGGCGCGGGGGATCCGCCCCAGCGTGCGTGACATCAGGCCACCCAGGGTCTGGTACGACTCGTCGGCCGGGATCCGCAGGCGGGTGACCTCGCTGGCCTCCTCGGGCCGCAGCAGGCCGGAGAGCAGCCAGGTGCCGTCCCGGCGGCGCAGGGCCCGGGGGCTGACCCGGTCATGCTCGTCGATGACGTCGCCGACGATCTCCTCGATGAGGTCCTCCGCGGTCACCAGACCATCCGTGCCGCCGAACTCGTCGACGACGATGGCCATCTGCAGACCGCCCGACCGCAGCGTCTCCAGCAGCGGGTCGAGCGGCATCGAGGACGGCACCGTCACGGCGGGGACCATCGCCTCCCGCACCGTCGTCGTGGCGCGCAGCTCCTCGGGCACGCTCACCGCGTGCTTGACGTGGATCAGCCCGACGACGTCGTCACTGCCGTCCCCGATGACCGGGAACCGGGCGTGGCCGGTCCGCCGGACCGCGTTGATCACCTCGCTGACCGGTGCGTCCGCGTCGATCGACTGCATGCGCATGCGGGGTGTCATGACGTCCTCGGCCACGCGGTCACCGAAGGTCAGCGAGCGCTGCATGAGCGTCGCGGTCTCCCGAGGCAGGGTGCCGTGCTCGGCCGAGCGCCCGAGCAGGGAGAACAGCTCCTGCGGCGATCGGGCCGAGGCGAGCTCCTCCTGGGGCTCGATGTTGACCCGTCGCAGCAGCGCGTTCGCGGTGCTGTTCAGCGAATGGATCAGGGGACGGACAGCCCGGGTGAAGACCCGCTGCGGGCGCTGCACGGCCCGCGCCGTGCCCAGCGGCCTGGCGATCGCCAGGTTCTTGGGCACGAGCTCCCCGTAGAGCATGGTGAACGCGGTCGCGAGGACGAGGGCGAGAGCCACGGAGACGCCACGCGCGACACCGTGGGAAGCCCCGAGGCTGGTGAGCGGGCCCTCGAGCAGATCCGCGATGGCCGGCTCGGCGAGAAAGCCGATGGCCAGGTTCGTGATGGTGATACCGAGCTGTGCCCCGGAGAGCTGGGTGGACAGCTGCCGCAGCCCGGTCAGCACCCCGGCCGCGGACCGGTCGCCCGCGTCGGCGGCACGCTCGACGGAAGGTCGGTCAACGGTGACGAACGCGAACTCCGCGGCGACGAAGACGCCGCAGGCCACCACCAGCACAATACTCAGGAGCAGAAGGAGCGCCTCTGTCACCGATCGACCCCCGCGGGCGCTTCCCTACGCGTGGGTCGGCCGGAACTACATCCGGCATCGTCGGTACTGTTCATGATCCCTTCCGTCGGGTGGGACGCTGTCGGGCCCGACAGTCGCCCAGCGGTGTGCCTACCCCCGTCAAGCTGGTTCAACGCCTGCCAGGTGCGGACCGTTTCACGATGGCCTGTGGGATGTGCGTCGGTCCAGGGGGCCACCGTGTGGTTCGGCGGGTACCGGCGGGGCCCCGGCCGCATGATTGCTCACCATCCGCACCGAGCACCAGCCCAAAGCGCGACCGCCGCCCGACGGCTCGCGTGGAACAGCTCACCCGCAGACCGGCTCGCCCCACGGGACGCGCTCGGATGGGCCAGGCCCCGGACGGGCTCGGCCATGCAGATGGGCTCGGTCACGCAATGGTGCGCTTCGTCACTGTCGCGGTCGGTGACCGGACCGCAGGTGTGGCGACCCCGGGAAAGGGGAAGGTGATCGGTGCCCGGGAACATCGTTTACCGGGAGTTCGGAACGGGCCCAGATCGGGGGATCCGGGAGGGCGTCATGCGTCTTTCTCCGTTTTCTCCGCGCATCCTCGAATCGTCCGCCTCGCGCCGGCCGGAAATGCCGCCGAAAAGGCGCGGGGTGGGATTCCACGTCCTGACTTCGACCGGGATGGCCGCCGCCACGCTCACGGTGGTGGGTTTCGCGTCGTCGGGTTTCGCCGGAATGGCCGTGGCCGTGGCCGGTGCCGTGCCGGGCGGCGGCATTTCCTGCGACTCGGGTGAGCTTCGCGCCGAAGTGACGGACATCCAGCATGGCGCGGGTCAGACGCACGCGGCGCTGAGCGTGGTCAACATCGGGCGGCGGGCCTGTGAGCTGCGCGGCTACCCGCTGGTTTTCCAGGTCGACGAGGCCGGCGACGGGCTCGGCCCGGCGGCCGATGCCCAGGGGCCGGTCGGGCCGTCGGTGCCGCTGGCGGCCGGCGGACGGGCGCAGGCCGGCCTCACCATGACCGCCGCCGGGTTGTTCCCGGGCTGCCCGGATGCACCGGCCAGGCCGGCTGGGCTGCGCCTCGTCCCTCCCGGCGGAACAGGTCCGCTGCCGGTGGACGGCTTTGCGGGGCTGCTCCCGTTGGACGGTGCGTTCGCCGCGGACGGTGTTGCCGGGCCTGGGTCGGTGGCCGGGCCTGGGTCGGTGGCCGGGCCTGTTGCCGGTCCTGCGGCTGGGCTGGCGGTTGGTCCTGCGGCCGCCGGGCCTGGTTCGGTGACCGGCGCGGGCTGTGCGGCCACGGTGTTGACCGAGCTGCGGGTGACGACGTTCTTCTCGGCGTCGGGCGGCTGAGGTCCGCCGTCGGCGCTGGCCGGTGCCGTCTCCCACCGTGCGCGGCGGCGGGAGACGGCACCATGGGACGGCACCACGGCTGGACGGCCGCGCAACCGGCCGCGCAGCCGCACTGCCGGCCGGCGGTGTGCCGGCGAGCGGCCCGGGTCGCGCATGTCGACCTCTACGTGGACATCTACCGCGGGGTCAGGCCGATGGAATAGAAGATGGCCAGCGGCCAGGCCAGTGTCGCCACCACGGCGGTGAAGAAGTGGCGCAGCGTGGCACCGTCCCAGTCGGTGACGTTCCAGTAGTCCTGGCTGATGGTGACGATGAGTCCGATGGCCAGGTAAAGGAGAAATCCGAGGCTGACGCTGCCGTAGGTCCGAGTGCGCACCCGGGTTGCCATCGGGCGCTCCTTCCGTAAAAGGGGGAATATCCGCTGAGCCGGCAAATACCCGGATGTATGCGGGATAACCTCCCGGGTGTGCCACTGTTTTCGGGCTGCCGCTGTGACTGGCTCGCTACCGAGTAGGACCCGAGGATCCTGGTCGCCGGTGAGTCGCGGGTCGGCGCCGATCAAGATCGCCATTCGGCGGGTGGGGAGGGTCGCGCTCCTCGAACGCGGCCGGACCTCCGAGCGCCCGGTAGCCCGGTAGCCCGGTCTGGCGAGTCGCAAGGGTGAAGGATTCTGGTCGTCCCGACGACCAAAATCCTTCTTTCTTGCGCGTTGCCAGGCGACGCCGTGCCACTTTTGTCCCACTTGAGGTGAACTGCCGGTGGGATCCGTGACCGGTGGCGAGGAGAACAGCGGCCGGGTCAGGCCGGGTCGGGCCGGGCCGGGCCGGGCTGAGTTGCGTTGGGCGCGGGTCTCAGCGGTAGGCGTCGAGAGCCAGGGAGACGGCCAGGCCGACCGCCGCGGCCGCGATGATCCAGCGCAGCAGCTCGGCGGGCAGCGCACGGACGATGCGGGGGCCGATGGCGCCGCCGGCGAGCAGCCCGGCGGCCAGCGGGGCGGCAGCCGTCCAGGCGACCGATCCCACGACGGCGAACAGGACCGCGGCGACCGCGTTGGAGAAGCCCGACACGACGTTCTTCACCGCGTTCACGCGGGCCAGTGGCTCCGGGATCATCACAGCCATGATCGCCAGCAGGGCGACGCCGGCGCCCGCGCCGAAATATCCGGTGTAGATCGAGACGGCGAACACGGCGGCCAGCAGGCCGGGGCCGCGGGGGCCGAGGGGGCCACCAAGGGGGCCGGCGGCGGTGTCACCGGCCCCCGGCCGAAGGCGAGGCGAGAGCACCAGGAGCACCGCGGCACCGACGATCAGCCAGGGCACGACCAGCTCGAAGGCGCGGGCCGGGGTGGTCATCAGCAGCACCGCGCCGAGGGCCCCGCCGGTGAGGGTGGCGGCGCCGAAGCGGGCGACTCGCCCGCCCTGGCCGGCGAGCTCGGTGCGCGAGCCGAGCGCGGCGCCGAGCGCCACGAACAGCAGGGCCGCGGTGTTCGTCATGTTCGCGGTCCGTGGCTCCAGGCCCACGGCGAGCAACGCCGGGTAGGAGACGAGGGACGCCAACCCCGCGACCGTGCTGGTGATGCCCGCGAGGATCCCGGCGCCGACGAGCAGCGCGACGTCCGCCGCGTTCAGCCGGCTCTCACCTCGACGCGGGCGAGTCGGATGCGGGTGGTTCGAGAACGGGTGATCCGGGCGCGGGTCACCCGGCTGGCGGCGCGCTCGCCCATTCGGCCAGGACGGCGTCCGGCTCGCTGTAGACCGCGCGGGGGGGTACGGGCGTGGGGCTGCGGGAGAAGCGGGGCGCGGGCGCGGCCTGGGGGACCCCGTCGACGTCGACCACGGCGCCGCGGGCGGACATGTGCGGATCCGCCGACACCTCGGCCAGGCTCAGGACCGGCGTGACACAGGCGTCCGTCCCGTCGAACCGCGCCGCCCACTCGTCGCGGGTGCGGGCGGCGAAGGCGGTGGTGAACGCCTCGCGCAGCACCGGCCACCCGGCCGGGTCGTTCTGGTCCGGCAGTTGCGCCGCGTCCAGGTCGAGGCCTTTGAGCAGCTCGGCGTAGAACTGCGGCTCCAGCGGCCCGACGGCGACGTGGCCGCCGTCGGAGCAGGTGTAGGTGTCGTAGAAGGGCCGGCTGCCGTCGAGCAGGTTGGATGCCCGCTCGTCGGACCAGTCGCCGTAGCCGTGCCAGTCGCCCATGGCGCGCCAGGCCCACATCATCTGCAGCAGGACGCTGGTTCCGTCCACGATCGCCGCGTCGACGACCTGGCCCTGGCCCGAACGCCCGCGTTCCAGCAGCGCGGAGAGGATCCCCACCAGCAGGAACATCGAGCCGCCGCCGTAGTCGCCGACCAGGTTCAGCGGCGGTGCCGGGCGTTCGTCGGCGTTGCTGCCCATGGCGTGCAGGGCACCGGTCAGCGAGATGTAGTTGATGTCGTGGCCGGCGCGGTGCGCGAGCGGACCGGTCTGGCCCCAGCCGGTCATCCGGGCGTAGACCAGCCGGGGGTTGCGGGCCAGGCACTGCTCCGGGCCGAGGCCGAGCCGCTCGGCCACTCCGGGCCGGTAGCCCTCGATCAGCACGTCGGCCCGGGCGATCAGCTCCGTCGTCTGCGCGAGGCCTTCGGGGCTGCGCAGGTCCACCCGCAGCAGGCGCCGGCCGCGCAGCAGCCAGTCGTCGGGGCCGTCGCCCAGGTTCGGCCGCTG
This sequence comes from Parafrankia irregularis, assembly GCF_001536285.1. Classification (NCBI taxonomy): domain Bacteria; kingdom Bacillati; phylum Actinomycetota; class Actinomycetes; order Frankiales; family Frankiaceae; genus Parafrankia; species Parafrankia irregularis. The sequence continues at coordinate 246,488 of NZ_FAOZ01000006.1, read as the reverse complement.
CACGCGGACGACGTCCGCGCCGAGGTCGGCGAGGATCATCGCGGCGTGCGGCCCGGGGCCGATTCCCGCGAGCTCCACGACCCGCAGCCCGCTCAGCGGACCGGACACACTGCCTCCCGAACAACCTGGAGTAACTGGACCAACGCCAAACCCGACACCAAAGCCGAACGGTCCCGAGTGGTCCCGAACGGTCCCGAACGGCCCCGAACGACCCGGGAAACGAACCTACAGGCGTTCGATGATCGTCGCGTTGGCCATGCCGCCGCCCTCACACATCGTCTGCAGACCGTAGCGCCCGCCGGTGGCCTCCAGGTAGTTGAGCATCGTCGCCATCAGCTTGACCCCGGAACCGCCGAGCGGGTGGCCCAGCGCGATCGCGCCACCGCGCGGGTTGAGCTTCGCCGGGTCGGCGCCGAGCTCCTTCGCCCAGAACAGCGGGACGGACGCGAACGCCTCGTTGACCTCGTAGGCGTCGATGTCGTCCAGGCTCAGGTCGGAGCGCCTGAGGATCTTCTGCGTCGCCGGCAGCGGCGCGGTCAGCATGTAGAGCGGGTCGTCACCGGCCAGCGCGAACGAGTGGAAGCGGGCCCGCGGCCGCAGGCCCAGCGCGGACGCCTTCGACTCGCTCATGATCAGTGCGGCGGACGCGCCGTCGCTGAGCGGCGAGGAGTTGCCCGGGGTGATGTGCCAGCCGATCTGCGGGAAGCGCTCGGCGTACTGCTCGGTGTAGAACGACGGCTTGAGCCCGGCGAGCCCCTCGGCCGTGGTCGACGGGCGGACGGTCTGGTCGACGGTGTGGGTGAACGTGCTGCCGTCCGGGGCGACCGCCTCGAACGGGATGATCTCGTTGTCGAAGCCACCGGCCGCGGCGGTCGCCGCCGCTCGCTGATGCGACCGGGCGGAGAACTCGTCGAGCTCCTCGCGGGTCAGTTTCCACTTCGCCGCGATCAGCTCGGCGCCCACGCCCTGGTTGGCGAGGCCCTCGGGGTAGCGCGCGCGCATGCCCGGCCCGGACGGATCCCGTCCCACCGAGGCGAAGCGCATCGGGACCCGGCTCATCGACTCGACGCCGCAGGCCACGACGACGTCGTAGGCACCGGCGATGACGCCCTGCGCGGCGAAGTGCATGGCCTGCTGGCTCGAGCCGCACTGCCGGTCGACGGTGGTCCCCGGCACCGACTCGGGGTAGCCGGCGGAGAGCACCGCGTTGCGGGCGATGTTCGCCGTCTGCTCCCCGGCCTGGCTGACGCAGCCGGCGATCACGTCGTCGACGATCGCGGGGTCGATGTCGTTCCGGGTGACCAGCGCCTTCAAGGTCGCCGCGAGAAGCTCGACGGGGTGGATCTCGGACAGCGCTCCGCCGGGCTTGCCTCGCCCCGAAGCGGTGCGCACGACGTCGACGATCACTGCGTTTTCCACGGCACTCCCCAACCCGGAAGCAGGCCAGCCGGAAGCCCGGAACGGGCCAGCCGGAAGCCAGTACGGAACGTACGGAACATTTCCGCTCGTCGCGGTCGCTCGTCGCGGTGGTTCGGCGCGAGCGCCACACCTGCCAATCGAACGTATGAGTACGCCGTTCTCAGGGTCAAGAAATGCCGTTACGGACCAGCGGTGCCCGGACGCGCGGTGTGGGCTATTCCTCCCGGGCCGGCGCGTCGTCGTTACCACGGCGCAGAACGCGCAGGCCACGGCCGTCGGGATGCCAGCTCTCGACTATCAGCTCGTCGCCGGCGACCGAGATCCGGACGACCTCGGTGACCTCCACCCGGAACAGGTCGAACGGCGTCGGCGGCTTCACCTCGTCCGCGAAGCTCCGCAGTGTGCCCGGGTCGGTGACCGGCACGGCCCGGCCGGCGACCCGGGCATCACCATCGGCCATGTCGGAGCCCGGGCCAGGGTTCGCGTGCAGCGCGAACCGGGGCTCCCGGATCAGATCCGCCGACTTGCGCGCACCCGGCATGCCGCCGAGCCACAGCTCGCCCAGCAGAAAGCTCGTCTCGATGCCGCTCACCCGAGGTGATCCGTCCGCGCGCACGGTCGCCAGCACATGGTGGCGGTAGGCGGCGAACCGCTCGCGTACGGCCCGCCCGAAGTCCGGCTCCGCCGTCTCGAACTCGTTCCAGCTCACAGTCATGGCCCTAGCCTCACCTCGAACAGTGACATCTGCTGTCAGGGATCGGAGCTACCTTCGCCGGGTGCGTTCCAGCCGCCTGATGGCCCTCCTGCTGCATCTCCAGGCCCACGGCGGGGCCACCGCCGCCGATCTCGCCGCCCGGTTCGAGGTGTCCGTCCGCACCGTGCGGCGTGATGTCGCCGCGCTCGCCCAGGCGGGCGTGCCGGTGTGGTCCGAGCCGGGGCCGCGCGGCGGGATCCGCCTGGTGGAGGGGTGGCGGACCCGGCTGGACGGGCTGACCGGCGACGAGGCGTCCGCGCTGCTGCTGGCGGGGGCCGGCGGCGACGCGCTCGCCGGCCTCGGGCTGGACGCCGTCGCCGCCGCCGCGCGGGGCAAGGTGCTGGCGACCCTGCCCCCGCAGCTGCGCGTCCGGGCCGGGCAGGTCGGCGAACGGTTCCACCTGGACGCGCCGGGCTGGTTCACCGACGCGGAGCCGGTGCCGTGCCTGGCCGCCGTCGCCGCGGCGGTCTGGGCCGGGCACCGCCTCGACATCCGGTACGGCCGGCCGCACAGGCAGGACGGAGCGGACGGAGCGGACGGAACGGCGCGGCCGGGCAGGGCGGACCGGCCGGTTCAGCGCCGGATCGAGCCGCTGGGGCTGGTCCTGAAAGCGGGGGTCTGGTACCTGGCCGCGGGCCAGGACGGTGACAGCCAGGACGGTGACATCCGTAGCTACCGCGTCGACAGGATCGTCGCGGCGGAACCGGTGCCGGGGCCGCGGGCGAGCTTCACCCGGCCCGCGGACTTCCAGCTGGACCGCTGGTGGGCCGCCTCGAAGGAGGACTTCGTCCGGTCCCTGCACAGCTGGCCGGCGCGCCTGGCGCTCACCGCGCTCGGGGAGCGGATCCTCGCCGGAGTGCTGGACCCGCTCGTCGCACGGCGGGCCCTGGCCACGGCCGGCGCGCCCGACGCCGACGGCTGGCGCGAGCTGGACGTGTGGTTCGAGGGCCCGGAAGTCGCCGAGTCGCAGCTGTGGGCGCTGGGCCCGCACGTTCGGGTCGTCGCCCCGCCATCCCTGCGGGCCGCGCTCGCGGGCTCCGCCCGGCGCATCGCGGCGATCAACGCCTGAGCCCGCCGGATGGGGGCGGTCAGGCGGGACGGACGACCGGGTCGGTGGTGATCTGGCGCGGGAGGGTCAGCAGCCGCCCCGGGGCCCGTTCGTCGTCGCGGCGCCAGTAGCCGCCGTCCGCGCACAGCCCGGCGTCGACGGGCGGCACGCAGTGACCGTCGTCGCGGTGCGCGTCAAACCCTTCGCTTCCCACAAAGGTCTCGTGGCAGGTTGGGCAGTGCGCAGCGGTCAGCGCCGTCCAACGCACATCGCAGCGACCGCATCCGATGAGTGTCGGACGGTCATAGTCGATGTCGCGGCCGCGCAAGAGCCGCCCCCCCTCGTTGTTCGCCGGACGAATCCGCGCCTTGGATGGTCAGGCACCGTCAGGTCGATTCTTTACGCCCGCCCCTGGTGCGGACCGCAGATGCGGCATCGACCGTAACGATTTGCCGGGCCGGTCCACCATACGGGGGTGCCGGAGGTGCGAATCCGCTTCCCGCCGGTTCAGTGGGCACGGAGCTCCTCAAGCGGTGAAAGGCTGCTGGGTGACGGCGGCCGGACGGGGTGCCAGCCCGGCTCGGAATAGGCCTCGCCATGTTGCCAGGCGACAAGGACGGCATCGTCCAACCTGTCCAGCCCCGCGGGGAGGTCGATGAGGGACCGCCAGCACGCCTGCCCCGGCCGTCCTGCCGGCTCCCGCGCCGTCGTCGTCGTCGTCGCCGTCGTCGTCGTCGCCGTCGCCACCTTCGCTGTGCAGTCCAGCAGGAAGTAGAGGGTCATCCGCTCCTCACCTCCGATCCGGTGGTGCGCCGTGTGCGCCAGGGTGAGCGCCGCCTCGTCGGCCAGCGGTGCGGCCGCGTCGGCCGCCAGCCGCAGCGCCGTCTCCCGGGCCGGCTCGCCGAGCCGCAGTGAGGCCGCGGGCAGCCGCCACTCCGGCGTGGGTGAGCCTTCCGAGGTGCCTGACATGATCAGGAAAACGGTGCCGGCGACGACCACCATCAGCCGCAGGTCGACGGGATGGCACAGCGACCGCGTGGGGTACAAGGCTGGCTCCAAAGGCTGGCTCCACCGGAGGTCGGACACTGTCGGGGCGCGCCAGCCCAGGCACCGATCATCCGGGGTTGCACGTGCACGTGCAAGGGCCGTTGCGTGGATTGGTCGGAAGAGCCGTGCGGCCCGGATGGTGCCCGGGGGTGCCGGAAGGCCCGACCGGATGGGTCCTTGTGGCACCCGTCTCGGTAGCTGTGGCCGGTGGTGATGACCAGCGTCTCCGGCGGTCCGTGCCGTCCGGCCAGGTCATGGCGGGGCCACGATGGTCACCCAGCGCGATGGCTGGGCCGATGATCGAAGCTGTGCTTCCCTGATGTTCGATAGCGTCTGTAGACCATGGACCCGTGGCTCGAGGGCGCCTGTGGTGATAACAGCCCTGGCGACGACACCGACGGCGGGTTGCTGGAGACACCGCGGCTGCTGGGGATTCGACGACTCCGGGAGCTGCTGGACGGGCGGGAGGCCGGGGAGATGATCGACAGTGAGAAGCTCCTGGACGCCCCGGCTCCGCTCCCGGTCCCGGACTCGTTCGGCGAGGCCCCGCCCACCCGGACTGGCCGCCTTGAGCTGGACGAGCTGATGGCCCAGCTGGTCGAGCGGGCCCACGAGGTGATGACCACCCAGGGCCGGCTGCGCAGCCTGCTGCGGGCCCATCGTGCGGTCGCCGCCGACCTGAGCCTGGAGGTCGTGCTCCGCCGGATCGCCGAGGCGGCCTGCGAGCTTGTCGACGCCCGCTACGGAGCCCTCGGAGTGATCGCCCGGGACGGGCGGATGGAGCAGTTCATCCACGTCGGAATGGACGCCGACCTGGTTCGCAGGATCGGCCACCTGCCGCGCGGGGAGGGCGTGCTCGGCCTGCTGACCGCCGACCCCCGGCCCGTCCGCCTCGACGACATCGCCGCGCACGACCACGCGGTCGGGTTCCCGCCGGGGCATCCGCCGATGCGGACCTTCCTCGGCGTGCCGATCAAGGTGCGCAGCGAGGTCTTCGGCAACCTCTACCTCACCGAGAAGCGCGGCGGGCGGCGGTTCACCGCGCAGGACGAGGAGCTGGTCCTCGCCCTTGCCGCCAGCGCCGGTGTCGCGATCGAGAACGCGCGGCTGTTCGGCGCGGCGCAGCGGCGCCAGCAGTGGCTGCAGGCGTCCGCCGACATCATGCGCCACCTGCTGGCGGACGGCGCCGAGCCGCTGGCGCTGATCGTCGGGCGCGCCCGGGAGGTCGCCGACGCCGACCTGGCCTGCGTGCTGCTGGCGGACGAGGTCACCGGAGAACTGCTGATCGAGGCCGCCGACGGCCTCGCCGCGGACATCCTGGTCGGCCAGGTCGTTCCGACCGAGGCGACGCTGGCCGGCAGGTCGGTCGCCGACGGCCGGCCCGTGCTCGTCGACGACGCCGCCCTGGAGCCGGGCAGCTCCGGGCTCGGCACGGTCGACATCGGGCCGATCATGGTCATCCCGCTGGTGGGCACGCAGACGCGGCTGGGCGCGGTGGTCCTGGCGCGGGAGACCGGTGGCCGGCCGTTCGCCGACACCGACCTCGACATGGCGGCGACGTTCGCCGGGCACGTCCAGGTGGCGCTCGGCCTGGCCACCTCCCGTGCCAACCGGGACCGGCTGCTCGTCCTGGAGGACCGCGACCGCATCGCCCGCGACCTGCACGACCATGTCATGCAGCGGCTGTACGCGGTCGCGCTCGGCCTGCAGGGCATGGCCGCGGCCGAGGACCGCGCGCCGGCGGCGGGCCGGCTCAGCACCTACGTCGACGACCTCGACGCGACCATCCGCGAGATCCGTTCGACGGTGTTCGAGCTGCGGGGGAGGCGGTCCAGCGGCGGGGCGGGAGTGCGCGCCCGGCTGGTCGAGATCGTGGAGGAGGTCGGCGAGGCCCTCGGGTTCAGCCCCCGGCTGCGCGTCGACGGACCACTCGACTCCGTGCTGTCGGGCAAGACCGTCGACCACCTGCTGGCCGTCGCGCGCGAGAGCCTGTCCAACGTGGCCCGGCACGCACGCGCGAGCCGGGCTGAGCTGTCGGTGACGGTCGGGCAGGGCTGGCTGCGCGCCGAGGTCACCGACGACGGGGTCGGCCTGGGGGACACCAGCCGGCGCAGCGGCCTGGACAACCTCCGCAGCCGCGCGGAGGAGCTGGGCGGAACGTTCGAAATCGCCGCCGGCCCGTCCGGGGGCACCCGGCTGCGCTGGGCGGTTCCGCTGCGCTGACCGGTTCTGCTGCGCTGCCCGGTCTACCCCCGGTCTGACCGCTTGCCCGGTCTGACCGCTTGCCCGGTCTGACCGGCCGGCCGGCAGTGCCGGGTGCGCGTGGTAGTCCTCCGCAGGAGTTTCAGGGGACTGAAGGCAGCTCTCTCAGGTACGAAAGGCCCGGTTTCCGGGGCCGCTCGCGGGCGCTGCGCCGCCCGGTCGGCCGTAACGATGGATGCCGGACGCAACGGTGCGGAGAGAGGTGCCATGCCGGTCGAGCAGATGGCCGCGAGGCCCGTTCCCGCGGCGCTGTGGTCACGGCCGGGCTCCGACGGCCGGGTGGTCGAGACGGCCGACGCGGTGCTCTGCCTGACCGCCGACCGTGTCCTCAAACGGCGCCGGCCGCTGGACCCGGGCGAGCCCGCCTTCCGTGGCCTGCTGACCCGGCTCGCCGCGTGCCGCGCCGAGGTGGCCCGCAACCGGCCGCTGGCACCGGATGTCTACCTCGGCGTGGCGGACGTCGTCGACGACGGCGGCGTCGTCCAGGATCACGCTGTCGTCCTGCGCCGGCTGCCTGCCGGTCGCCAGCTCGCCTCCCTGCTCCGGCGGGGTGGTCACATCGACGAGGAGGTCCGCGCCGTCGCGCGGGCCGTCGCCGGGTTCCACGCGCGCTGCGAGACCTCGCACGGGAGCGGCGTCGACGATCCCGGGCGGTCCGAGGCACGGTGGCAGGAGGCGATCACCGCCGCCAGCGCGTTCCGGGGGACGGTGCTCGAGGCCGAGCTGGTGGACGAGATCGGCCGGCTGGCCCGGGCGTACCTCGCCGGCCGCGGCGCGATGCTGGCCGGGAGGGTCACGGGCGGGTGGGTCCGCGACGGGCACGGAAGCCTGCGGGCCGACGACATCTACTGCCTGGACGACGGGCCGCGCATCCTCGCCCGGGCCGAGGCCGACGGGCGGCACGACGACGTCCTTGGGGACGTCGCGCTGCTCGCGGTGGAGCTGGAGCGCCTCGGGTCATCGGAGGACGCCGACCTTCTCCTGCGCGCCTACCAGGAGTTCGCCGGGACGGCGCACCCGCGCTCGCTGGAGCACCTGCACATCGCCTACCGTGCGCTGGTCGAGGCGGCCACGGTCGCGGCCGCCGCGGGGGAGCAGGCTCGCCGTCTCGCCGACATCGCCTACCGGCATCTGCGCCGCGCGCGGGTGCGGCTCGTGCTCGTCGGCGGCCTGCCCGGCACCGGGAAGACGACCCTGGCCGGCCGGCTCGCCGCCGGCGACGGCGGCCGGGTGCTGATCCGCTCCGACGAGGTGCGGGCGCGGTTCTCCGCCGAGGAGGTGGGCACGGACAACTCCTACGTGTGGCCGCTGGCATCGGAGATCACCGCGCGGACGTACACGGAGCTGCTGGCGCGGGCCAGGGTGTTCCTGTCCGGCGGGGAGACGGTGATCATCGACGCCTCGTGGTCGGACGGGCGCCACCGCGCCGCGGCCGCGCGGCTCGCGCGGGAGACCGGAGCGGAGCTGATCGAGCTGCGCTGCGTGACCTCGCCCGAGGTTGCGGCCGCCCGGCTGGCACGGCGTGACGCGGCCCGGCAGGCGGCCTCCGGGCCGGCTGGGGCGTCCGAGCTGTCCGGGGCGTCCGGGGCGGTGGGGTCCGGCAGGCCCACGACCACCGCCGGTGCCATGTCCACCCTGCACAGGGCGATGAGCGCCTGGGCCGAGCCGTGGCCGACGGCCAGGGTGATCCAGACGACGGTGCCCGAAGGCGAGGCGTTCCAGGCCGCCGAGCGCTGCGTCGCCTGAGCGGGTGACGTCGCCTGAGCGGGTGACGGAGTCGGTCCGGGCAGGTCCAACGTTCGCGAGTCTGGGTAGGGCGAACACTGGAAGGCTGGGTAGGGCGAGTTGGAGCGGCCCGGTGAGTCGGCGAGAAGCGACAATGGGGCCTTCGGATGACCGGGGGTCCCGCGCGCATGATGTCGGCGACGCACGATGATTGACCGGGTCGTCGACGGACGGGAGAGGCCATGGTCGGCACCGCCATGCGGCTGACGGAGAATGACGCCCGCGCGATCGTCGAGCTGGCCGAGCTCGCGCCGTCCATTCACAACACCCAGCCTTGGCGCTGGCGGCTGGACGCGGCGGGGCTGCACCTGTTCGCCGACCCCGCCAGGCTGTTGCAGGTCGCCGACCCCGAGGGGCGCCAGCTGCTGATCAGCTGCGGTGCCTCGCTGGCCTTCGCCCGCCTCGCGGCCCGCTCACGCGGTCTGCTGGTCGACGCGGTGCTCGGCCCGTTCGCCGACGACGAGACAGGCGTGCCCGCGGCGGCCCAGCCGCTCGTCGCCCTCACGGTGAGCGGGCGCCGGCCGGCCAGCCCGGCCGAGGCCGACCTCGTCGCGGCCATGGCCAGGCGCCACACGGACCGCCGGCCGTTCCTGGCGGGCGATCGCGGGCGGCTGACCCCGGACGACCTGTCGGCGCTGCGTCACGCCGCCGAGGCCGAATCCGCCTGGGCCTGGTTCGTGGACGACACGGACTCGCGGATCGAGACCTCCGTGCTGTTGTCCCGCGCCGACTGGCACGAGGCCCACGACCCCGCGTACGCCGCCGAGCTGCGCCAGTGGCGCCACGAGCCGTCGGTGGCGGCGGACGGGATTCCGTCCAGCGCGGTGCCGGACGTGGCCGGGGAGCGCCAGTCGGAGTTCGTCCTGCGGGATTTCGGCGTCGACGGCGGGAACGACACCGCGGGCGCTACGGGCGCGGCGGGCGCTACCGGCGGCGGCACCGAGGCGGCGGCACCGGGGGAGGGGCCGGTCGAGCGCCCCACCGTCCTCGTGGTCGGCACCGACAGCGACCGGCCCGTCGACTGGCTGATCGCCGGCGGCGCGACGGGGCGGGTGATGCTGACCGCGACCGCCCGGGGGCTGGCCGCCTCGCCGCTGGGCCAGGTGATCGACCTCACCGCCAGCCGCGCGCAGCTGGGCGCGGTGATCGGAGCCACCGGGCACGCCCAGATGATGCTGCGCCTGGGCCGCCCCGACCCGGCCCTGCCGCCGCTTCCCGGCACGCCCCGCCGCGGGGTCGACGAGATCCTCCGGATCGGTTGAACGGGGCCCGATAGCCCTGGGTGCCGCCACCGGCCAGGATGGCGCTATGGACGTCACCGTTGTCGACAACGCCCCAGCCAGCCGTTTCGAAGCCCGGACCGAGACCGGTGAGGTCGCCGGCTTCGCCACCTACACCCGGACGAAGTCGGCGGTGACGTTCGTGCACACCGTGGTGGACCCGGCGTTCAAGGGCACCGGTGTGGGGTCGACCCTCGCCGCCGCGGCGCTGGACGCGGTACGGGCCGAGGGGCTCGCGGTCGTTCCGCAGTGCCCGTTCATCAGGGCGTTCATCGACCGCCACCCCGAATACGCCGACCTCGTCCAGAGCTGACAGCCCAGACGAGCCGAGCCGCCTTCGGGCCTGGTTGCACCGTCGCGCGGCGCCAGCAGTTCACATCGGGAGGGCTCGACTCCTGCCCGGCAGCAGCCACAGCCCGAGCTCCGGATTTGCTGAACGGGTTGGCAGAGCGCTGGGCTCTAGCGCTGGGCGGGAATGTCGTCGAGGGTGGGAAACGGGTCCGGAGGGACCTCGTCGGGGGGCGACCGGTGAAGGTGCCCGGGCCTGCGTGCGGCGGCGTACGGGGTGTGCGTGGTGTGCGGGGCGTGCCGGGAACGTCGGTGGGGTGTCCGTCGGCTCAGCCTGCGGGCGAGTGGGGCGGCGGCCAGTCCCGCGGCGGCGAGCACCACCCCGAGGGTGGCCGTTCCGGCGAGAAGGGCCCGCTCGGCCGTGGACCGCGCCGCCCCGCCGCTCGTGGGCGATCCGCGATCGTGGGCGCGGGCCGCGGTCAGCTGCCCCGGCCTCGCCGAAGCGGGTGCCGATACGACGCTCGGACGCGGACCGGGCCAGCTGACCGCGTTGCCCTGACGTGATCCGGAGGGCCCGGAGCGGTCACCGGCGGGGTCGTCCGGGGCTTCGGGCGGTGTCGTCACCGGTGGTGAGGCCGATGGCAGGCCCGCGTCGGTCGTCTCGGATCGTGCGGTGCCGGAGCCAGGCACGCCACGTGCCGCCCCGCCGGCTGGCTGAGCTGCGCCGGCCGGTTGGACTGCGCCGGCCGGTTGGACTGCGCCAGCCGGAGGGCCCGTGCCGACCGCGCCGACCGCGGCTGCTGCTCCGGTCGCGGTGGTCGGCGCGCTGTCGCCCCGGGTGGCTGCCGGGCCGTTTTCATCGCCGCGACCCGCGGGGCCACCGGCCGGCTGGCTGGGCTTGCCCGCCGGCGTGTTCCCGGGGTGCGCGGTGTGGCGGTGCCCGGCGGTCGGTCCGGGCCGTGGCGCAGGTTCGGCGCCCTGGTCGTCATCCGGTTCCGCGGAGCCGAAGAGGTCTGGCTGGTTCTGGCCCGGCTCCGGGTCCAGGTCGACGTGGACCTCGATGGGGCCGATCAGGTCCTCGGTGCCGAGCGCGACGACGAGCGTCCCGTTCGGTGCGGGGGGCGGGGAGCCGCTCGCGGCCGTGGCAGCGGTGGCCGGCGCGATGAGCACCGCGATGATCGTCGAGGCCAGTGTCGCCGCGGTCAGCGCTGCCCGCACAAGGAGTCCTTTCGGCGCTCGCCGATCGGGGTCGGCGGGCCACCGGAGGGTCAGGGGCGGCTGGTCGGACGGCACCGCGCGTCTGCGGAGCCTCGGGGCTGGGTCGGCAGTCTCCGTCCCGAGGCCACGGCGCGGCAACGCTCCACGCCGACGGCATCCCACCCGAATCAGGGGTCGGAAGGGAGGCCACCTGGCCCGCGGCGCCAGCAGCGGGCCCGCGCCGAGCGGCCCGGCGGCCGTTGGTGGGCCGCCGGGCGCCCGGGTGGGTCAGGCGGACAGGCCGGCGTGCATCTCCCAGACCAGGACCTCGGCGGGCTCGACACCGGTCACCTGCTGGCCGCCGACGGCGGTGAACCTCACCGCGTCGCCCTCGTGCAGCCGGCCGGCCCCTTCCAGGTTGACCTCGCCGCGTGCGACGAAGAGGTGCAGGTAAGGGGCATCGGGCAGCTCCACGCTCTGCCCCGGCGCGAGCCGCGCGACGTGCAGCGCCGCGTACCGGTTCTTGATGCGGATCGCCGACGCGCCGTCGTGTCGGTCCATCCCGGAGGCGACGGTCACGAGGCCGCCCCGGAGCAGCTCGTTGTCGATCTCCAGCTGCTCGTAGCCGGGGTCGATGCCGCGCTCGTCCGGAACGACCCACATCTGGATGAAGTGGACCGGGTCGTCGTGGGGCTCGGTGTCACTCGTCAGCCGCCAGGCGTCGTTCTTCTCCGAGTGCAGGATGCCCCGGCCGGCACTCATCCGCTGGGCGAGACCCGGGTAGATCACACCCTTGTTGCCCGTCGAGTCCTGGTGGACGAGCGACCCCTGCAGCACCCAGGTGACGATCTCCATGTCCGTGTGCGGATGGGTCTCGAAACCCGTCCCCGCCCGCACGGTGTCGTCGTTGCTGACGAGCAGCAGCCCGTGGTGGGTGTTGGTCGGGTCGTAGTGCTGGCCGAACGAGAAGGAGTGCTTCGAGTCGAGCCAGGCGATCCTCGTCTTCGCGCGGTCGTCCGCGCGGCGGATGTCGACCTGAGGCCTCAGTGTCGCACTGGCCATGGTGACCCCTTTCCATCTTCATGACGTGTCATTAAGCTACATGACGTGTCAACTAGAGGTGTGGACGAGGTATTCCAGCCCGCGACCGGCGCCGCGAGTGCGACCGGCACCGCGGGCGCTGCGGATCCGGCGGGCGCCGCGAGTGCGACCGGCGCCGCGCGCGCTGCGGGTCCGGCGAGCGCTGAGGGTCCGGCGGGCGCTGAGGGTGAGGTGCGCTGGCTCGCCGAACACGAGCAGCGGGCCTGGCGTCGCTACCTGCTCATGGCCGGTGAGCTCGCCGCGCGGATGAATCGCGAGCTCACCGCCGACGCCGGCATCTCCCTGGCCGACTACGACGTCCTCGTGCACCTCACCGAGGCGCCGCAGGGGCGGCTGAGGGTGAGCCGGCTCGCCCACGCGCTGTCGTGGGAGCAGAGCCGGCTGTCCCACCACGTCGCGCGGATGCAGCGCCGTGGCCTGGTGGTCCGGGAGGAATGTGCCGAGGACGGCCGCGGCGCGCTGGTCGTCCTGACCCCGCAGGGCCGAGCCGTGATCGAGCGGGCGGCGCCCGCGCACGTCACGTTCGTCCGGGAGAATGTGTTCGACGCCCTGACCGAGGCCCAGGTCGACGCGCTGGACGCCATCTCCGCCGCCGTTCTGGCCCGGCTCGCCGCCGCGACGGCGAACCGGCCACCGGTGTCCTGACGTCGCCGTCCGCTGGGGGTTCCCTTGGCCCGCGGCCGGGCTGTGGCAACGGGCGTGGCCCGAAGCGGGGCAAAAGGGGCGAATAGTCGCCTGGCGACTCGCAAGAAAGAAGGATTTTGGTCGTCGGAACGACCAAAATCGTTCACCCTTGTGACTCGACAAACCGGGCTACCGGGCTACCGGGGTGTCGATCATCGACGCTTCACGTCGTTGCCTGTCCGATCTCACTTGTGCGTCCGGTTCCGTGGCCACGAGCACGAGACGGTTCCCGACCCGCACTGGACCACCGGCGAAGTCCCCGGAGCAGTCGCGCCTGGTCAGGGGAGCTCGGGGCGGAAGCCGATGCCGACGATGTGGGCGAACGCGCCCTGGGCCGCCGGGGTTCGGGCGATGCGCCGGAGCAGTGCGGGGGCTGTGGGCGGCGACCCGTCGGCCGGTCCGTCCAGGGTTGGGCCGAGAAACGCGCGCTGGGCGGCCCGCTGCAGCAGCTGGGTGAGCACGGTCGGGGGGAGGCGCCGGCGCTGCACCGCGGCGAGCTGCCGTGGCGTCGGCGCGCGGGCCGGCTCGCGGCCGGCGATCAGTGGCCCGGCGAGCAGACGGGCCGCGGCGACCGCGTCCTGTACGGCGAGATTGATCCCGACCCCGCCGATCGGTGACATCGGATGGGCCGCGTCCCCGATGATGAGAGCGCCAGGTGCGTACCAGCGCCGGGCCCGGTCGATCCGCACGGTGAGCAGGTGGACGTCGTCCCAGCTCCCGATGCCGCCGACGCGGTCGGCGAAGTCGGGGGCGACCGCCGCGACGCCGCGGCGCAGCGCGTCGATCCCCTCGGCGCGGACCGCGTCATAGCCGCCCTTGCGGATCAGGTAGGCGACCTGCCAGTACTCGCCCCGGTCGATCCGCACCAGCAGGCGGCCAGACCCGGCGAGGCCGCCCAGCCCCGCACCGTCCTCGGGGCACCGGGGGAGCCGGAACCAGAGCACGTCCATCGGCGCGCCGAACTGGCGCATCGGCAGGCCGAGATGGGTTCGTACGACCGATCCCCGGCCGTCGGCGCCCACGGTGAGCCGTGCCCGCACCGTCTCCGGTCCGTCGGGGCCGTCTGCGGTGACCCCGACGACCTGCCCGCCGCCGTCCCGGAGCAGGCCCGTCACGTTCCGGCGGCGCAGGAGGGTGAAGGTGGGAATCTCGGCGCCGGTGCGGGCGAGCATCTCCAGCAGGTCCCACTGCGGGACGAAGTACAGGTATGGGTGATCCGTCCGCAGCCGGGAGAAGTCGGCGACCTGGAATGTTCCGTCGGCGAAGGTGAAGCTGAGGCTGGTCACCCGACGGCCGGGCAGCGCCCGGGTGGGCCCGCCGAGCCCGATCCGGTCGAGCAGCGTCAGCGTCGACGGGTGCACCGTGTCCCCGCGGAAGTCCCGCAGGAAGTCCTCGTGCTTCTCCAGCACGCAGGTGCGCAGGCCGTGCCGGGCGAGCAGCAGGCCGAGCATGATCCCGGCCGGCCCGCCGCCGACCACACAGACCTCGAACGTGTGGCCGACCGGTTCCGGCGTCATGGCAGCTCCGGCGTCATGCCAGCATGCCTACCCCGTCCGGCCGCCGGATCGACCTGGGCTCAGGTCTCCAGGGTGATCTGGGGCGGTATTCCCCCCTGCGGCCCCTCACCGTTCGGCCCGGTGCCACCCGGGGCGTGGGCGAACTTCGCCACCGAGGCGGCGGCGATCTCGTCCACGACCGTTCCGTCGACCGTCTCCTCCTCGAGCAGGCGGGCGGTCAGCTCGTTCAGGGCGTCCCGGTGCATACGCAGCAGGTCGATGGCACGTGCCTCCGCCTCCCGGAGCAGCCGCGCCACCTCGGAGTCGATCAGCCGCTGGGTCTGCTCCGAGTACGGGCGGCCGATGATCTCGTCGGTGCCGAGGTAGCCGGGCCCGTCCGAGGCGTACCCGACCGGGCCGACCTCCGCGGAGAGACCGAACTCGCGGACCATGCGGGTCGCCAGCGACGTCGCCCCGGCCAGGTCGTTCGAGGCGCCGGTCGACCCGTGCCCGAACACGACGAGCTCGGCGGCCCGGCCCGCGAGCCGCACGGCGAGGCTGTCGGTGAGGTAGTTCTCGCTGTACAGGTGCCGCTCGGCCTCGGGGAGCTGCTGGGTCACCCCCAGGGCCATGCCCGCGGGCAGGATGGTCACCTTCGCCACCGGATCGGCGTCGGCGCAGAGCGCCGCGACCAGGGCGTGGCCGGACTCGTGCACCGCCACCGACCGCTTCTCGTCCGGCAGCAGGGCGTTGGACGCGTCGCGGCGGCCAAGCAGGATCCGGTCGCGCGCGGCGTCGAGATCGGCGGCGCTCAGGGTGGACCGGCCCGCCCGCACGGCGTTGATGGCCGCCTCGTTGATCAGGTTCGCCAGATCCGCTCCGGAGAACCCGGGGGTGCCGCGGGCCACCCGGGTGAGGTCGACGTCCGCTGTCAGGTGCTTGCCGCGGGCGTGCACGGCAAGGATCTCGGCGCGTTCGGCCTGGTTCGGCAGCGGCACGGTGACCTGGCGGTCGAAGCGCCCGGGCCGCAGCAGCGCGCGGTCGAGGGTCTCGGGGCGGTTCGTCGCGGCGAGGATCACCACGCCGCTGCTCGCCTCGAAGCCGTCCATCTCGGCCAGCAGCTGGTTGAGGGTCTGCTCGCGTTCGTCGTTGGCGCCGCCGAAGGCGCTGCCTCCGCGACGGCCGCCGATCGCGTCGATCTCATCGATGAAGATGATCGACGGCGCGCGCCGGCGTGCCTCGGCGAACAGGTCCCGCACCCGGGACGCGCCGACGCCGACGAACATCTCGACGAAACCGGACCCGGCGATCGACAGGAACGGGACCTCGGCCTCACCGGCGACGGCCCGGGCGAGCAGGGTCTTGCCGGTGCCCGGCGGGCCGACCATCAGCACGCCGCGCGGACCGTGCGCGCCGGCCTCGCGGTACTGGTCGGGGTTGCGCAGGAAGTCGACGACCTCGCTGATCTCCTGTTTCGCGCCCTCGTAGCCGGCGACGTCGGTGAACCTGGTCTCCGGACGGACCACGTCGGTGACCTTCGCGCGGGAGCGGCTGAACATCCCGAGCGGGCCGCCGGCGCCGCCGCCGAGCTGGCGGCGCGCCATCCGGCCGGACCACACGAAGAAACCGATCAGCAGGAGCAGCGGCAGGAAGCTCAGCAGCACCGACAGGAAGGACGTCCCCGTCCGGGTCGCGGTGATCTCGACCTTCTTGGCGGCGAGCTTGCTCGTCAGCGCCGTGCTGTCGAGCGCGGTCGGGATCCGGGTGGTGAAGTCCTTGCCGTCGGTGAGCGTGCCGTCGACGGCGCCCTGGTCGTCGATCGTGACGGAGCGGACCTGGCCGGCGTCGACCCGGCCGACGAAGTCCGAGTAGGCCAGCTCGTCCGGCGCTCCGGCGAACAGGCTCGGGCCGAACAGCAGCAGCACCGTGACGACGAGCCCGAGCGGGATAAGGAACCGGCGCCAGCCCGGCATCGGCGGGGGAGCGGGTTTGGGTGGGGTGTCCTTCGGAGGGCCGGAACGCGCCGGGGCGGAGTGATGCGCACCGTCGAGGACGACACGGGAGATCACCGGCTCCACCACAGATCCACCGGCCGCCCCGCGGGCGATCCAACGACAGCTGTCAAAACTCCAGGCACGAACCTCAGTATGCCCAGCTATGACCCGGGCGCTGCCGGTGTGTGCCCTGCATGTGCTCGTTTGGCGGTGGCAGAGGCGGCGGTGGCAGTGGAGGCGGTGGAGGAGGAGGCGGTGGCGGCGAGCCGGGCCTGGACCTCCGGCCGGCGCAGCGGCGGCACGGTAGCCGGTGGCGTTCGGCGCGCGGGCAGCTCGCCCAGCAGCCGGTGCACACTCGCGGCGACCTCGGCCACAGCCGCCTCGAACGCCTCGGCCGCGGCGGCCGGCGGCTGGCGCAGGCCGCTGACCTTACGGACGAACTGCAGGGCCGCGGCCTCGATCTCCTCGTCGCTCGCGGGCGGGGCGAGCCCGCGCAGCTCCGTGATGTTGCGACACATGCATACCACGGTAGATCAGAGGTCGACCTCGCCGACGATGCAGGTCACGGCGTCGCCGCCGACCCAGATGGTGCCGGCCTCGTCGCGGGAGAGACGGACCTGCCCCTCCCGGCCGAGCCTGGTGCCCTGCCGGGCGGTGTACGGGCCATCGACCACACCGGTGTCGAACAGCCAGGTGGCGAGCGAGGCGTTCAGGCTGCCCGTCACCGGATCCTCGACCGTGGTGAGCAGGTGGCTGAACGCCCGCACCTCGAAGGCGGCCGGGCCGCCCTCCGGGTGCGGGCCGATGACACCCACGCTCAGGTCGACGGTGCCGGGCTGGATCGCCAGCACCGCCTCGGCGGAGTCGAGCATCACCGCCACCCAGCCCGGGCCGTTGTCCACCCACTGGGCGGCGACGATGTCCGTGGCCGCGATCCGCAGGACCTCGGCGAGGTGAACCAGCAGCTCGGCGTCCGCCTGCTCGTAGCGCAGCAGCGGCGGCGCCGCGAAGGCCAGCCCCGACGGCGCCTGCCCCGACGGCGCCTGCGCGGACGCGGCTTCTCCCGGCACCGCTTCCCGGCGCACGGTGATCAGGCCCGCGTCGCATTCCTGGATGATCCGGTCGTCGTCACGGGGTGCCCCGCCCGCGCCCAGCCAGGCGTGGGCGGTCCCCAGCGTCGGATGGCCCGCGAACGGCACCTCGCTCGCCGGGGTGAAGATCCGGACCCGGTAGTCGGCCGCCGGTGTGGTCGGCGCCACGACGAAGGTCGTCTCGGAGAGGTTCGTCCAGGCCGCGAACCGCTGCATCTGCGCGGCGGTCAGGCCTTCCGCGTCGAGGACCACCGCGAGGGGATTGCCGAGGCAGGGCCGGTCGGTGAAGACGTCGACCTGCTGGAACGCGTGTCGCATGGCGGGGCCGGGTCGGCGGGGGCGCTCAGGCGCGCTCGGTCGCCGGGCCGTACCGCTCGCGGAACCGGCTGGCCCGGTAGACCCCGAGGATCCGGTAGTCGGCGAAGAAGCCGAGCTCGGAGAAGGCCCGTTCGACGGCCGGATCCTCCGGGCTGCCCTCGATGTCGGCGAGGAACTGCGTCGCCACGAAGTTGCCGCTCACCATGCAGCTCTCCAGTTTCGTCATGTTGATGCCGTTGGTGGCGAAGCCGCCCATCGCCTTGTAAAGCGCCGCCGGCATGTTCCGGACCTTGAAGACGAAGGTGGTGACGATCGGCCCGACGCCGGCCGCGGCGCGCAGGCGCTCGTTGGAGAGGATCAGGAAGCGGGTGGTGTTGTGCTCCTCGTCCTCGAGGTCGGCCTTCAGTACCCGCAGACCGTACTCCTCGGCCGCCAGCCGGGAGGCGACCGCAGCCTTCGTCACGTCGTCCCATTCGGCGACCTCGCGCGCGCTGCCCGCGGTGTCCGCGGCCGGGACGGCGGTGAGCCCGAGCGCGCGGATGGCGTTGCGGCACTGGGCCAGCGCCTGCGGGTGGCTGTGCACCGTCTTGAGGTCGTCCATGGTCGCGCGTGGCAGGCCCACGAGCTGGTGCCGGATCGGCAGGAAGTACTCGCCGATGATGTGCACGGACGAGTTCGGGAGCAGGTGATGAATGTCCGCCACCCGGCCCGCGGTCGAGTTCTCGACCGGAATCATGGCCAGGCCGACGGTGCCGTCCTCCAGTGCGGTGAAGCACTCCTCGAAGGTCTGGAACGGTACCGCCTCGAAATCGGGGTAGACGTCGCGGCAGGCGATATGGGAGTTGGCCCCCGGCTCGCCCTGATATGCGATCTTCTGACGCCCGGTCATTGCGGTCGCCTGCCTTCGGTTCGTGGTTGGTCCTGCGTGCGGCACGTCCCGGTGCCGCCTTTCGACGGTACCGGTCGGTGAGCGGGTTCCCGCCCGCCGCGGGACGGAGCTCACCGCGGGTGGGCGTCAGCCCGAGTGAGCGGCCTCGAAAGCCTCGATGATCTCCCGCGGGATGCGGCCGCGGTCACCGACCTCGAAGCCGTTCTGCCTGGCCCATCCGCGGATCTGGCCGGGATCCCGGCCGCCGGCCCCGGCGCCGCCCGGGCCGGAGGAGCCGGCGGTGCCCGAGGAACCGCCGGAGGTGAGCGCCACCGACCCGCGCGGCCCGGCCGGGGCGGGAAGGAGCCGGTCGCCCGGTTCGGTCGGCAGCCCGATCCCCGCCATGGCCCGGATGTGATCGGGCTCGCGGGCAGCGGCGATCGCGAACGCGGCGGGCAGATACGTGATCGTGATCAGGTCGGCGTCGTCGCGGCCGACGACGACGTCCCGGGCCAGGTCGGCGAGGTGCTCGTGGTGGGTCAGCAGGATGATCTGCCAGAGGGGCGCGAACTCGGTCAGCACCCGTAGGGCGGCCCTCGTCCGGTCGTCGTCGAAGGTCATCAGGACGTCGTCGAGCACGACCGGCAGCGTGGGCTCGCCGCGATCAGCCCGCTCCCGCTGCAGCTGGTCGATCGCAGCCAGCCGCAGGGCGAGGAACACCTGGTCGCAGGTGCCCTCCGACAGCTCGTGCGGCCCGAGCTCGTGCTCGTCCGAGCGGATGACCTTCAACGTCCGGGCGTTGTCGCCGCGGTCGACGGCCCGCAGCGCCACGTACCGGCCCTCGGTGAGCCGTTCGAGCAGCTGCCCCGCCGCAGTGAGCAGGGGCGACGCGTGGCGACGTTCGTACGCCGCCAGCTCGCCGCGCAGCGTCTCGTGCTGGATACGGGCGATGACGTAGCGTTCCGCGGTCTCCGCGACCAGCGCCAGCGATTCCTGGGCCCGCGCGTGCAGCTCGCCGGCGCTCGCGCCGCTCTCCAGATCGAGCAGACGTCGCTCGACGGTGCCGACCGCCGTCCAGGCGTCCGTCTGCGCGGTGGCGTACCGGTCCCGCTCGTCCCGGGCGCGGGTGACCTCGGCCGCCAGCTCCGCGTCCGTCCGTCCGGTCAGGTCGCCGACGACGGCCTCGAGGTCATCGCCGGGGACGGTCGCGCGCAGGAGGGCCTCGGCGGCCGTCAGCTCCGCTGTCACATGGGCGAGGTCCCGCTGGCGGGCCGCCGCGTCCGCGAGGGTCTGCCCGGGTGTGAGGGTGACCTGGGCGCCGAGCTCGTCGAGACGTCCCGCGGCGCTGTCCCGCAGGCCCGCCGCCGCCTCGACGCGGGTGGTGAGTCCGTCGATCGCCTGGTCGATCTCCGCGGTGCGGGCCCGGTTCTGCGCGGCGACGCGGTGCAGGCCGCTGAGCTGATCGACCAGGTCGGCGAGCGCCCCGATCTCGGCATCCAGATCGTCGGCCGTCGCCGTCGCCGTCGCCGTCGCGTTTGCGGTCATGTGTGCCGCTGCCGCTGCCGCTGCCGCTGTGGCGGTCCGGCGCAGGCCGTGCCGGGCTGCCAGGCCCGTCACCTCGGCGGCGAAGTCGCCAAACAGGCCGCCGGCGGCGTCGGCGTCCCGGCCGGCCCGCAGCGCCAGCTCGTGCAGCGCGGCGGCATCGGTGAGCACAGCCCGCCGCTCGGCCCACCCCCGGGGGTCGGTGATGTCCGCCAGGGCGGCGCGGCGGACGAGGGCCCGCCAGTCGTCCTCGGCACCACGCAGCTCCTCGCGGCGTTTCGCCAGGTCACGCTCCGCCTCGTCGACGACACGCCCGGAATGGAGCGCGGTGGCGCGCTGCTCCCGGGCCCGATCGTCGTCGTCGAGCACGCCACGTGCGGCGCCGAGCAGGCTGTCGAGGTCGGCTTCCGCGGCCGGGACACCGACCTGGGCCAGTGCTTCGGCCAGCGCGCTGCGCTGCGCCCGCACCTGCGGGTCCAGCCCGGTGACGCGAGCCTGCGCGGCGAGCAGCTCGCCGTGCGCGCGATGCGCGTCGTCGACGGCCTGCAGGACGTCGTCCACGTCGTCCCGGTCGGGAGCGGCGAGGCCGGCGTCCTGCCACAGCGCCGTCCAGACGGCGCCGGCCCGATCGGCGGCGTCGGCAGCCGCGGCGGCGGCGGACACCGCGTCCGTGACCCGCTCCCGGACGGTCGCGGCCTCCCGGCGGAGCTGACCGCGCCGGGCCGCGAGGTCGGCGTGCCGGATGAGCTGGTCGGCGACCTCGTCGGCCTGGGCGATGCCGGCGGCGAGCACCGGCAGGAGCTCACCGGCCCGCTGCCGGCTCAGACCCTGCACCGCGCCGGGCGCAGCGGTGACGTCCGATGCGACGGTGACGTCCGATGCGACGGTGACGTCCGATGTGGCGGTGGTGTCCGGTTGGACGGTGACGTCCGATGTGGCGGTGCCGGTCGCGGCGATCAGCAGGTTCCACAGCCGGGTGCGGGTCGCGCGGGCCTGCTCCAGCGTCACGGAGTCCGGCAGGTCCTGCTCGTCCACTTCGGCGAGCCGGCCCTGGGCGAGGTCGTCATCGCGGGTGGCCCCGACCAGTTCCTCCTCCCGCCGGGCCAGTGTCACCCGCGCCGCGTCCAGCTCCTTGCGCGCCGCCCGCACCTCGGCGCGCCCGGGCAGGACCGGCGGCGGGCCGTCCAGCTCGCGGGCACCGGCGCGGTGCAGCGCCCCCCGCCGGTCGCGGACCGCGTGAGCCGCCGCGTCGACGGCGTCCCGGGCCAGCGCGGTCGCCGACCCCTGGGCGCCGACCGCGGAGACCACGGCCTTGAGATGGCTGATCGTGGCCGGATCGGCCCCGGGGGAGAGCTCGGTGGCGGCGTCGTGGCGCTGGCGGGCGGCGGACAGTGTCTCCTCGGCCCGGCCCAGCTCGTCGCCGAGGTCACCGATCGTGGCGGCCAGCGCGTCCAGCTGGGCGGCGAGATCCCGGGGGACGTGCAGCTGGTCGAGCAGGTCGGCGGTGTCGCGCCCGTCGTTCGGCCCGACGAGGCCGAGCACCAGCGCGCGGGCCCGCGCGGCCTGGTGACCTGACTCGGTGGCCAGTTCATGGGCGCGGCGGCCGTCGCCCAGCCGGGCGACGCTGGCCCGGTCCAGCCGGATGATGGTCTCGCCGTCCGCGAGCACGGCCTCGTCGACGGTCAGCTTCGCGCGTGCGGCACGGCGCTCGGTCAGCTCGGTGGTCAGCCGTTCCAGCTCCGTCTCGGCGGCCACGGTCTGCGCGGCACTGGCGTCGAAGACCGCCGCCTGCTCCGCGGTGAGCACGGTGCCGGCTGTGAGCAGGGCGATCCGGCGCTCCCGGAGCACCACGAGGTCCCGGACGAAGGCCGCGGCCCGGCCCCGCTGTTCCATCCGGTCGAGCCGCGCGGCGGCGGCCCGGGCCGCCGCCGCGGCCGCCGCGGCCTCGTCGCGGCGTAGCGCCAGCTCGTGGCGCGTCGCCTCGACCTGCGCCGCGCGGGTCATGGACGACGTCGCCTGCTCGGCCTGGCGCTGGTAGTCCGCGAGCGCGATGCGCAGCTTCGACGTCCTGCTGTTGCGATGCTGCTTGTAGAGGGAGTCGACCTCGGCCTCAAGCGCGTCGAGCAGGCTGCGCACGGCCCGCCCGCTACGCGCGGTGAAGACGAGCTCGGCGAGGTCACCGCGGCCCGCGAAGACCAGGTCGCCGCCATCGCGCAGCTCCGCGTGGGAAAGCCCGAACGCGCGGCGCCAGCGGTCGCGTTCCGCGGCGCCGCCGGAGCCCCAGGGCGGAGTGAACGGGACGCCGTCCGCGACCGTCTGCAGACCGGTGTTGCGGCGCCTGATCTCCACCGGCGCCGTCGGTGCCGGTGGCAGCTCGACCTCGGCGCTCAGGCTCAGCGCGCCCAGGCCGAAATGGAAGCTCTGCCGGGTGCCGCGGAAGGTCCACAGCAGGTCGGACAGCGCGTCCAGGGTGGTGGACTTGCCGGCCTCGTTGGCGCCGACGACCAGGGTCAGCCCCGGGCCGAACTCGACGCGGCGGGCTTCGAAGGCACCGTAGCGCTCAAGCCCCAACGCCCGGATGCGCATCAGGCGTCACCGCCGGCCAGTCGGGCCAGCAGGCCGACCCCGGCCCGGTGTGCCAGCTCGCCGAGCGTGCCGGGGTCACCCAGGTCGAGCAGCTCGGCGGTGCGCAGCAGCCGCCCGACCTCCCGATCGAGCGGGCCGGCCCACTGCCGGAGCAGGTCCGGTTGCCCGCCGAGAGACTCGCACGCGACCCGGATCGACGTGATCAGCTCGGGGTCGACGCCGCCGGCGGACGCCGGATCGGTGACCCGGGTGACGATCTTCTCCAGGCAGACCCGCAGGCCGTCCGCGACGGAGCGCAGCTCCTCGCGCAGCCGTTCGGCGTCGGCGAGGTCGGCGGCGGCCCGGCTGGTGCCGGTGAGCACGATCCGCGCGACGACGGGGCGGTCGCCGGCGGCGTCCCGCGCGTCCCGCAGCTCCCGTGCGATCCGGTCGAGGACGGCGTCGAGGGTGGTGGTGCCGCTGATGTCGACCGTGATCATCGCCCAGCGGGCGACATCGCACGGCACGTGCTCGACGCGGGCGGGGCCGGTGCCGGTGATCTCGACGACGAGCGCGCCCTTCGGGCCGGCCTCCCGCGGGGTGCGGCCCTGCAGGTTCCCGCTGAACGCCGCCACCTGCTCGCCAGCGGCCACCACACGATGGGTGTGGACGTGGCCGAGCGCGAAGTAGTCGTACCGGGTGCGGGCCAGATCGTCCGCCGAACACGGCGCGTAGTTGTCGTGGCCGTCGGCGCCGTCCGCCGCGGTGTGCAGGAGACCGACGTTGACCAGCCCGCCGACGGCGTCGGGGTACCGCAGGACGAGGTTGGCCCCGACGGCACGGGTCGCGTAGCTCTGCCCGTGCACCGCCAGGCCCAGGTCCTCGACGATGTGCGTGCCCGGCTGTTCGGCCGGGAACACGAGGACGTTGGGGGGCAGCGTGAGCGTCCGGGTGATCTCGCTCTCGGCATCGTGGTTCCCCGAGATCATGAAAACCCGGACGCCGCTGTCGCGCAGGCGCCCCATCTGCTCGACGAAGTACCGCCCGGTCGCGTAGTCGTGCCAGGTTCCGTCGTAGATGTCCCCGGCGAGCAGCAGTGCGTCCGCCTGCCTGGCGATGGTGAGATCGACCAGGTTGCCGAGCGCCCGCCTGGTCGCCTGACGGAGCAGTTGGGCGAGGTCGCCGTCGCCGAGCCGGGTCAGCCCGCGCAGGGGGCTGTCGAGGTGGACGTCGGCTGCGTGAACGAGACGCATCTTCCCTCTTGCGGCGGGGCGCCCCCGCGCAGTGGGTGATGCGCGGTTGCGGTCGGGTGGCACGGCTCGCGTGGTGCGATCCGCGGACGGCCCTCGTCGCGACGCGCGAGGCCGAACGGCCAGAACCTAGTACCGCAAAGGGACATCTCGAACAGTCCCACGCCGTGTGGGCGCGTGACATTGGCGAATTTCCGGATCGTTGCCGGTCCAGCGTGGTCCTGATGTTTCTCTCTGTTGCGTGGGCAGCTGTGCGTGCCGCCCCGGTACGGGAGCGCTCAGCGCCCGGAGCGTGCGCCCGATCCCGACGTCGAGCGCGTGCGCCGGGCCCGGCTGCGCGTGCCCACGTCGACCTGCCGGGTCGGCCCGGCACCGTCGGCGACGCTGGCCAGGTCCGCCGCGATGCTTCGGTTGATCAGGCCGACGGTCCGTTCCCGGTCGCTGGCGTCGAGTCCTTCGAGCAGGCTGTGGATCAGGCTCACGGTCGTCCTCCGTGTGGTGGTGTGATCGTGTTGCTCGTTTTTCCTGCTTCC
Source organism: Parafrankia irregularis (assembly GCF_001536285.1). NCBI lineage: Bacteria > Bacillati > Actinomycetota > Actinomycetes > Frankiales > Frankiaceae > Parafrankia > Parafrankia irregularis. Next base: position 221,966 of record NZ_FAOZ01000006.1, on the reverse strand, counting down.
CGGGTAGGCGCGGGTTAAGCCTGCGAATTACGAGATTCCGGCCCGGAGCACCGGGTGACCTGGCTCACCCGGCAACCTGGCCCACCCGGCGGCTCGGCCCACCGGGTCGATCCGCTCACCGGCTGGCTCCCCTCACCGGGTCACCCTTCACCGGGTCACTCAGTGCACCGGGGAGAGCCCGCCGTCCAGGTTGATGCCGGCGCCGGTGAGATAGGCCGCCCGCGGCGAGAGCAGGAACGCGGCGAGGTCGGCGAAGTCCCGGGCCTCGCCGACCCGCCCGAGCGGGATGCCGGAGTTCTGGCCGAGGTCGGCGTAGAGGTCGCTTGTGCTGACACCGAGCTCGGTCGCCCGCCGTTCCCACTGCCTGCTCTCCAACAGCCCGATGAGCACCGCGTTGACCCGGATCCCGTCCCGGCCCAGCTCCTTCGACAGAGCCTTGGTCAGGGCGAGGCCGGCGGCCCGGGACACCGAGGTGGGTGTCGATCCGGCTCCCGGCGCCTTCGCCGCCACGGCGAGGGTGTTGACGATGCTGCCGCCACCGGCGGCGCGCAGATGCGGAAGCGCCAGCCGGATGAGCCGGATCGCGCCGTAGACCTTGAGCTCGAGGTCCTCGCTCCACATCTCGTCGGTCTGGGTGTCGAACATCTCGGCGGCGCTGCGCCCGGCGTTGTTCACCAGCCCGTCGATCCGGCCCCAGCGGCCGACGGCGAGCTCGGTGAACCGCTCCAGGTCGGCGGGGCTGGTGACGTCGGCGGCCACGGGCAGCACATCCGCCTCGGCCGCGCCGGCCTTCATGATCTCGTCGGCGAGCTGGTCGAGGGCCTCGGCGCGGCGGGCGCAGAAGGCCACCCGCGCTCCCTCCGCGGCCAGGGTGCGGACGAGCGCCGCGCCGAGGCCTTCGGAGCCACCGGTGACCAGGATGACCCTGCCGGCCAGTTCAAGATCCATGGAGCACCCTCCGTCGTCCACGGTCCGGTCCCCATCGGCCCGTCCGATCCCTGAAGACCCTAGGGACACCGGGGCGGTCTACCCCTCCTCGGGCCCTCTGCCGACTCGGCGGGCGTGGCGGCCGCGGCCGGTACCACGGCCACGGCCGGTATCACGGCGGCGGACAGCGCGACCCGTGAGCAGGGCGAGCGCCGCGGTGAGCATGCCGGTGCCCGCGACGGCCGCGAAAGCGGCCGGCCCGTCCAGGGGAAGGAAGGGAAGGAGGCGCTCACGCACCGGGCCGGCCTGGGTGCCGGGCCGATCGGGGAAGCGGATGCGCGCGGAGATGGTGTTCTCCACCAGGCCGCTGCGCAGGGTGATCGTCGCCTTCCACGGGCCGGCCGGTACCAGCGGATCCAGGAAGACCGTGACCGGGTCGCTTTCGCCCGGGGCGATGGTCGTCCCGAGCTTCGCGTCGAACGGGCCGGCCCGCAGGCCGCCGGGTCCGTCGGTCAGGAGCAGCTCGCCGGTGATGTCCAGGGCCCGTCCACCCGTGTTGTGGACGGTTGTGATCATGGCGGGTCGCCCGTCCTCCAGACGCCGGGCCACGATGTCCGACATGGTGAAGGCGGACGGCGCGGGTCCGCCCGGCCCGATGTCGAGATAGATGCGGATGCCCACCCTGTTGACCATCTCGACGCCGCCGTCGTCGTTCGTGGTGCTGGCTGTCTCGGCCCAGAGGACGCCGTAGTGCTCACCGGGCGAGGCGTCGGTCGGCACGGCGACGCGGACCGTGACAGTGTCGACGCTGTGCGGCGCGACCTCGAGAACCTCCTTGTCGACGCTGGTCCACGTGGTCAGCTCGTTGGCGGCGTGGCCGTCACCGAAGGAGAAGTGGCCCTTCCCGACTGTCGCGGCACCCGGGTAGATGGTGATCCGGCGCGGCTCGGCGCTGTTGTTGGCGACCTCGACGTGCCGGTCGATGACCGTGCCCGGCTCCAGATGATCGATCAGATACTGCCGGGCACGCGGGTCGAGCCGCAGACTGTCGGTGACCTCCATGAGGCGGACGCCGATCGAGCCGTCGTCGCTCGCCCGCGCCGTGGGAGAAGCGCCCATGGTGGTCGTGACCAGCAGCAGACCGGCCACGACAACCATGATCGTTCGTGCGACCGTGTGGCCCGGCAGTGCCCGGCCAGATCGCTGTTCCGTCGTCCCACCCCCTCGCCCGCGTGGTCGCCCGCGGCGGCGGACGACCGGACCGCTAGGCGACCGAGTGCGTCACTGTCGCGGTGAAGGTGCCTGCCACCGCGGACGCCGGCGGAATCGTGACGGTGAGCGTCGGGTTCCAGGTCGCGGTGTTCAGGCCGGTGCCAGCCGTGGCCGTCACCGCTGTCTGTGCTGTGCCAGACAGCGCGGCCACATCTGATCCCGTGGTCGACACATTACTGGCCGTAATCGTTCCGGGGGCGTAGGCGATGGCGGACGCCGGGATGGTGACACCCGCCGCCGCGCCGCTGCCCGCGAGCGCCGACGACGCGACACTCGCGATCCACGTCGCGGACGCGAGACCACGCGAGTCCGTGACGGTCACATTGCCGAGGGGGCCGGACACGGTCGGCGTGGTGACCGCGAACGAGCCGAGGTTCACCTCCGTCGGCCCCGGAACGGCGATGTCGAGAGTCCCGCCGGTCAACGTGAACGTGACGCTGGTCGTGCCGGACGTCGCGGCGGTGGCGGGTGGGGTGATCGCCAGCCCGGCGGCGACGATCGCGGTAGCGCCGGCGGCTACCGCGAGTGATGACCTGCGCAAGCCGCACCTCCGTTCCCGGCGGTAGGCCGCCGTGGTTCGCGGGTCCTGACTCGCTGCCAGGACGGGGATGTTTACCGATCGTGAGCGCCGCTACCGTAGTCACGCCGGACCGACGGTGGCTACTATCCGTAACCACGAGTGGCGTTGGTCAAAGGCCTCCTCGGGGATGAGCGGCGGGGAACCGGCCAGGCCGGCCCAGTGCGGCCCGGTTCCGCCCTGATCGGCTGGTCGGGTGTGCGTGAAGTCCCGTCCGGTCCGGATCCGCCCCCGAATCGGACCTTGAGCCGCGGCGGGCTTCCTTGCCCGCGATCAGTCCCCGCGATACCAATGCGCGGTGCGCAACCGTCTGTCGGGCCGCGGATCCCGCCCGGTGGGGACCCGCCGCGTACCCGCACGCCGGTGGCTCGCACTCGTCCTGCCGACGCTGGTGCTGTCCGGCGCCGGGCTCACCCCGGCCAGGGCGGCGCTGGACATCACCGTGCCGACCTCGAAGAGCCTCGGCTCCCGGCCGGTCGGTAGTGGCACGCTCACCGCGGCGCTCGGCACCGTCACGGTCACAAGCACGAACCTGATCGGCACCTGGACGGCGTCGGTGTCGTCGACGAGCTGCACCACCGGTGCCGGGGGGAGCCAGCGGACGGTGGGGACCAGCCAACTGTCCTACTGGTCCGGGCCCGTCACCGCCACCACGGGACTGCTCTCGCTCACCACCCCGGGCCAGGCCACGGCGGCCAACGCGGTCACGCTGAGCACCACCCGCACCGCCTTCTCCGCGGTCACGGTCAACATCCTGCAAAGCACCGTGTCGTGGAATCCCACGTTCATCGTGAACGTCCCGTCCAGCGTGGTCGCCGGCATGTACACCTGCACGGTGACCCACTCGGTGGCCTGAGCCCGCGGCGGACTGCGCCGGCCGGGAGAAGTGGCGCCCCAGCGGGAGAAAACGGCGCCTTGACGGAACCAGTGCAGTCCCATCAGCGGAAGAAGTCGACGCCCGATCCGGTCATCCGGCGTGGCAGCGACTCCGGGTCGGTCCCCGGCGGCAGCAGGCGGACACCGGCGTGTAGCAGCACGACACCGGAGCGGCCGACGAGCACCGGGTCGAGGAGCACCTCGGCGACGGCGGGCGCACGCTCGGCGAGCCGGGCGAGCCGGTGCAGCACGTCCTCCAGGGCGGCGAGATCGGCTGGCGCCGTCCCACCCGCGGCGCCTGCGTCGCCCGTGCCGCCTGTGCTGCCGGAGCCGCCAGTGCTGCCAGTGCCGCCGGTGCTGCCGGTGCCGCCGGTGCTGCCGGTGCTGCCGGTGCCGACCAGCATGACGGCGCCCCGGATGCCGCGCACAAGCTCCGCGGCGTCTCGGTCGGTGAGGGGCAGAGCGCGGGCCAGCGGGTCGACGAGCAGGTCCGCGACCGCTCCGCCCAGCCGCAGCGACACCAGCGGCCCGATCGCCGGGTCATGGGTCATGCGGACCACGGTGGAGACACCAGCCGGGGCCATCGGCTGCACCAGCATGTCGCCCGGCCCGACTGCGGCCCGGATGGTGCGCCACGCCTCGGCCAGCGCGCCGGGACCCTCGATGCCCAGGCGCACCGCGCCGACGTCCAGCCGGCCACGGAAGCGCTCGTCCGCGATCTTGAGGGCGACCGGCCACCCGATCCGTTCGGCCGCGGCCAGCGCGTGGCTTTCGGAGACCACCCGTTCAGCCGGCCAGACCGCGAGGCCGACTCCGGCGAGGATTCCCGTGACCCGGTCCGGTGGCAGCCATTCGCCGTCCATCGCCGCGCCGTCCATCGCGCGCATCGTCCGGCCCAGGTCGAGCCGGTCGAGGGTGGGCACCGTGCCCTGGTCACGGTCCCGCCAGGCCGCGTGGTCGGCGGCCCGGGCGATCGCCCACGCCGCCGACTCCGGCGAGGCGAAGGACGGCACCGAGCCGCGGCCCGGCGTCGAGGCGGAATCCGGGGCCGAGGCGTGGCCCGAAGCCGCGCCGTGGCCGGTCCGGCGGGCGGCCAGCGCGGCCGGGATCCCGTCATGGCCGAGGAAGGACGCGACGACCGGCAGGCGGCCCGCCGCGGCGACGCCGCGCACGGCCCGCGCCAGCTCGTCGCCGGCGGGATGCGGGGTGATCAGCACCAGCACGGCGTCGACGTCGCCCGAGCCGGCGACGGTGCGCAGCGCCGCCTCGAACCGGTCCGGGGCGGCCATCGCGCCCAGGTCCACCGGGTTCGTCGCGTCCTGGCCGTCGAGCAGGTCACCCAACGCGGCCGTGGTGGCCGGGCCGAACCTTGCCACGTCGAGTCCGGCCGTGCGGCAGGCGTCCACCGCCAGAGCGGCCAGCGCGCTGGACGTCCCGACGATGCCGACCCGCCGCCCGGCCGGCAGCGGCTGGGACACCAGCAGCGCGGCCATGTCGAAAAGCTGCCCCAGCGTGTCGACCCGGATGACGCCGGCGCTGGTGAACAGCGCGTCCAGCGCCGGATCGGTGGAGCTGCCGCCGCTCTTGAGCGCGATCACCGGCTTGCGCCGGCCCAGCCGCCGGGCGATCCGGGCGAACTTGCGGGGGTTGCCGAAGCTCTGCAGGTGCAGCAGGACGACCTCGGTGCGCTCGTCCGACTGCCAGAACTGCAACAGGTCGTTGCCCGAGACGTCCGAACGGTCACCGGTGGAGACGAACGTCGACAGGCCGATCGAGCGCCGCGCCGTCTCGGTGAGAAAGGTGCCGGCCAGCGCCCCGGACTGGGTGAAGGCACCGACCCGCCCGGTCGGGGGCGAGCCGGCGGCGAACGTGGCGTGCAGGCGGACCGCCGGATCCGTGTTGATCACACCCATCGCGTTCGGGCCGATCAGCCGCATGCCCGACTCGCGGGCCAGTCGGGTCACCTCGGCGAGGCGGGCCCGGCCATCGGCCCCGGCCTCGGCGAAGCCGGCCGAGACGACGATCAGGTTCCGGACGTCCTTCTGCGCGCAGGCGCGGACGGCGTCGGCGACCTGGGCCGCGGGCAGCGCGATCACCGCCAGGTCGACCGGGTCCGGGATCTCGCGCACGTCGGGATAGGCGTAGACCGAGGCGATCTGCCGGGCCGCCGGGTTGACCGGGTAGACCGGGCCGTGGAAGTCGCTGGACAGCAGCCTCCGGAACACCTCGTGGCCCGCGTTTCCCGGTCGCCTGCCGGCGCCGATGACCGCGACCGCCCGAGGGTTCAGCAGCCGGGCGATGCTGCGTGCCTCGGCGCGCTGCTCCAACGCCCGTGAGATGCCCCGCGCCCGCGGCGCCTGGGCGGTCGAGAACGCCATCCGGATGATCCGCCCGCTGCCGCTGCCGCTGCCGCTGCCGCTGCCGCTCGCGCTGGTGTCGCTGCTGCCGCTGGTGTCGCCGCGGCTGCCGCTGTCGGTGCCGGTGTCGGAACTGTCGTCGGGAGCGTCGTCGGGGACGAACCCGGCGGCCTGGAAGACCCGCTGGGCGTGGTCGTTGCTGCTGGGCAGGTCGGCGACCAGGTGCCGAACGCCCAGATCGCCGGCGGCCGCGGTCAGGTGCTCCAGCAGCAGCGGCCCCACACCCCGGCGCCGGTACCCCGTCCGCACGACCAGGCGGACCCGGGCCGGGCCCGGGCGCGCGCCCGACCGGACGTACTCCGCCGCCCCGACCAGCCGGCCGCGCAGGATCGCGACGACCACCAGATGGTCCCGGTGGTCGTCGTCGGTGAGTCGCTTCGCGAGGGCGTCGGACGTCTGCTCGTCGTCCCACGGGGCGGGCAGGCCCGCGGCCTCGGCCTCGGTCAGGCCGGTGTACAACGCGGCGAGGCCGGCCGCGTCGGTGCCGAGCGCCGGCCGCAGTTGGACGGGCGCGCCGTCGGTGAGCACGGCGTCCGCCTGCCAGCGTGCCGGACGGCCCTGATCCCGCACGGCCTCATCTCGTACGGCCTCATCCCGCATGGCCTCTGCCATCGCCGAGCCTCCTACCTCCCGGATGCCCGCCTCCGGTGCCGTCAGCCCTGCGATCATGCTGCCGCCACGCTGCGATCGTGCGCGGCCGGGCGGGTTCAGCCGAAAGGTCCGGGTAAAAAGTCGGAATGCCAGCGCAAATCATAGGCTGGATGGCATGGACGGCGGCAGAGAGCCGGCGGCCGGCGCGGGCGGTCGGGTGACCCCGGCCGAGCCGCGTTGGCTCCGGGACAGCGAACGGACCGCCTGGCGAGGCCTCATCAACGTCATGACGCGCCTGCCCGCGGCCCTCGACGCGCAGCTTCGCCGTGACGCGGGCCTGAGCCACTTCGAGTACTCGGTGCTCGTCGGTCTCTCCGAGGCGCCGAACCGGACCCTGGCGATGGCCCGGCTCGCCGAGTTCACCTGCGGGTCGCTGTCCAGGCTCTCGCACGCCGTCAAACGCCTGGAGGACAAGGGCTGGGTGCGGCGCTTCCCGTGCGCCGCCGACGGGCGGGTCACCAACGCGATCCTGACCGACCTCGGTTTCGAGAAGCTCGCCGCGACCGCTCCCGGCCACGTGGAGACCGTCCGTGACCTTGTGGTTGAGGCACTCTCGCGGGAGCAGCTGAACCAGCTCACCGCGATCTGCGGCCAGGTCCTCGACCGGCTGGACACCCCACCGCCACCGACCCGGCCCTGCTGACCGGTTCCGGGCAAGCGGCAGGGCGGTCCCTCGGGAGCGTCGCGGATCCGCACCGCCCTGCGGTGCCGACAATTCATCCCAAGAGGGACAAAAGGGGTGGGGTGTCGCCTGGCGACCCGCAAGAAAGAAGGATTTTGGTCGTTGGAGCGACCAAAATCGTTCACTCTTGCGACTCGCCAAACCGGGCTGCCGGGCTGCCCGGGCGACCGAACACCTCCGCCCACCGTTGGGGCTAGACGCCGGTCGTCGAGCCCGGCCGGGCGATCATCAACACGGTGACCACCGTCCACAGCAGGCTGAACAGGCCGCTGGTCACGGCGACCCGGGTGGTGCTCACCGCCGATCCCGGGGACGTCCGGACCTGCTCGATCAGCTGCTGCTGGCTGGGGAGCACCGCCATCGCGAGGACGAGCGCGGCGATCCCGGTGAGCACGATCGAGGCCACCAGCCAGGGGTCGCCGACCACGCCCATGCTCATGGCGGTGGCCAGCCCGAGGATCGGCACCACGATGCCGATCGCCGCGTACACGTTGCAGATGCGGTGCAGGGTGCTGACCACTCCCACGGCCCGGGGGTCGGGCTCACGCAGCGCCGACCGCACCGCCGGGGCGAACATGCTCGCCGCGACCGTCACCGGGCCGACGGCGATGATCGCGGCGAGGACGTGGACGCTGAGGAGAAAGGTGGTCACAAACGCCGAGGTTAGGTGCCGCGCCGTGGCCTCCAGGGCGACCGGAGCCACCAGCCGCCTGCAGCCTGCGGCCCGCCGATCCGAGCCGCTCGCCCCTTGACCGACCGGGCTGCCCGGCCCTCCCCGCCAGCCCTGGCCGGTCAGGCTCTTCCAGTCCTGCTCCTGGCCGGTCCTGGTCGGTCCTGCTCGGTCCCGGTCGGTCCCGGTCCGCTCGGGGCGGTGCCTCAGTCTCGCGCGGGCAGGGCGTCGAAGACCGCGGGCCGCTTCTCGGTACGTGCGGTGAGCGCCTCGGCGAGTCCCGGGCCGTCGAAGGCGATGTCCATCTGCTGGAGCGTATCGGTGAGGGCGTCGTCCGCGGAGCGGTCGAGGTCGGCGTAGACCTGCTTCTTGATGGTCGCGAACGAGAACGGCGAGCAGTTGGCCGCCAGGTCCGCCGCGTAGGCGAGGGCGGCGTCGAGCACGGTGCCGTCCGGGACCACCCGGTGGACGAGGCCGATGGCCGCCGCCTCCTGGGCGTCGATGGTCCGCCCGCTGAGCAGGAGGTCCATCGCGGCCTGCACGCCGATCACCCGCGGGAGCAGCCAGGAGACGCCGTACTCGGCGGCGAGCCCCAGGCGCGAGAACGCGGTCGCGATCTTCGCCGACTCGGCCGCGAACCGGATGTCGCTGCCCAGCATGTAGGCGAAGCCGATGCCGACGGCGGCACCGTTGATCGCGGCGATCACGGGCTTGCGCAGCCGCATGGCCAGCGTCGGCAGGTCCTCCCGGGCCGGGACGAACTTCTTGATCATCTCGGGCCCGCCGCGCAGCACGTCCAGGTCGGCGCCGGAGCAGAAGCCGGGGCCGGCGCCGGTCACGACGATCACGCGGACGGCCGGATCGTCGTCCGCCGCGCGCAGTGCGTCCGCGTAGGCGGGGCCCATCGTCGCGGTGATCGCGTTGCGCGCCTTCGGGCGGTTGAAGGTGATGACACAGACCCCGTCGCGGATCTCGGTCAGAATCTCGCGGTCGTCGGTTTCCGTCGTCACGCTGCCCGCCTCAGTGATTTGGCCCTGGTCTGGTCTGATCCGTCGCCACCCGAACGTCGTCAAGGAGACTAGGCGACCGCCGTTGTCCGGCGCTCGTCAGATGTGACGGACGACGGATCGGCGACGACGGATCGGCGAGACGAACCAACGGATCGGCGAGACGAACCAGGCGAAGCCGGATCGACCGGCTGCGCGGGACCCGAGCGGCCGGCGTGCGCGTGCCTGCGCATGCGCACCGCCGGCCGCCGTGGCGTCCGCAGCCTGCGATCTCAGCTTCCGCCGCCGCCGCGGGTGGGTGCGGCCGGGTCCATGTGCGGCTGCTGTTCGGCCCGGGCGGCGCCGGCGGCCGCCCGCCCGCTGAAGCCGCTGTGCATGAGGGTGTCCAGGCGGGGCTCCTCACCGTCCGCGGAGCGCATGGTCGCGGCGAACTTGGTCAGACCGATCACGAGCGCGGTGAGCGCGACCCACAGGACGACCAGCGAGTACGTGGGATGGTGATGGGTCGCGGCCCAGAACGCCATCGCGACCGAGAACGCGCCGATGGTCAGCGGAGCCCACCAGGTACCCCCATGCGCTGCCTGCCGCTGCGAGAACGCCGACACCAGGGCGTGGATGCCGAGGGCCAGCAGTGACCAGGCGGCGATCCGGGCGACCACGGCCAGTGTCGGGCTGGGCCAGACGAGCGCCACGATGCCGCCGGCGGCCAGCGCGACGGCCAGGGCCGCGTGTGTGGGCCGCCAGGAGACGCCGGAAGCCAGGCCGGTGACCAGCTCGCTGAGCGCACCCAGCAGCAGTGTGATCCCGAGCAGGACGGCGATCGACTTGCCGGTGGTCAGTCCGAACATCGGGATGGCCAGTGCGAACAGCAGCCAGCCGATGCCCAGCGGGAGCAGCGCCCCCATGGCCTTGGCGCCCAGGTCCTGGCCCGCTCCCGCACCACCGGACGCGCCGCCGTGGCCACGGCCGCGGCCATGCTCGTGAAAGGCGTGGCCATGAAGATCGTGGCCGTGGCCGCGAAGATCGTGGCCACGATCGCCTGATGCACTCATGAAGTCATCCCTCCAGCAGGGTGGTTGTCGTGTGCGGGTTCTCCCTCACCCGTGCCCGGAGGCTTCGGATTTCATACCGTGCGTTACGAGATCGATGCGACCTGTTATGTGACTTGTCGAGGGGGCCTGGATCGGTTGCCTACATCGGTGCGGGGACGCCAACCTGAGGATCGGTGGCCGGCGGTGGATCGGGGCGAGGAGCAGCAATGAAGATCGATTACAACCTGTCGGACGACATCGCCGTGACCGCAGGCTCCGCGGTCGAGGTCGAGAAGGACGGCTACGCCGGGGCCTGGGTGGGGGAGACCAGCCACGACCCGTTCCTCCAGTGTCTGCAGGCATCGATCGTGACCGACTCGATCACCGTCGGGACGTCGATCGCGATCGCCTTCGCGCGAACCCCGATGACGCTGGCGAACCTGGGCTACGACCTGGCGCAGTACAGCGAGGGGCGGTTCGTCCTCGGGCTCGGCTCACAGATCAAGCCGCACATCGAAAGGCGTTTCTCCATGCCGTGGTCGCATCCCGCGGCGCGGATGCGCGAGCTCATCCTCGCCGTCCGGGCGATCTGGGACTGCTGGCAGAACGGCACCAAGCTGGACTTCCGCGGCGACTTCTACACCCACACGCTCATGACGCCGTTCTTCACCCCGAAACCCCATGCGTTCGGCCCGCCCCCCGTCTTTCTCGCCGGCGTCGGCCCGGGCATGACGGAGGTCGCCGGCGAGGTCGCCGACGGATTCTTCGTCCATCCGTTCAGCACCATGCGCTATATCGAGGAAGTGACCATTCCGGCGCTGCTGCGCGGTCGCGCCCGGGCCGGCCGCGGTGACCTGGACGGCTTCACGGTCTGCGGGCCGGCGTTCGTCACGATCGGGCGGACGGACGAGGAGATGGCCCGGGCCGTCGCGGCGACGAAGAAGCAGATCGCCTTCTACGGCTCCACCCCGGCCTACCGTTCCGTCCTCGAGCTGCACGGCTGGGGTGACGTGCAGCCGGAGCTGACGGCGCTGTCCAAGCAGGGCCGCTGGGACGACATGGCGGGGCTGATCACCGACGAGATGCTGGCGGAGTTCTCGGTGATCGGCTCGCCGGAGGAGGTCGGGCGCGGTCTCGTCGCCAAGATCGGCGGCGTCTACGCCCGGACGACCCTCTACGACGCGGGCGGCTCGAACAAGGCGCACTGGCCCGCCGTCCTGGACGCCGCGCGCTGACCCGTCCGGAACGCCGCTGACCCGTCCCGGCCGGCCCGGAGGGAGACCGTCGCTGTGAGCTGGCAGTTCGTGGACCCGCCTCCCGCCGAGCCGCCGTTGCATCCCCGCCGGGGTCTGCACGACCCGGTGGTGGGAAGCCCGGTCCGCCGTCCCGGCTCGGTCCGGCGCACGATCACGATCGACGCGCTGCACCCGGACGGGGCCGACGGGGACCTGCACCTCGTCGGCCGCGGCCGGGACCTGGTCACCGCGCCTGACGGCCTGGCCGCGCAGGGCGACGCGGCGCGCTTCCACCTCGAGCTCGCCTCCTCCGGTGCGCGTGAGATCCGCCGCCTCGATGCCGACCCGGCCGTGCCGGCGCTGCGCCAGCTGGTGGCCACCGGGGGCACGTCGGGGTTCCGCCGCCGCCTCGCGGAGCTGCTGCCCGAGCTCGACCAGAGGCTGCCGCTGCTCGCGGCCATGCTGGACGACGTGTCCGTGGTCGGGCTCATCTCGGGCTACGCGGTGAGCCGGATGGGGTATGTCCTGCCCGGCGGGCGTTTCCTGCTGGCCCAGGCCGACCAGTGCGCCGGCTGGGTCCAGGGCGGGACGATCATCGAGAACATCGAGCGGGAGGGTATGCCGCCGATGGTGACCGGCCCGGCCACCCCGCCGCTCGTCCGCCCCGACGACCCGCAGGGCTGGCACGAGCTGCCGCCGCTGCCGCCGCACGGCATGCGCCGGCACCGCCGCCTGGACGTCGTGCGCTCCCTGGCCGTGCCGGGCGCCGCCGACGTGGACCTGTTCTTCCGGGACAGCTACCAGTCCGACGGCGGGCCCGAGACGGTCATCCACGAGTACACGGTCACGGCCCGGCTCGATCTCGCCAGCGGTGTCCTCACGGAGATCACGGCGTATCCCCGGGTCCTGCCCTGGGTGGAATGCCCGTTCGCGGCGGCGAGCGCGTCCCGCCTGGCCGGCGTCGCCGCCGCCGACGTGCGCGACGTGGTGCGGGCGCAGCTGCGGGGTACAAGCACCTGCACGCATCTCAACGACACGCTTCGGTCGCTGGTCTTCGTGCCCGCTCTCGCCTCGCTCCTGCCCGGGCCGGCCGCGGCCGCGTGACCGGGAGCCCGGGGCCGCCACCGGGAGGAGCCCTGGGCCGCCACCGGGAGAGTGTGAAACGTTCGCCGTCCGTGCCTTTGCGGGGAGTCAGGGAGTCAGCCGTGGGTAGCCGAAACTTCGAGATCGACATCGTCGACCAGGTCGCCTGGCTGGTGCTCTCCCGGCCGGACGAGCTCAACACGTTCCAGCCGGAGTTCTGGTACGAGTTCCCGCAGGCGCTGGCCCGGCTCGGTGCGGACGGCGCCGTCCGCGCGCTCGTCGTGGCGTCCACCGGCCGGCATTTCACCGCGGGTCTGGACCTGGCCGCCTTCGGCAGCGCCGAGCTCTTCGCCGACGGTGAGCCGGCCCGGGCCAACCTCGCCCGCCGGTCGCTGATCCTGCGGATGCAGGAAGCCCTGACGGCCCTGGAACGGCTGCGGGTCCCCGTGCTGGCCGCGGTACAGGGCGGGTGCATCGGCGGTGGCGTCGACCTGATCACCGCCTGCGACATGAGGTACGCCACCGCGGACGCCTTCTTCACGGTCCAGGAGACCAAGATCGGAATTCCGGCGGATCTCGGGACGCTGCAGCGCCTGCCACGGGTCATCCCGGACGGCCTCGCCCGGGAGCTCGTCTACACCGGGCGCCGGCTGCCCGCCGATCAGGCCCTCGCCGCCGGTCTGGTGAACCAGGTGTTCCCGGACCGGGACGCGATGCTCCGCGGCGTCGGCGAGATCGCCGCGGAGATCGTCGCGAACAGCCCGGTCGCGGTGTGGGGCAGCAAGGAGCTGCTGCTGCACGCACGGGACCACACCGTCGCGGACGGGCTGGCCTACACCGCCACCTGGCAGGGCGGTGCCTTCCAGCCCGGCGAGGTGGCGGAGTCCGTCCAGGCCAGGTTTGACAAGCGGGCCGCGCGCTACCAGGACCTGCCCTCGGTCACCACGCCCGAACAGGCCGGCCGGTAGCCCGCCCCGCCCGCCCCGCCGGCAGGCTCACAGTGCGAGCCGGTCGTCCGCCGCGTGGGCCTTCTGGGCGAAGGGGCGCAGCATGGCGTCCACGGTGAACGACGCGACGAGCGCGCCCGCCTCGTCGTGCACCCGGCATTCCGAGTGGGTCATCCCGTCGCCGGCGAACGTGGACAGGTGGTGATAACGCATCCACTCGTCCGCGCGCACCGCGGCGTGGAAGGAGATGCCGATCGCGTTGATCCCCGTCGACAGCGTGCGGTGGGCCTGGCTCTGCCCGACCCCGGCGTGCGGACGCAGCGCGGCCGCGATCGAGATGTGGCCGGTGAACTGGGTGAGCAGCCCGGCGTGCAGCGGCGGGTCCGCCGGGACGTCCCGGAACCGGACCCAGGTGTCGATGACCGGCGGGCCGACCGGTGCGTCGGGGTCGTCGGTGTACGCCGCGTCGACCATCCGGATGTCCCGCCCGGTGACGGACATGTCGTACGGCTCGCTGTCGTGGGGGCCCGCGCACGGCTCGGTGGCGGCCTGGTGGCGGACGACGTCCGGGGCGGTGACGTCGAGCAGCAGCGTGCCGCTCGCGCGGCGGCGCCCACCCTGCGAGACGTGTACGGCCAGCGTCGAGAAGCTGCGGCCGGCGCTGAGCTCGTCGATCTCGAACTCCAGCGGCTCCCGGGCGTCCGCCGCCCGGTAGAACACCATGTGCGCCGAGACGACCCTGCGCTCGGGCGCGTGGCGGCCCGCCGCCACGATCGCCTGCCCGAGCATCTGGCTGGCCTCGACGACCGGCCGCCGCGCGCCCGCCAGCGTGGTGCTGACGTACCGGCGGTCCCCGGCCGGGCGCACGTTCATGATGTCGATCAGGTCCGCGGCGTCACCCCAGGTGGGGAACCGCTTGATCGTGGTGTCGCGTTCGTCCGAACCCGGGCCGGCGTCGACCACCTCGACCCGCACCCGGTCGTGGTCGAAAGCGACCAGATCGGTCAGCCATTCCAGCCCGGGAGCGGGCTGGGAGAAGGCCCAGACGGCGTCGCGCCCGTCGACGGAGATCACGCCGCCGGGGTCATGCCAGTCCCGGGAGCCGGCCTGCACCTTGCCTTCGAGCGTCCACAGCCGTGCCTGGCCCTTGACCGGGCAGGTGATGGCGCGGCCCTCGCTGTGCAGGGCCTCGATGCGCACGTCGGCGGGGGGAAAGTAGAGAACGGGATCTTCGGTTGCCTCCCGCACCCGGACGGCGGCCCGGGACTCGGCCACCAGCACGTCGCCCCACCAGGCCCGAGCCAGGTAGCCGCACGGCTGGTGCGATAACGCGGGACTCTCCGCCGACACTTCGGACGTCACAGGCTCCACGCCAAGTGAAGCTAACACCGGGCCCGGGTGCGGGACGAGCGATCGGTGGCGGGCAGCCGGTCGATCCAGCCGAGGACGAGCGAGTTGAACAGGTCGGGATGCTCCTGGTGGAGCCAGTGGCCGCCGGGCAGCTGATGCACCTCGTCGCAGGGGCCGGTGGCGAGGCCGCGCTCCCAGTCCGCCCGGTCGCCCTGCCGCTCGGAGTAGACCGCCAGCACCGGGCAGGACCGCCCGCGCAGGTAGGCGGTGCTGCGCTCCCGGCTGCCGAACTGGTCCTCGGCCAGCCACATCCCGGCCAGCGCCGCCTGGGCGACGTCGAGCGGCACCCCCATCGCCCGGCGCCGGTGCCAGGTCGTCAGCGGCCGGGGCGCCTCGGGGCCGGCGAGCGCGGCCAGGTACCGCAACAACCGCTGCTGGGTGCCCGGCGCGCCCAGGTCACCCAACGTCCGCGCGGTCCGCTCGACCTCTGCCTCGGTGAGGCCGTACGCCGGCTCGACGGCGACCACGCCGCGGACGAGCTCGGGGTTCTCGACGGCCAGCGCGCTGGCCACCATGGCACCCAGCGAGTGCCCGACCGCCACCACCCGGCCCCCAGCGCTCCCGGCATTCCCAGTGCCCCCAGAGCCTCTGGCGCTCCCGGTGATGCCGAGCTGGCGCAGCAGCGCGGCGACGTCCGCGGCGAGCACCCTCGGGCGCAGGCCCTTGGAACCGGTGGAGCGGCCGTGCCCGCGCAGGTCGAAGGAGATCACCCGGTGGTGGCTGAGGAAGTCGGGGATCTGGGCGTTCCAGTCGTGCGAGTCGCAGCACCAGCCGTGGATCAGGAGCAGCGGTTCGGCCGCCGGGTCGTCAGCGTCCTGGGCGGGGTCGTCGGTGAAGAACAGCCTCGTCTCGACCCCCAGGTCGAAGTACGGCATCGGTGGACCCCGCTTCGTAGAGACGTTTCGTCGTCTGAACGACGATCTGTGCGGGACCGATGTTCCCCGGACCCTCCCGCGGCCGGGCGGACGGGTCCGGCCACCGGGCCGGGAGCTGGTTCTCTCACGCGGGCCGCGCTCGTCACCCCGGTCCGGCCGACGCCCGGCCGCGCCTTTCTCGCCGCGGGCCTCCACCGGGGCCGAGGCATTTCTCGGTGTGAGCTTGATGACGTGCTGAGCGGGTAACTACACCGATACGAGCACGTGGGCTTCCGGTCGACACGTAACAGAAAGGCCACGGAAAGCGGTTGGCTCCTCGCTCGTACGACCTGGCCGTGGACGTCGCGTGCATGGTGGCCTGTTCGCGGAGATCGGGATTGGGGGATCGTCTCGCTGGCTGCCGAACGGACCTGACACCTGCGTAATGCCCGATGAGCACCCATCTGGCATCATGCCGACCAGGGTTATTCGGACGCGCGGTACGCGCTACGGATCCGGAAGATGGTGGGATCATGGCCGCGATTGTTGAGCTGGCGGCGTCGATTGACGGCGTCCCGACCGTGGAGGAGACCGACGCGATGCTCGATGAGCTGCGACGGCTCCCGCGTGACGCAGCGACACTCGAGCTGATCGACGGCCTTCTGGAGATTCGAGCACTACTTGGCGCGTGTGAACCATGTGTTGACACACGCACCAAGTAGCGGATCGATCTGTCCGGCGGACCGCCTGACGGCGAGCCGGACCTGGAGCCGAACTGTGAACCTTCCATCTCACGGTTCGCGGCCAGTGATGCCGTGAAGTCCGGTTCGACGGTGGAGAAGGTTCAGTGAACTGCCGGCCGGCAGCCGGAGTGCAGGCTGCCGGCCGGCAGTCGGACTACTGAGCGCCGAACGGCTGACCCTGCTGGCCGACCTGGCCGATGTTGGCGCCGAGGCGGTCACCACCGGAGAGGTTCTGGCCGGCGCCGACACCGGCGAGCTCCTGCAGGCGGTTCTGGACGTACCGCTCGCTGTGGTGGGTCTTGTCCGCGATCCGCGCAACGAGGTCGTTGACGCTGGTGGCGGCGTCAAGGTCGGCGGTGCTGACCTGGCCGAACTGGTCCAGGATCCGGTAGCGGATCTGGCTCCAGTTCCGACGCAGCTGCTGCTCGACCTGCTGACGCTGCTGCTGGTCCATTCTCGCTGATCCCCTCTCGTGTTTCATCAATCCTTCGCCGAATGGTTCGGCAAGGCGACGTGAACGCTACTCCAGATCGCCTCCGCCGGCGGTCCAGCCAAGGAATTCTGTGGTAACGGAGCGGGGTGGCAAGAAATGGTGCCGGTTAGGCGTCCTGTCGCTTTCCGGCTACCCGTCCTGTTTGGTCACCCGGTTTGGACGGGATCCAGGACGAACACCGGAATCTCGCGTTCGGTCTTCTTCTGGTAATCCGCGTAGTCCGGCCAGGCCGCGACCGCGCGTTCCCACCAGAGTGCCTTTTCCGCCCCGGTGACCTCACGGGCGACCATGTCCTGGCGGATCGGCCCGTCCTGCAGCTCCACCTGCGGATGGGCGACGATGTTGTGGAACCACACCGGGTGGTTCGGCGCGCCACCGAGGGAGGCGACCGCCGCGTAGTGGCCCTCGTGCTCGACCCGCATCAGCGGGCTCTTGCGTATCTTGCCCGACTTCACGCCCAGGGTCGTCAGAATGATCACCGGTACGCCGCGCAGCTCGGTGCCGCGTGTTCCGCCGGAGCTTTCGTACTCCTCGACCTGCTTGCGTACCCATTCGGCGGGGCTTGGCTCGTATTCACCAGTCAACGGCATGCTGTGAGTCAACACCGCCGGTGAGCGGCTCCTTCCCATCCGGCGCCGCGCGGGCCCGCGGTGTGTCGGGTGCCCGGGGACGCGGCGCCGAGCCGACGCGCCGAGCCGACGCGCCGAGCCGACGCGCCGAGCCGACGCGCCGAGCCGACGCGCCGAGCCGAGCCGCCCGGCCGTCGCAGGCTCGGTGTCAGACCGCGTCGGTCAGGGCCGGCCAGGCCGCGCGCAGCGCGGGCAGCAGTGGCATCGTCAGCGCGTGGCGGGCCGAGACCCAGGTCCAGTCCGCGGTTTCCCAGTTGGCGGCGGAGGGTTCGAACATCGTGCCGATATCCAGCACCAGCGTCGTGTATGACCACTGCCCGTGGTCGTCGACGTATGCGCGGGCGGGCGGGTGTGCACGGGGGATGTGCGCCGGCAGCGGGCCGAGCTCCTCCTCGGCCTCCCGCAACGCCCCGGCCAGGGCGGACTCGCCGGGCAGAAGCGCTCCGCCGGGAAGCGCCCAGGTGCCGCCCTGATGCGACCGGGGATGGCGCAGGACGAGCAGATACCTCGGATCCGGGTCGGCGGCTGCCCGCAGCAGCACACCGGCGGCGCCGAGCGCACCCCAGTGCTGGCAGCCACGCGAGCAGAGCACGAAACGTTCGATCACCGACGGGCCTCCTCCGCGGACGCTGGCGGCTTCGGCCGGCGGTGTGGTCACCAGCCCAGCTTGCCCGCCCACCGCCGCCAGGGACGTCCATGGTGTGAACTTGTCGTGCGCCTGCGGTAAACGCGGACGCTGACGGCCGCCACGTCGAGCCGGAGCGACTCCCCGCGTGCGGACAGTGCCCGCTCCCGCCGGGCGCCGCGGCCGCCGAAGGCCACGGCGTCGGTGTCCAGCACCGGCTTCCATCGCCGGCCGGCCAGCGACGGGTGCGACAGCGTGCGGCCGGGCGCGGGCTCGTTGGCCAGGCTCGCCACCACGAGGAACTCCTCGCCGGCGTCCCAGCGGCGGAAGACGATCAGCCGGGCCGGGTCGTCGGCCGCCACCACCTCGACGGACCGCGACCGCAGCGCCGGGCTGCCCAGCCGCAGCGCGACGAGTGCCTGGTAGCAGGCGAACTGGCCGGCGCCGCGGTTCGCGCGCAGCCCGGCGAGGTCCTCCTTGGCCTCGGTGAACGAGTCGTGGAGAAACGCCTGGTCGGCACCCACCTCGTCGCCCATCAGGAACATCGGCGTGCCGGGGGAGAGCAGCGTGAGCGCGGCGACACACCGCAGCCGGGCGAGGGCGAACCAGGCGGTCTCGCCGTCGAGCGGGGCGTGGTCGACGGCGACGAGGATGTTGCGCGCGGTCTGCTCGGCGTTGCCCGCCTCGTCGTGGCTTTCCGTGTAGACCACGGCGTTGTCCGCCGCTGCCGTCAGGGCGGCACCGAACCGGCCCATCGCCAGCGGGCCGTGCTGGTCGCGACCGGCGGTGTGCAGCAGCTTCGCGTACTCCGGTCCCTCACCCTTGTCGCCGATCAGGTGGTGGTAGAAGTCGACGTACCAGCGTGCGTCGAAGCCGAGCCCGCCCTCCTCGGCGGGTCTGGTCACCTCGGCCCAGCCCGAGTGGTCCTCCGCGATGAGCATCACCTGCGGGTCGACGACACGCAGGGTCTGGCACAGCTCGCGCAGGAACTTGCGCCCGGCGATGTTCGCGGCGCCGACGGGGCTCCCGTCCGCGTGCAGGCTGTTGTAGGCGTGGATCGAGGTGGTCTGATCGACCCGCAGCCCGTCGATGTGGAAGTCGTCGAGCAGCGCCACCGCGCTGGCGATGAACAGCGCGCGGACGTTCTCGTCGTGGTAGCGCGGAGCCCAGCCGGAGGAGATGTTGTCGAGGTAGCCACCGTCCGGGTGGGGGTGGTCGGTCTCGGCGCCCTCGTACCAGTAGTAGATGTTCCGGCTCGCGGCCGTGCTGTCGACCTGCCAGGCGCAGCGCTGGGCGTTCGGGCTGTAGTGGTTGTAGACGACGTCCATGAGCACGGCGAGCCCGCGCCGGTGACAGGCGCGGACGAATCCCCGCAGCCCCTCCCGTCCACCCGCGCTCTGCTTGACGGCGAGCAGGTGCGAGCTGCCGTAGCCCCAGGATCTCGTCCCGCTGAACTCGAACATGGGCATCAGCTCGACGGCGTTGACCCCCAGGTCGACGAGGTGGTCCAGCAGGGCCGTGGCGTCGGCGAAGGTACCGGCCGCGGTGCGGCCGAACCCCAGCGAGCCCACGTGCAGCTCGTAGATGACCAGGTCCTCGACGCGGCGCGGGACGGGCCGCGTCGGGTCGAACTCGTCCGCCCAGAACCGGGCGTCGTCGCGGGTGTCGACGATGACCGAGCAGCTCACGGCGCCGTCCAGCTCGTGGGCCGGCCCGTCGTAGGGGGCGCCGCACGGGTCGACGTCACCAGCGCCGCACTGGCGCGTCGAGTACATGTCGGACCGCCAGGCCACCGAGCCGTCGTCGCGCACGATGCGGTAGGCGTAGCGCCGGCCGACCCAGTCGGTGAAGCCGGGGGCGGCGGCCTCCCACCAGCCGCCAGCCACCGCGCGCATCGGCAGCCTGGTGAGCTGGTCGTCCTCGCCTCGGCCGTCGTCGGCGATGTAGCCGCTCGGCCCGGCGAAGGCCACCTCGACGCCACGCGCGTGCGGCGCCCAGACCCGGAACCGGATCCGCTCAGCCGCCTCGGCGCCGGCGCCGGCGCTGGCGCTGATGCTGGTGGTGCCGAGCCCGATGCCGGCCCCGATGACGGCGTCGACCTCGCCGCCGGTGTCGCGGACCAGGCGTCGTGCTCCGTTGTGCCGGTGCGTCGCGAGCCGGAACTCGGCCTGGGCCACCGGCCCGTCCTGCGGCTCGAGCCGCAGCTGGCGGACCTGCGTCGTGACCTGTGCGTCCGCCAGCTCCGCGGGGATCCCCCACACCCGCGAGCCGTCGGGACGGACCAGCCACACACCCCAGTCGACGGTCCAGGAGGTACTCGCGTCCAGCGTGACCGAGGCGCGGAAGGCGGCGGTGCCGTCTTCGGCGACGAAGCGCTCCATCGCCGTCGTCGACCACGCGGCGGCGGGCCGCCCCTGCTCGTCCCAGCCGCCGGCGAGCCGTGCCTCGTCCGCGATCCGGCGTCCGACACCGGTGTGGTAGACGAAGTCGACGCGAACGGTTCCGGTGTCCTGCATGACCGACCAGAATGTCATGCTTGGCGCGCTTTGTGGCTTTCGGTACCCGACGGGGCCACCCATCAGCGTAGGCGCGCGTCGGGTGCCCGGGTCGGGCCGACTGCCGCGACGGGGCCCGGCGTACGCGTCAGCGCTGTTCTCCCGGGAGGACCACCCGGGAGAACAGCGCCGTCAGATGATCTTACTTCAGAAGATCCTCACAGGATCGGCGGGCGGGTCACTCGCTCAGCGATGCCGTGGAATCCAGTGCGGAACCGGAGCTGGAGGTACCGCCGGTCAGGTAGACGTGACCGTCACCACCGGTCGCCGCGCCTGCGTCGGCGCGGGTCGACAGGGCCCCGCTCGGGCCGGCCGACCACTTGTCGTCGTCCGGGGTGAAGACCTGGGTGTCGCCGACGACCTTCCCGTCACTGTCCCGGCCACCGGTCACATAGACCCGGCCATCCGGCCCGGTCGCCGCCGCCGCGTCCGAGACACCGGTCGGCAGGTCGGCTACCTGAA
This sequence comes from Parafrankia irregularis, assembly GCF_001536285.1. Lineage (NCBI taxonomy): Bacteria > Bacillati > Actinomycetota > Actinomycetes > Frankiales > Frankiaceae > Parafrankia > Parafrankia irregularis. The sequence goes on along the minus strand of NZ_FAOZ01000006.1, from coordinate 200,820 downwards.
CCCAGGAACCACCGGGCGCGCCACCGGAGCCCGGCGTGTACGCGTAGGCGTCGGACGAGGCCTTGTTGCCGTTGCCCGACGCACTTCCACCGGCGGCGAGGATCCGGCCGTCCGGCAGGCTTGCCAGCGCGGGCGAGGCAGTGGCCGAGGGCGGAGCCGCGGCCGTGGACCAGCTCTTGCTGCCCGGGTCAAAAATGGCCAGCGTCGAGGAGTCGAGGACGTAGATCTTTCCGTCGGTGCCGCGGGTCGCGCTGGGGTCGCCCATCGGCTTCGGCAGCGAGGGCCCGCTGGTCCAGGAGCCACTCGACGGTGAGTAGACCTCGACGGAGTCCGTCGGGGTGGCGTCGTCACCGGTGCGCCCACCGATCGCGTAGACGTTCCCGTTCGCGTCGGTGGCGGCGGCCGGGTGGGTACGCGCGGTCGTCAGCGATGGCCCGTTGGACCAGGCGCCGCTCTTCGGGTCGAACACCTGGACGTCGTCCACCGGCGTGCCCGCGCGGGGTGACACGGCCGCACCGCCGGCGCCGCCGGTGCCCGGCGAGGCGCTGGCCGACGACGTCGGTGAGCCGGTGGACGTCGTCGTCGAGCCCGGCGACGTCGTGGTGGGCGTCGTTGTGTCGTTACCGGGCGAGCCGTGCATGTCGGTCGGCATGTCGGTGGGCATGTCGCCGTTGAAGGCGGCCGGGGTCAGCCGTACACCAGGTGTCCCCGTCCCGCCACCGGCCGGGCCGGTCGTCGGTGTCGTCGGACCGCCGGTCTGGGGTGACCCGGTGGGGGAGGACGTGGTCGCGGTGGGGCTTGTCGTCGGCGACCCGGTCGGCGACCCGGTGCCGCCCGCGCCACCGGCACCGCCTGCGCCACCGGCCGCACTGCTGGTGGTCTCACCGCCGATCGCGATGATCTTTCCGTCGCAGGCGGTGGTCGTGGCCAGATGGGCACGCGCCGAGGGCAGGTTGGCGACGGACTGCCAGGTCTTCAGGGGGCCGGAGACCTCCGGCAACGTCGGGCACCGCGCGCCCGCCGCGCCGGGTACGGCGCTCGCCGTGCCGGTGGGTGAGGGCGAGCCCGTCCCGGTGGGTGAGGCAGTCCCGGTCGGCGATCCGGTTCCGCTGGTCGGCGAGACCGTCCCGTAGGTCGGCGCGGCCGACTGGGTGGCCGGGCTGGTCGGCTGGGCGTGGGCGTCTGGAGCGAAGAGGATCGGCGTGGCCAGGGCCGCGGTCAGTGTGGCGGTCAGGACGAACGCGCGAGACGCACAGCGCTGGGACGTTCGTGACCAGCTCATGGGTTCCCCCCTTTGAGGCCCCGAGCGGGACCGGACCATTGGGTGGACATCGGGCGCGACCGATCGCGATCGGCGGCGCACGAGGATGGTCGGCTCTGGTTAGCCGCGGTCGTTGCCACATCGAGGGTCGCGACGGGCACGGAGTGTCTTCCCCTAGTTTCCGAGAGTAGTCATGGCTGTGCGTGACCATCGGGGGTCACCCGCCGCGAATGCCAACCAGCCCACCAGACCACCCGCTCGATGGCTCGACGGGGCGCGGAGCGGAGCGGGCCTTAGGCTTGCCGGGCCGGGCGGCGAGGACGGATCGAGGGCCGGGACATGGTGAGCGAGCGTGGCTTCAAGGCCATGAACAGCGCGCACAGGCTGCTGTTGAAGGCGACCCGCGGCCGGCTCGGCTGGCGTGCGATCGGCATGCCCGTCCTGGAGCTGACGACGGTCGGCCGCCGCAGCGGCCACCAGCACACGATCATGCTCACCTCGCCGGTCCGCGACGGCAGGTCGATCGTGCTGGTGGCCTCCCGAGGCGGCGACGACCGCCATCCCGACTGGTTCCTCAATCTCCGCGCCCAGCCTGACGTCGAGGTCCGCCTCCGTGGTGGCGCGTGGCGCCCGATGCGCGCCCGGGTCGCCACGGAGGCGGAACGCGACCGGCTGTGGCCGCGGGTCGTCGCGGGCAACCGGGTCTACGAGGGATACCAGCGCAAGTCGAAACGGGTGATTCCGCTGGTCCTGCTGGAGCCGCGCTGACATCACACCTGTGCGGGGCGCGGCTGGTCCGGCCCTGGGCTCCCGTACCGGCGCCGAGCAGGAGGAATCCGAGCAGGAGGAAGATGCCGGTAGACGAGGAGGCGGGTGGGGGATGGCTGTGCGGGTGCCGGTGATCGCGCTCACCGGATATCTGGGCGCGGGCAAGACGACGGTGCTGAACCACCTGCTGCGGGCACCCGGGGCGCGGCTCGGTGTGGTGGTCAACGATTTCGGCGCGATCAACGTCGACGCGGCCCTGGTCAGCGGCCAGGTGGACGAGCCTGCCTCCATCGCCGGAGGATGCCTGTGCTGTCTGCCGGACACCGACGGCCTCGACGTGGCGCTGGCGAAGCTGAGCCAGCCGAAGCTGCGCCTCGACGCGGTGATCGTCGAGGCCAGCGGGGTGGCCGACCCGCCGGCACTCGCCCGGCTCATCCGGTTCAGCGGGGTTCCTCGGGTGCGCCCCGGCGGCCTTGTCGACGTCGTGGACGCCGCCGCCTATTTCGACACGGTCGACCCGGGCACCGGCCTGCCTCCGGCCCGGTTCGCCTCCGCGACCCTCGTCGTGATCAACAAGACCGACCGGCTCCCGCCGGAGCACCGCGTGGACATCCTGGGACGGATCGCCGACCGGGTACGCGAGTCCAACCCGCAGGTCCACATCGTCGAGACGACGCGCGGGCGCCTCGACCCCGCCCTGGTCCTCGACACCGCGAACCCGCACGACCCGATCGACGAGCTCCCGCTCGCCGCCGCGGCCAGGGAGGCCGGCGAAGCAGGGGACGGCGAGGGCCACGACCACGACCACGACGGCGAAGCGCACCCGCGGGCCGACGCGGTGACCGTGCTCGCCACCGGCCCGGTCGACCCGGGCCGGCTGGTCGATCTGATCGAGCGGCCCCCGCCGGGCGTCTACCGCCTCAAGGGCACCGTGACCGTGGACACCGGCCGCGGCCTGCGCCCCCACGTGGTCAACCTCGTCGGCGGCCAGATCCACATCGCCGCCCGGCCCAGTACCCCCAAGCCCAGCACCCCCAGGCCCAGCATCCCCAGGCCCAGCATCCCCAGGCCCACCAGCCCCAGCCCCAGCCCTGGCCTCGGCCCCGGCGCTGCCAGGCCAGGCTTCGCGGGTGACGGCGGTGACGGCCTGGTCGCGATCGGCCTGCGCCTCGACCTGGCCGGCGTCCAGGCCCGGCTGGAGGCGGCCGTCGCACCCTGCACCGTCCGGCCCACCGCGGACGACGTCCGCCGACTGGCCCGCTACCGACGGCTGAGCGTCTGACCCGCTCGTTCGGCCGCCGCCCGAACTCGGGCTGGGGGGCGACAGGCAGGACTCCCGCAGCGGGGCTGACAATCCACAAGAAAAGAGGATTTTGGTCGTTCTGACGACCAGAATCCTCCACTCTTCGGATTCGCCCAGCCGGGCCGGACGTCCTCGGTAACGGATTCCCCGGCTAGGTGCCCCGTTGGTCCGTGCCCTGTCCGCGGCATGGCGAAAACCTGGGCGGCGGTACACTCCAAGGCGGGCCTGGAAAGCATGAAGAATGCGATGGGCTGCATTCGGGTCGAGCTTTGTGTATCTGCATGATGAGGTAGCTGCATGGTGAATTGTGGTCAAATTCAGGCGGAAGGTCTGGTTTGGGGAACTTGACGCCCTTTGACGGGATAACCAATGCGAGGGATCTCGGTGGTCTCTCCACGTTGGGCGGTTTGCGTACGTTGTCGAGTGTCCTGTTTCGGTCCGGCGCTCTGGACCGCATGTCGGAGCGGGACCGGCACCGGCTCGTCAACGAGATGCGTGTCGGTACGGTCGTGGACATCCGAACGCGCGAGGAATCCGACGGGGACGGGCTCCAGGACCAGCGGCTCCTGCCCGAGGTGCGGTGCGTCCACGTCTCCGTGGTTCCCGAGGGGAGAATCGGTCGCGAGCCCTTCCCCGACGGCCGCGATCCCATTGCGCTCGCCGAGGGCTACTTCGTGAACCTGGTCGAGGGCGCGGAGGCCCTCGCGGAGATCATCGGCATCATCGCGGGTGCGGTGTCGGTGGGCGAGTCGGTACTCTTCCACTGCGCCGCCGGGCGTGATCGCACCGGGCTGGTCGCGGCTCTCCTGCTCGGTCTGGTCGAGGTCACGGACGAGCACATAATTTCGGACTACATCGCCAGCAACTCCCACGCGCTGACGATTGCGGAGCGCCTGCGGGCGAATCCGCTGTACGTCGCGCAGAGTGCTGACGGAATAAAGCCGGTGATGTTGCGGAACCTGACGATGATCCACTTCCTCGGTCTGGTCGGCGACCGGTTCGGTGGCGTCGACGGTTGGGCCTCGCGGGTGGGGGTAAGCGACGAGGCGGTCTCCGGGCTGCGCAGGAGCCTCGTGCCCGGGCAGGCCACGCAGAGCCCGTGACCGTTTCCCGGCGGTCCCCACGGCGTCCCCGCGGTGACGCTGGCTGAGGCGCATGCCGTGGGGGCTGGCGCTGTCAGGTGTTGCGGATGGCGTTGGCGACGAGACCGAGCGCCTCCTCGGCGCGAGGCAGGGCGGCGGGGTCCAGGGTCAGGAAGCCGTGGATCTGCCCGGCGTAGAGGTGCAGGTCGACGCGGACGCCGGCCTGCCACAGCCGGTCGGCGTAGGTGAGGCCTTCGGCGACGAGGGGGTCGCAGCCGGCGAGGAGCAGCGTGGTGGGCGGCAGGTCCTGGACGTCGGCGTGCAGCGGTGCCACATCCGGGTCCTGGCGCAGCGCCGGGTCCGGTACGTAGTGGTCGGAGAACCAGTTGAGGTCGTCGTCGGTCAGCGGCCAGTCGGCGCCGAAGTGGCCGCCGGCGCGAACCTGCCCGCCCGCGGTCACCGGGTAGGCGAGGACCTGCCGGGCCACCGGCGGCCCGCCGTGGTGGAGCAGCCGGCGGACGGCGACGGTGGCGATGTTCCCGCCGGCCGAGTCGCCGAGCACCACCAGCCGGGCCGGGTCGCCTCCCCATTCCGGCGCGTGGGCGGCCGACCATGCGATGGCGGCGACCGCGCTGTCGACGGCGTGTGGGTAGGGATGCTCGGGCGCCAGCGGGTAGCCGACCGACACCAGCACGCAGTCGGCGGCGTGGACGAGCCGCCGGCAGAAGGAGTCCGAGGCGGCGACGCTGCCGATGACCCAGCCGCCGCCGTGGAAGTACACCACCACCGGGAGACCGGCGCCGGCCTGTGCCTGTGGCCGTCGCCGCGCCCGGTAGATGCGAACCGGCACCCCGGCCCGGCCCGGCACGTCCACGGTGGCGTCGTGGACGTGGTCGACGTCCGGGCCGGCGGACCCGGCCGCGGACCGTTCCTCCAGGTAGGCACGCGCGCCGTCGACTCCCCGCTCGCGCATCGACGGCTGGCCGAGCTGCCTGATGCGGGCCGCGAGCTCCGCGGCGTCCGCGTCCTGCCCCGGTGGCAGTGACAGCCTGACCTCGGCGTTGCCCATCGGCCCGCCCTCCTCGTCGCGCGACGGCTATGCTTTGGACGGATGTCCGAACTCCTCGGACGCTTGTCCGGATCGGAGTGTATGCCGCATGACGGGCCCCGCGGTCAGTGAACCGGTCAGCGAACCGGCGGCTGTCACCGCAGACCAGGCCGCACGCTGGTCGCCGAACCAGCAGGCGGCACGTGTGCGCATCGCGCAGGCCGCGGCCCGTCTGGTGGCCCGCTCGGGGATCGCCGCCTGCACGACCCGGGCCGTCGCCGAGGAGGCCGGCCTGACGAAAAGCACGGTCCACTACTACGTCGACAACGCGGGCGAGCTTGTCGACCTGGCCGTCCTGACCTTCCTGCGGCAGTTCGCCGACCACGTGCGCCAGCACATGGAGGTCGCGGCCGACGGCCCGGCGGCGTTCCGTGTCCTGGTGTCGACCTTCCTGCCCTCGGAAGGCGGTTCCGCGGAACCGGGTGGCGCAGCGGAACCGGGTGGCGACAGGACGCCGGAAGGCGGTGGCGTGGAACTGGGTGAGACCGCGAGGCTGAACAGCCTGGTCCTGTGGACCACCTACCTGGCGCACGCCTGGCCGCGGGGCGCCCACGCCGAGGTGCTGACCTGCTTCGAGACCATCCGCGCGCTGTTCGAGGACGCCATCGGGCGATGCGGTGTCCCGGACCCGGCGGAGCGGGCCCGCGCGGTGCACCTCTACCTGCTCGGTGCCGTCCAGCACAACATCATGCGGCCGCTGCCCCCGGCCGAGGTCGCCCGCGCGGTCACGGCGCTGAGCGGCGTGCCGCTCCACCAGTGACCCGCACCTGACCGGATGCCCGCTCGGGAAGGATGAAAAGAATGCCAGCCGGCGTCTCCCGGAGAACCGAAGGCTCCTCGTCCTCCTTACTTCCTCCGATCACCCAGGACGACGACCAGATCGCCGCGTTCCTGGAAGGCGTCAGCGTACCGACGCTGGTCGCGTCGATGGCCCATCTCACCGGGGACCCCGCCTTCGTCCGCGGGCCGCTGCGGCCACGGACCTTCATTCCGAACGACTTCCAGGGCGGGCTCGAGGAGCACGAGTCACGCGCCCTGCGCGAACAGGCGCTGGCCGCGATCCGGGCCTACCGGGACGCCGGCTGCCCGCCGGTGCCACCGCCGCCCGGCCCGCTCGCGCGGGAGATCATGGCCTGGCTGGTCTGCGAACCGGTCGCCGACGAGTACGCCGAGATGTTCCTGGAGGAGATGAACATCGGGGGCGACGACCCCCGGCGCCTGGACCTCGGCGACCTCGACGCCGCGGCGCGCCACGGCCTTTCCGTCATCGTGATCGGCTGCGGCCAGTCCGGGCTGCTCGCCGGGGTTCGCCTCAAACAGGCCGGCATTCCGTTCACCATCATCGAGAAGAACTCCGACGTCGGCGGAACCTGGCTGGAGAACAGCTACCCGGGCTGCCGGGTGGACGTCGGCAACCATTTCTACTGCTATTCGTTCGAGCCCAGTGACGGCTTCGGCGGCTACTTCTCCCAGCAGCCGGAGCTGCTGAGCTATTTCCGGCAGGTGATGCGCCGCCACGACATCGCGCCGCACGTCCGCTGGAGCACGGAGGTGCTTTCCGCGACGTGGGACGAGGCCGCCTCGCGATGGCACCTGGTCACCCGCGGCCCGGACGGGACGCAGACCCGTCTCGACGCGAACATAGTCATCTCGGCGGTCGGGCAGCTCAACCGCCCGCTGACCCCCGAGATCCCCGGCCTGGACACCTTCTCGGGCCCCGTCTTCCACACCGCCCGCTGGGATCACTCGGTCGGGCTGGCCGGAAAACGGGTCGCGCTGATCGGTGCCGGCGCGAGTGGTTTCCAGGTCGCCCCGGCGATCGCGGAGGACGTCGAAAGCCTGGTCGTGTTCCAGCGCAGTGCCCAGTGGATGGCACCGAACCGGAAATACCGCCAGGCCGTGCACGACGGGGCGAGATGGGCCATGCGCCATCTGCCCGGCTACGCGTCCTGGTACCGGTTCATGCTCATGTACCAGGCCAGCGACAAGGCCCTGGACCTGGTCCGGGTGGACCCGGACTGGCCGGGGCTCCCGGAGTCCGTCAACGCCGCGAACGAGGCCCGGCGCCGGGTGCTCCTGTCCTGGATCGAGCGCCAGGTCGGCGACGACCCGGAGCTGCTCGCCAAGGTGGTTCCCGACTACCCGCTGATGGGGAAGCGGCTGCTGCAGGACGACGGAAGCTGGCTGCGGTGCCTGCGCCGGGACAACGTCGACCTGGTCCGCGACGAGATCATCCGGATCGAGCCCGGCGCCGTCGTCACCGGCCGGGGGCGTTTCGAGGTCGACGTGATCGTCCTGGCGACGGGTTTCCGGGCCAACGAGTTCCTCGCCCCGATGGATATCACCGGCCGCGGTGGGGCCCGCCTGCGTGAAGAGTGGGCGGACGGCCCGGCGGCGCATCTGGGTATCACCGTGCCGCGTTTCCCGAACCTCTTCCTGATGTACGGCCCCGGCACGAACCTCGCGCACGCCGGGAGCATCATCTTCCACTCGGAATGCCAGCTGCGCTTCATCGGATCGTGCCTGCGGGCACTGCTGACGGGCGGGCACCGGTCGATGGAGGTGACCCCCGAGACGTTCGACGACTATGTCGAGCGGCTGCGTGCCGAACTGGCCGGCACGGTCTGGGCGCATCCGGCGGTGCGGCATTCCTGGTACAAGGGCGACGACGGCAGGGTGCACGTTCTGAGCCCCTGGCGCCTGGTCGACTACTGGCGGATGACCCGCGACGTCGAGCCCGGTTCCTATCTCTTCACCTGACTCTCTGCACAGAGGAGGAAAGAACATGACCCACCGGGTCGCCATTGTCACGGGTGGCGCGAGAGGGCAGGGAGCCGCGGTCGTCCGCCGCCTGCGCACACAGGACTACGCCGTGGTCGCCATGGACCTGACCACCCCGGAGAGCAACGACCCGCTGGTCGTGGACTGCCAGGGGGACGTCCGCAGCGAGAACGACTGGGGGAGGGCGGTCGAGATCGCCGTCGAACGTTTCGGCGCCCTGCACGTCCTGGTCAACAACGCGGGAGTGCTCCGGAGTGGTTCGATCCCGGAGGAGACCGCCGACGGCATGCGCGCGCTGTGGGAGATCAACTGCCTTGGCGCCTTTCTCGGAGTGCAGGTCGCACTGCCCGCCCTGCGCGCCGCGGCGAAGGACCACGACGCCGCGGTCGTCAACACCCTGTCCGTCGCCGCCGTCCGCGGGTTCGCGAACCACAGCGCCTACACATCCTCCAAGTTCGCGCTCCGCGGGTTCACCCAGTCGGCGGCCAAGGAGCTCAGCCGGGATCGAATCCGGGTGAACGCGGTGGTGCCGGGGCCGATCGCGACCCCGATGCTCGATCCGTCCACGGCCGACCGGTTGGGAAAGGAGCTGCCGCTCGGCCGCGCCGGAACCGCGCAGGACGTGGCCGAGGTCGTCGCCTTCCTCGCCTCACCGGCCGCGAGCTTCATCACCGGCAGCGAATACGCCGTCGACGGCGGCCAGCTCATGTAGGCCTGATGTCAGGCCATGACCCATGGCGGCCTCAGCCCCGGCCGGGCGTCCGGCGCCGTCGGTCAGCCGCGGCGGCTCAGCGTGCCGGCAGGTCGCCCGGCGTCGTCCTCGTCGGACTGGAAGGCCAGCTCGTCGTCGCCGGTCAGAGCCAGCCGGCTCGTTCCGCCGCTCGTGCACACCTGCAGGCCCAGCAGGGTCGGATTCCGGTCGGAGCCCGGGACATCGCGCAGCACGATTCCCGGAACGGCCGCGCCGTCGGAGAGGCCGACGAGTTCCAGGTCGCCGACGCACTTCACCGATTCCGAGCCAACGCTGACCAGGCCCCCGAGCCCGTCGAGGGTGAACTCGGAACGCCCGACGACCTCGCCGGCAGAGCCGGCCCGGAGGGTGATCACCACCTGTTGGGTGACGCCCAGATGTGAGGTGACCTGCCCCTCCCAGGTCCCGGCGTAGCCGGCGGGCAGCGGGCCGGGACGTACCGGGGACGCGGCGGGGTCCGATCCGTCCGATGCCGTCCCGCGGCCCCCGGGGCCCGCGCTCGCGGAGAGGGGTGCGGGCGACCCGGTGCCGGCCTGGTCGGCGATCTTCGCGTCGTCTCCGGAGTCACGGGAGCCGATCAGCACGACGGCCGTCACGATGATCACCAGGCACATGGTGGCCACGGAGGCGATGACGGCCAGCAGGCGCCGCTGGCCGTCCCGACCGGCCTGCTCCGGCGGCGGTGTCAGGCCGGGGATCTCCGCAGCCGCGGTGCTGTACGCCGGGGTGTGGGTGACGGTGCCGTGCGACGGGGCGTGGGTGACAGCGCTGCGCGACGGGGCGTCGTGGGACACCGTCTCATCGGAGCGGACGACCTCGGGCCGGCCGCCGGAACCTTCGAGGTCGAGGACGTCGACCGCCTGCCGGATCAGACCGGTGACCAGCTCCGGCGGCAGCCAGCGGGCCCAGAGCGCGCCACCGGCACGGTCGTCCGGAAGGAGGGCCCGCCTGATCTCGGCGGGCCGCGGGCGCAGGGCCGGGGTCTTGTGCAGGCAGGCCTCGACAGCCGCGCGGAGCTCGGCCGGTACGCCGTCCAGCCGCGGCTCGCCGTTGAGAATCCCGTACAGCACGGCAGGTGTCCCGGTGCCCGCGAACGGCCCGCTGCCCGTCGCGGCGAAGACCAGCACGGCGCCGAGCGCGAACACGTCGCTGGCGGGCCCGATGTCCCCGCCGGTGATCTGCTCGGGCGAGATGAAGGCCGGCGAGCCGATCATCGAGCCGGACTGGGTGAGAATGGTCGAGTCCACCGCGCGGGCGATCCCGAAATCGATCACCGTCGGGCCGTCGACGGTGAGCAGCACGTTCGAGGGCTTGAGATCGCGGTGCACCACCCCCGCGGCGTGGATGCTGATCAGCGCCTCGGAGAGGCCGACACCCAGAGCCGTCACGGTCGGGGCGGGCAGTGGGCCGTGCCGGTGAACGGCATCCAGCAGCGACGGGCCCGGGACGTACACCGTGACGAGGTAGGGCCGCTCGGCGTCCGCGTCCGCGTCGATCACCTGCGCGGTCCACCGGCCGCCGACCCGCCGGGCGGCCTCGACCTCACGCCGGAACCGGGCGCGGAACTCCGGATGGTCCGCGAACTCCGGGCGGATCACCTTGATGGCCACGTTGCGCCCGCCGGGGCTGCGGCCCAGGTACACCCGGCCCATCCCGCCGGCCCCGAGAACGCCGACGAGTCGGTAGGCACCCGCGGTACGCGGGTCGTCGGGGCCGAGGGGCTTCATGCGGTGTCGCCCGCCTTTCGTCCGCAGTGGCCTGCTCGGGCCCGACCGTCAGGTCGGCAGTGGCGTCGCGGGTGGAGTTGCCGCGTCTCGAGACGATTGCGCCGAAAGATACTGACAGGCAAATGGAATGCCCGCCGATCATAGGCCGGAAGGTACGGATGACGGCGGGGAGTCGGCGGCGTCAGCGAAGTGCCCCCGAACGAGCCGCGGTGACGGTGAACCAGAGCGGGGACTGCGCCGTCTAAGGGCCATGGCGATGACAATGCTCCGCGGCGGACGCCTGATGGCGGCCGTCCTACCCCTGGCGCTGGTGACCGCACTGGCGAGCGTGGCCTGCACCGGAGCCACCGCCGCCGGCCCGGCCCGCGACAGCCTCGGCACCGGTGCCACTACCGGCCTCGACGCGGACGCCGTGGCGGTGCGGGTGGACTGGATCGGCGGTTTCGTGACAGCGCAGATGCTGGCCACCCGGCTACCGCTGGTCGCGATCTACCACGACGGTCGGGTGCTCACCGAAGGCCCGGTGGCCGCGGTGTGGCCCGGCCCGGCGTTGCCGAACCTCCAGCTGCGGCGGATCTCGGCCGCGGATGTCCAGAAGCTCGTCGACCACGCGGTCGCGGCCGGTGTCGGCACCGAACCGGACTTCGGCCAGCCGCCGATCGCGGATGCCCCGTCGACCCGGTTCACCGTCCGGACCGCGGGTGGTGTGCGCACGATGGAGGTGACGGCGTTGACCGAGGCGGACGGCACCGGGCTGACCGCGGCCCAGCAGTCCGCGCGCAAGGCCGCCCAGCGCCTGTACACCGAGCTCACCGACCTGCCCGCCACCCTGGGCACGGGCGCGGTCAGCGAACCGGAGGAGTACAGCCCCACCGCCATCGCCGCGTTCGCCGAGCCGTGGGCCGCGAACTGCCCAGCGCCGTCATCGGACGGCAGCGCGCCCAGCGGCAGCGCGCCCAGCGCCAGCACGCCCAGCGACGGCGCGCCCGCCGGCAGCATGCCCGCCGGCGACCCGCCCGACCTGTGCGGCGGCGGAGGTGGGCTGAGCCGGGAGGCACGTCCCTGGCCCGGCCCGCCGTTGCCCGGTGAGCCCTACGGTGCGGGCCTCGGCCTGAGCTGCGTGACGTCCAGCGGCGGCGACGCGACGAAGGTGCTGGCGGCGGCGCGCACGGCGGACGCCATCACCCCGTGGACGTCCGAGGGTGCGACGTGGCGGCTGACTTTCCGTCCGCTGCTGCCGGACGAGTCCTCCTGCGCGGACCTGCCCGCCGGCGGCTGACCCGGCATTTCTTCTGGCGGGCCTCAGCTCCGGCAGCCCTCAGGCCTGAGGGCTCAGCGCTGAGGCCTGCCGCTGGTAGTGGTCCCGCATCGCCGGGTAGTAGTCGCGCTCGAAGTCGACGGCGGCCGGTTCGCCGCCGGTCTCCGCGGCCACCAGCCGGTCCAGGTAGTACTCCCAGCCGGGCCCGACGTTCTCCGCGGCGGCGGGGTCGAGCCCCGGCTGGGAGAAGGTCAGCGTGGTGACGCCGTCAGCCTCGGCGAGCTCGAGGTCGAGCAGCCAGCGCTCCGATCCGGCGTGGATGCCCACGCGGAGGGCATGTGGGGGTGTGCATTCACGGATCTCGACCTGCTGGGCGGGTGCTCCGTCCTCAGCCGTCATCTGGAAGGTCACCTCGCCCGACGCCGGATCGCCGGTGAACGTGCCGATCCAGCGGGCCAGCCGCGCGTCCTCGGTGACCGCGGCCCACACCTCCCGCACCGGTGCCTGGAACGTGCGGGTGAGGACGAGGCGGCAGCGATCGCCCTCCCCGATGACACGGCCGGTCGGGATAGGGCTCATGCGGTCTCCCCAAAGTCCCTTTTCCGCGCGGGTTCAGGTCATGGGCGTCGGACCGCCCACCGCGGAACCATAGCTTCCTGCCTTCTGTTCTCGCGTGAGTCGGCCCCGCCGTTCATCCGCGGCCCCGGTGGTGGCGGTGCGGGTGTGCTCAGTGGGTCGGCGGCAGATCGGGGTAGCCGAGCGCGGCGAGCGACTCGCGGTAGGCGACGGAGAAGCGGTCGAACCGCAGGTGCGCCTCGCCGCCGCGGGCCAGTGGCATCCGGGCCGGGCGCTGGCGCTCCACGATCAGCCGGTCCTCCTCCAGGATCTCGGTCTCGGCCCGCTCCACCCGCGGCCCGTCCAGCTCCACCCCGTCCGTGCGGGCCGACAGCCAGAACACGACGCAGCTGGTGGCGTCGACCGGACACAGCGCGGTGAACACCAGGGTGCCCGGGCCGTTGATCTCCCGCAGGGTGACCGTGAACGGCAGCTGGACCTCGTAGTCCAGGGTGATCAGCATCTCGGGCCCGACCTGGCCGGCGGTGCCGGCCAGGTAGTCGCGCCCTGGGTAGTCGTAGTGCAGCAGCAGCTGGCCCGTCTCGGTGCGCCGCACGCCGTAGCGGTCCACCCCGAGCACGTCGGGGTTGCCGAACGACGACGTGTGCAGGATCGAGAAGTGCGCGATGTCGCAGAAGTTCTCGATGTGCCGGCTGGCCTGCGCCCGCCAGTGGATCGGTGCGCCGATGTGCCGGCGGAAGGCGGGGAGGTCCGCCTCGGGCAGCGTCGGCCTCGCGGTCGCCTCCTCGCCGGGCGGGGCCAGGCAGGCCCAGACCAGGCCGGCGTGCTCGTCGACCTGGGCCGCGGGCTGGCGGATCCGGGCCGGCACCCGGTCGGAGCCGAGCTGGGGGACCAGCGCGCAGGAGCCGTCGGCCCGGAACTCCCAGCCGTGGTAGGGGCAGCGCAGGTCCCCGGCGGCGGTGACCGAGCCGTCGGCGAGCCGGGTTCCGCGGTGCACGCAGCTCCCCGCCAGCAGGCCGAGCTGCCCGTCCGCACGGCGCCACAGCACCAGTTCCGACCCGAGCAGGGTGACCGGGACCGGCCGGCCCACCGGGACGTCCTGCCCACGGGCCACCGGATGCCAGCTGCGCCGGGCCGCGGCCAGCCAGGCCGCGTCGTACTCCTCGCGCCGCGCGGTGGTCAGCAGGCCCGCGTCCGGGTCGCGCCCGTCCGCCACCTCGGTGAGACCGCCGCTCAGGACGATGCCGCCGCTCAGGACGGCGCCGCCGGTTGGGGCCGCGCCGCCGGCCGGGGTGGGGGTGCCGGCCGGAGTGGGGCTGAGGATCGTCACGCCAGGTCCGCCCAGTGCTCGGTGTGGTAGGCCATGTCCCAGAAGGCGCGCTCGAAGCGGGCCGCGGTCAGGAAGATCGTCGCCAGGCGCTCCCGGTCGGGCTGGTCGGGCCGGTCGTCCAGCGTGTTCGCGTGCGCGATCAGTTCGGCCTCGTAGGCGGTGGCCTCGTCGGTGGACCAGAAGCGGAGCCAGTCGGCGTAGACCGGGTGGTCGACCGCCGACGGGCTCAGCCGGCGCCCGATCTGGCCGTAGGACCAGGCACAGGGGAGGATCGCGGCGAAGATCTCCGCCGGGCCGAAGCGGGCCGCGACCATCGCCAGGTACGCGACGTACGCCTGCGCGGCCGGCGCCAGCACGTCGTGGTGGGCTGACGGGCCGGCGCCCAGCCGGGCGATCGCGGCGCGCAGCCGCTCGTTCTGCGGGATCTCGGTGTCGGTGATGTTCACCAGCGCCGAGCTGAAACGACGCAGCTCGGCGTCGTCCCGGGCGACGGTCGCGCCCGCGGCCAGCACCCGGGCGTACTCCGGCAGGTAGAGCAGGTTCTGGTCGATGTAGAAGCGGAACTTCGCCGGCGGGAGCGTGCCGGCGGCCATCTCGGCGGGGAACGGATGGTCGAGCAGCGTCGCCCATACCGCGCCGGCCCGCCCGCGCAGGAACTCGGCGAGCGGCAGGCCCGGCTGGTCCCGCAGATCCAGTTCGTTCCGCAGGTCAGGCTCGTTCCGCAGCCGTGGTGAGCCGTTCAAGACAGGCCCATCCAGACGGCCTTGGTCTGCAGGTAGGCGTCGAGTGCCTCGATCCCGTGTTCCTTGCCGTAGCCGCTGGCCCGGAACCCGCCGAACGGCACGGCGACGTCGAACCAGCCGTAGATGTTCACCCACACCACACCGGCCCGGATCTCGTCGCTCACCCGGTGGGCGCGGCCGACGTCGCGCGTCCACACCCCCGCGGCCAGCCCGAACTCCGTGTCGTTGGCCAGCGCCACCGCCTCCTGCTCGGTGTCGAAGGGGGTGACCATGCCGACGGGCCCGAAGATCTCCCGGCGCATGATGTCGCTGTCCGGCGGCGCGTCGACGAACAGGGTCGGTTCGACGAAGTAGCCGCCCGGGCAGCCGTCGACCTCGGCCGGGTCGGTGGCCCCGCCGACGACCGGCTTCGCCCCGGCGGCGAGGCCGGACCGGACCAGGCCGAGCACGCGGTCCCGCTGCGACGCGCTGACCAGCGGGCCCATGGTCGTCGCCGGGTCGAGCCCGGAACCGAGCCGCACCTGGTGGACGCGGGTCGCGAGCGCCTCGACGAACGCGTCGTACACGGGGCGCTGGACGAAGATCCGCGCGCCGGCGACGCAGCACTGCCCCTGGTTGAAGTAGACGGCGCCGAAGGTGCCCTCGACCGCGGCGTCGAGGTCGGCGTCGGCGAAGACGAGGCTCGGTGACTTGCCGCCGAGCTCCAGCGACACCCGCTTCATCGTCCCGCCGGACGCCGCCAGAACGCTGCGGCCGGTCGCGTTCTCCCCGGTGAAGGTGATCTTGTCGACGTCCGGGTGGGCGGCCAGTGGGGCTCCGGCCTCCGGCCCGAAGCCGGTCAGCACGTTGAGGACGCCGGGGGGAAAGCCGACCTCGGCGGCGAGCTGGGCCAGCCGCAGCGCGGAGAGCGGGGTCTGCTCGGCCGGCTTGAGCACGACGGTGTTGCCGGCGGCCAGCGCGGGCGCCAGCTTGTAGGCGCAGTTCAGCAGGGGGAAGTTCCACGGGATGATCGCCGCGACGACGCCGACGGGCTCCCGGCGGGTGCTGACGTGCACCGGCAGGCCGCCGTACGTCGGGATGGTGGCGCCCTCGATCTTGGTCGCGAGCCCGCCGAAGTAGCGGAAGCCGTTCGCCGTCAGGGGCACGTCCACGGCCGCCGCCTCGCCGGTCGGCTTTCCGTTGTCGAGGGCCTCCAGCTGGAGGAACTCCGCGGCGAGGGCCTCGATGCGGTTGCCGAGCTCCCACAGCAGGCGGCCGCGCTCGCCGGCGGGCAGCCGCCGCCAGCCGGGCAGGGCGGCCCGGGCGGCGGCGACCGCGTCGTCGACGTCCGCGGCGCCGGCGCGCGCGGCCGTCGTCAGCACCGCGCCGCTGGCCGGGTCCTGGACGTCGAACCGGGCGCCGCCGTGTGCCGGGCGTGGCTCGCCGTCGACAAAGAGCTGGTGCTCGGTGGCGACGAAGGTGCGCACGGATGCGAGCAGATCGGCCTTCACGGGCGGCTCCCGACGATGAGATATCAGATCTCAGGGAGGGTAACCAGGCGGCCGAGAAGCGGTCAATTATGCATCTGACCAGCGAAAACGTTACAGCATCGACATCTGGAAACCTTGACCCGTAACGCGTGGAGCGGGTTCTATCTGGTCGTTCCTTTGAGATCAGATCTCAGATCTCATCGCCACGGGAGGAGGTGCGGCATGGCCCAGGGGCACGGTGAGACGGCTGCGGCCGTCCATGGCGACGGCATCCGGCTGTCCGGCGTCACCCGTCGCTACGGCGACGTCGTCGCGGTGGCGGGGCTTGACCTGGCTGTGCCGCGGCACACCCGGCTGGGCATCGTGGGCCCCAGCGGCTGCGGCAAGTCGACCGTCCTGAGCATGGTCAGCGGGCTGGAGAACCCGGACGAGGGCGTCGTCGAGGTACTCGGTGACACCGCGCCGGCCGCCCGGCTCGCCCGGTGTGCCTGGATGCCGCAGCGGGATCTGCTCCTGCCCTGGCGCACGGTGCTCGCGAACGCCTGCGTCTCGCTGGAGAACCGGGGCGTCTCCCGGCGCGAGGCACGGGAGCGGGTGCGGCCGCTGTTCGCCCGCTTCGGGCTGGCCGGCTTCGAGGACCGCCGGCCCTACGAGCTGTCCGGCGGCATGCGCCAGCGGGTTTCCTTCCTGCGCACCCTCGTCGCGGACAAGGACGTGCTGCTGCTCGACGAGCCGTTCGGCGCGCTGGACTCGATCACCCGCGCCGGGGTGCAGGACTGGCTG
This sequence comes from Parafrankia irregularis, assembly GCF_001536285.1. NCBI lineage: Bacteria > Bacillati > Actinomycetota > Actinomycetes > Frankiales > Frankiaceae > Parafrankia > Parafrankia irregularis. Next base: position 183,880 of record NZ_FAOZ01000006.1, on the reverse strand, counting down.
CGCGACACCCTCGACGCCGAGCCGCGCACCGTCGTCCTGGTCACCCACGACGTGGAGGAGGCGCTGCTGCTCAGCCACGAGGTGGTGGTGATGTCCAGCCGCCCGGGCCGGGTCGCCGCGCGGCTGCCCGTCGAGCTGCCGCCCGCCGGTTCCCGCCGTGAGCTGCTCGCGACGCCGGAGTTCGTCCGGCTGCGGGACGCCCTGCTGGCCCACCTGGAGGGCTGACGTGACCCGCCTCAAGGAGTCGCTGCGCCAGTACGGCCCGGCCGGCGTGATCGTGCTCGCCGTGCTCGGTGCGTGGAAGCTGGCCACCTCCGTCTTCGGGGTCGAGGAGTACATCCTGCCGGCGCCGGACGAGGTGATCACCACCCTGATCGACCGCTGGGACCGCACCCTGTCCAGCGCGACCTGGGTGACGCTCAAGGAGGTCGTCGTCGGCTTCGCCATCGCGGTGGCCGCCGGGTTGCTGATCGCCTGCGCGCTGCACTTCTCGGCGATCGCCCGCCGCGCGATCTACCCGCTGTTGATCGGGTCGCAGACCATCCCGGTCGTGGTGATCGCGCCGATTCTCGCGATCATCTTCGGCTACTCGATCACTCCGAAGCTCATCCTGGTCGCGCTGCTGTGCTTCTTCCCGATCGTCGTCGGCACGCTGGACGGGCTGGCGGCCGTCGACCCGCAGCTCACCCGGATGATGCGCACCCTGTACGGCAACCGCTGGTCGATCTTCCTGCGCGTCGAGTTCCCGTCGGCGCTCCCCTCGATGTTCACCGGCCTGCGGCTGTCCGCGGCCTACGCGGCGACAGCGGCGGTGTTCGGCGAGTACTCCGGCTCCACGGACGGGCTTGGCCACGTGATGCGCCAGGCCGTCCCGCAGCTGCAGAGCGCCCTCGTCTTCGCCGCGATCGCCCTGCTCACCGCGATGTCGGTGGCCCTGTTCGTCCTCGTCACCCTCCTGGAAAACGTCCTGGTCCCGTGGGCCAAGGAAGGCAAGAACAGATGAGAGCCAAGCGTTTGACCGGCGGTGTGGCGGCTCTGCTCGCCGTCACCCTCCCGCTCGTCGCCTGCGGGAGCGATGACAGCTCCTCCGACGGCGAGGCACTGCGGAAGACGACGGTCCTGCTCGACTGGGACCCGAACCCCGACCATGTGGCGCTGTACACGGCCAAGGAGGCGGGCTACTTCGAGGACGCGGGCCTCGACGTGACCTTCCAGCCGCCGTCCGACCCCTCGGACCCGACGAAGCTGGTCAGCACCGGGAAGATCGACATCGGCATCTCCTACGAGCCCGAGACGATCATCTCCGGCTCACAGGGCCTGGACGTCGTGGCCGTCGGCGCGCTGATCCCGACGGCGCTGCTGTCGGTCATGGCGAACGGGGACTCGCCAGTCAAGTCCGTCGCCGACCTGGCCGGGCACACCATCGGCACGCCCGGCCTGCAGACCAACGACGCGTTCCTGACGACGATCCTCGCCAGGAACAACATCGACCCGGCGTCGGTGAAGTCCGTCAACATCGGCCAGGACCTGATGGCGGCGATGGTCGCCGGCAACGTCGACGCCACGCTCGGCGCCTACCGCAACATCGAGGGCGTCATGATGACCGACCAGGGCCTGAATCCCACGATCATCCCGGTCACCGACGCGGGCGTGCCGGACTACGACGAGCTGGTCATCATCGCGCAGGCCAGCCGGCTGAAGTCGGACCCGGCCTACCAGAAGCTCATCCGCGACTTCCTGTCGGGGCTCGCCAGGGGCAACGCCGACGTGATCGCCGATCCGGCCAGCGCATCGAAGATCATCGCTGCCGAGGCCGACGGCTACGACGAGGCGCAGGTGCCGAAGATGATCGACGCCACCGTGCCACTGCTGAAGAACGACAAGGGATTCGGCCAGCAGGACGTCTCCGACTGGCAGGCGTTCGCCGACTGGATGAAGTCCGAGGGGCTCATCGACAAGGCCGTCACCGCGTCCGACGTCGTCACGAACGACTACCTGCCGGCCGGCTCGGGCAGCTGAGGCGGCGGACGGGCCGGCCCGTCGACCGGGCCGGCCGGTCCGACCTCGATCCGCGCCGATCCAGGCCGCACCGAGCGGATCCAGGCCGCACCGAGCGGATCCAGGCCGCGCCACCTCAGATCCAGGCTGCGCCACCTCAGACGACCCCAGACCCCCGCCCAGTCTCGGCCGGTGACCCTCGTCCGTCCCGCGATCGAAGGAGATCCACCCCCATGAGCACGCCCGCCGGAACGTCGGCAACAGCCCTCGCGGAGAAGGTCGCCGCGCAGATCCGCACCGACGAGCTCGTCGAGCTCGTCCAGCAGGTCTGCCGCATTCCCAGCGTGCTCGGCGAGGAGGGAGAGCTGGCCCGGTTCCTCGCGCAGACCATGAAGGAGCTCGACTTCACGGCGGTCGACCTGCAGGCGGTGCTGCCGGACCGGCCGAACGCGGTCGGCGAGGTGTACTTCGGCCCGGGCCGGCGTGTGGTGCTCACCGGCCACCTGGACACCAAGCCCGTCGCCCACGGCTGGACGGTGACCAGCCCGTTCTCCGGCGAGCTCCTTGACGGCAACGTCTACGGGCACGGGATCATGGACATGAAGGCGGCGCTGGTCTGCCAGATCGTCGCGATCCAGGCGGTGCGGGCCAGCGGGCTGCCGGTCAGCGGCACGGTAGCGATGGCGGCCGTCTCCGACCACATGGGCGACCAGCTCGGCTCGATCGCCTACTTCGACGAGTACGCCGCCGACCTGTGCGTGCTCGGCGAGCTGTCCGACAACGAGATCTTCCTCGGCCACCGGGGGCGGTACTACTTCGACATCACGACCCGCGGCCGAACCGCGCACACCTGCCACAAGCCGCTCGCAGTCAACGCGAACATGCTCGCCGCACACGCCGTGCTGGAACTGGACGCCTCCCGGCTCATCCCGTCGATCGAGGACTGGGTCGCCAACCTGTTCGGCCCGGAGACCTACATGGCGCCCGGACGGATCTACGGCGGGCTGCCACCCGGCGGCCCGTCGGCGATCCCGGACGAGTGCGTGATCCGGGTCGACTGCCGCCCGCAGCCGGGAGTTAGCGTCGAGGAGGTCCGCGCCGAGATCGACCGCTGCCTGGCCCGGGCACTCGCCCGTGAGCCGCGCTTCGCCGCCGACGTGGTGCTCGCCGACGTCAAGAACGGCTACCTGGCCGGTCCGGACGACGAGGTGGTGACGCTGATGAGCAGCGCGCTCGGCGCCGTGCGCGGCGGGGTGACGCCGAAACTTTCCGCCGCCGGCTGGCTCGGTGACACCGCGAGCTTCGGCCACAAGGTCCCCACCGTCATCTTCGGGCCGGGCGGCGAGCCGGTGTACTGCCCCGACGAGCACCTCAGCGTGGACGACCTCGTCGAGGCGACCCGCACCTACGCGACCTTCGTCGCGCTCGCGCTCGCGTCAGAGTCGGCGTGAGTGCAGTCGGCGTGAGCGCGGCCGGGAAGGTGCCCGGCGGCCGGCCGGCGCGGGTACTGCTCGCCAAGCCCGGCCTCGACGGCCACGACCGGGGCATCAAGGTGATCGGCATGGCGCTGCGCGACGCCGGCGCCGAGGTGATCTACCTGGGGCTGCGCCGCTCCGTCGCCGAGATCGTCGCCGCGGCACGGGACGAGGACGTGGACGTCATCGGCATCTCGGTGCTCTCCGGCGCGCACCTCGCGCTGACCCGGGCGCTGCTCGCCGAACGGGACGCCGCCGGGCTCACCGACATCCCCGTGACGGTCGGCGGCACCATCGGCGCGACGGACGCGGCGACCCTGCGCGAGCTGGGCGTCGCGGCGGTCCACGGTGTCGGTACCCCACTGCCGGAGGTTGTGGCGACGGTCCTCGGGCTCGCCACGACGACCGGGGAGCTCGCCGCGGCGACCCGGGAGGCGGTGGCCGGATGACCGCGTCGCGGCCCGATCGCGAACCGGCGGGAGTGCTGCCCGCCCGCACCGACTCCGGCGTTCCCGTCCACCTGGTCTACGGGCAGGACGACCTCGCCCCGGGCCTGGCCGAACGGCTCGGCCCGCCCGGCGGCGCCCCGTACACCCGCGGCCCGTACCCGACGATGTACCGGGAAAAGCTGTGGACGATGCGTCAGTACGCCGGCTTCGGGTCGGCCGAGGACGCCAACGCCCGCTACCGCTATCTGCTCTCCCAGGGCCAGACCGCGCTGTCGGTCGCCTTCGACCTGCCCACCCAGCTCGGCTACGACTCGACGGACCCGATGGCCGAGGCCGAGGTGGGCCGGGTGGGGGTCGCCATCGACACCGCCGAGGACATGGTGCGGCTGTTCGACGGGCTGCCGCTGGGCGAGCTCTCGGTGAACCACACGATCAACGCGACCGCCCCGGTCATCCTCGCGTTCTTCCTGGTCGCGGCGGAACGCCAGGGCGTGGCGTTCGACCGGGTCGCCGGCACGACGCAGAACGACCTGCTCAAGGAGTTCCTCGCCCGCAAGACCTACATCTATCCGCCGGCGGCGTCGCTGCGGCTCGTCGGTGACGTCGTCGCCTTCGCCGCCGAGCATCTGCCCCGGTTCAATCCGGTCTCCATCACCGGCTACCACGTCCGGGAGGCCGGCAGCGACGCGGTGCAGGAGCTGGGCCTGGCGCTCGCCTCCGCGATCGCCTACGCCGAGGAGATCACCCGCCGCGGCCTGCCGTTCGACCGCTTCGCCGGGCGGCTGTCCTTCCACTTCTCCGCCACCCTCGACCTGTTCGAGGAGGTGGCGAAGGTCCGGGCGGCGCGGCGGATGTGGCACCGGATCGCCACCGAACGGTTCGGCGCGACCCGTCCCGAGTCGTCCCGGATGCGGTTCTTCTCCGGCTGCTCCGGCACGGTCCTCACCGCCCAGCAGCCGCTGAACAACGTGGTCCGCTCGACGATCTCCTGCCTGGCGGCGGTGCTCGGCGGTGCACAGTCGGTGCACGTGATGGGCTGGGACGAGGCGCTGGAGATCCCCAGCGAGGAGTCGGTGCGCCTCGCCCTGCGCACCCAGCAGATCGTCGCGCACGAGTCCGGGGTGACCCGCACCGTCGACCCACTCGCCGGCTCCTACTACGTCGAGTCGCTCACCGACGAGCTCGAAGAGCGCGCCTTCGCCCTGATCGAGCGGATCGACTCCGGCGGCGGCATGGTGGCGATGCTGGCCGAGGGCATCCCGCAGCGCTGGGTCGCGAAGACCGCCTACCGCACCGAACGCGAGCTGGTGGACGGCACCCGGGTCAAGGTCGGCGTGAACCGGTACACCGACGACGCGGACACCGACGCCGATCCGCGGCTGTTCGAGCCGGACCCGTCCGCCCAGGAACGCGCCCGCCACCGGCTGCGCGAGCACCTGCGCACCCGCGACGGCGCCGCCGCGGCGGCGGCCCTGGCGGACCTGGCGAAGGTGCTGAGCTCTGACGCGAACGTGATGCCCGCGCTGCTGGACTGCGCCCGGGCCGGCGCGACGATCGGCGAGATCAACGCCCTGATGCGGGCCGAGTTCGGCGAGTACCGGGAGCCGGCGCCATGGTGAACGGCGGTGTTCCGGATGGCGGTCTGCTGGGCGGCGGTGTGCCGCCGCTCGCCGGGGTCCGGGTCGTCGACCTCACCCGGTTCGTCTCCGGCGCCTACACCACGATGATGCTCGCCGCGCTCGGCGCGGACGTCGTCAAGATCGAGCCACCGGACGGTGGCGACTCCTACCGCGCCCAGGCGACCGCCACCGTGGCCGACCGCTCCGCGCTCTTCCTCTCCCTGAACAACGGCAAGCGCAGCCTCGCCCTCGACCTGCGCGCGCCGTCCGGGCAGGCGGCGCTGGAACGGCTGCTCGCCGGCGCGGACGTGGTCGTCGAGAACGCCCGGCCGGGCGCGCTCGCCCGGTACGGCCTGGACGCCGCGGCGGTGCTCGCCCGGCACCCGCGGATCGTCTACGGATCGGTGTCCGGCTACGGGCAGACCGGCCCGGACGCCGCCCGCGGTGGCTTCGACCTGATCCTGCAGGCCGAGGCCGGCCTGATGAGCGTCACCGGGACGGCCGGATCGGGACCGGTGAAGGTCGGCGCGCCGCTGCTCGACGTCGGCGCCGGTATCTGCTGCGTCACCGGGATCCTGGCCGGCCTGCTGCGGCGGGCCGAGACCGGCCTCGGCGGGCATGTGTCGTCGTCCCTGCTGGAGTTCGCGCTCGCGGGCCTGACCACCCCGGCCTCGGCGTTCTTCGCGGCGGGGGAGATCCCCTCCCGGCTGGGCACCCACTCGCCGGCCTTCGCACCCTACGGCGCGTTCCGCGCCCGTACCGGCGAGCTGGTCCTCGCCGGCGCGGGCAACGAGGGGCTGTGGCGGCGGCTGTGCTCGACGATCGGCGTACCCGAGGCCGTCGACGATCCGGCGTTCGCCACCAACGCCGACCGGGTCCGCAACCGGGACGCGCTCACCGCCCGCATCGAGCAGGCGCTCGCCGCGGATGACGCGCCCGCCTGGGTGGCGCGGCTGGAGGCCGCCGGGGTACCGGCCGGCCTGGTCCGCGACGTCGGTGAGGCACTGACCTCGGCGCAGGCGGCGGCGATCGGCGCGGTGGCGACGGTCGGTGCCGGTGACGGCTCGCCCTACCGGGCGGTGACGGTGCCGGTGCGGGCCCCCGGGCCGTTGCCCTTCCCCTCCGGTGCGCCTGACCTCGGCCAGCACACCCGCGCGGTGCTGCGCGAGGCGGGGCTGAGCGACCCCGAGATCGACGAGCTGCACGCCGCCGGCACGATCCACGACGCCTCGATCCAGGCCGGGACGACCGGCACGACCAGCGCCGCCGGGGGTGGCAGGTGAGTGCCCATGGCATCGGAGCCGCCGCGCTCGGGCCCGGGGGCGGGGGTGGCACGACGGAACAGCCCGCCGGTGTGCGCGAGGAGCCCGCCGGTGTGCCCGAGCTGCCGGCGGGTGCGCCCGGCCCGCTGGCCGGTGCCGCCGAGCGGGTGATCGTGCGGACGGAGCGGCTGTGCCTGCTGCCGGCCCCGCCGTTCGGCGAGGCCGCGCGGGCGGCGGTCGTCGCCGACTGGTGGCGGGCGGACGGCCTCGCCGAGGTGCGCATCGACCCGACCGGCAACGTGTGGGGGCTGGCCCGCCGTGGCGTGGGCCCGGCGGTGCTGGTCGCCGCCCACCTGGACACGGTGTTCGGCCCGGACGTCGAGCACGGTGCCCGCCGCCACGACGGGCGGCTGGTCGGCCCCGGTGTCGGTGACGACACGATCGCCGTCGCCGCGCTCGCCGAGCTGCCCCGGCTGCTCGAAGCCGAGCTGGTGGGCGCCGGGCAGGCCCGTCCGGTGTGGGTGCTCGCGACCGTGGGGGAGGAGGGCGTCGGCAACCTGGCCGGCATCACCGCGGCGCTCGCGGATCCGCCGGTGCCGGTCGGAGCGGTGATCGCCGTCGAGGGCAACTATCTGGGCCGGGTGACCGTGACCGGAGTCGGCTCGGTCCGGTTCGCGGTGACGGTGACCGGACCGGGCGGGCACGCGTGGGAGCGGTCCGCGACACCGAGCGCCGTGCACGCGGCCGCGGGAATGGTTTCCCGGCTCGCCGCCCTGGCCGCGCCGCAGGCCGCCGAAGGCGCCGGCGTGGCTGGGCGGATCGCGGTGAACGTCGGGCGGATCTCCGGCGGGGAGGCGATCAACATCCGGGCGGCCAGCTGCCGTTTCGAGGTCGACCTGCGCGCCGACACCGCCGCCGGACTCGCCTGGCTGGAACGGGAGGCCCGGCTGGTCATCGAGGAGCTGGTCATCGAGGAACAGGGCGCGGAGCTGGCCGCCGAGGCCAGGGAGATCGGCCGCCGGCCGGCCGGCGGGATCCCGGCCGAACACCCGCTGGCCTCCGCCGCCTTCGCCGCGCTGGCCCGCCGCGGGCTGGCGGCCCGGACACATGCCGCCAGCACCGACGCGAACGCCGCCTACGCCGCCGGCATCCCGGCGATCACCATCGGGATCACCCACGGCGAGCGCGAGCACACGATCGACGAATGGATCGACCTGGCACAGGTGGCGGACGGCCTCGCCGCGCTGGCTGACACCGCGGCGCAGGCCGCCGCTCTGGCTGACACCGCGGCGCCAGCCGCCGCTCTGGCTGACATCGCGGCGCAGGCCGCGCGGACCGACAGGAGCAAGTGGGATGCGTAGCGGAGTGGTGCTGCAGGGAGTCGACACCCCTGCCGTCTTCGAGTCGTACGTCGCCGAGGTCGAGCGCTCCGGTTTCGACCACCTGTGGCTGACGGACTCCTCGCTGCACAGCCGCAACCCGTACGCCTACCTCACCCTGGCCGCGCGGGCGAGCAGCCAACTGCTGCTCGGCACGGCCGTGACGAACCCGCTGACCCGGCATCCGGGGATCACCGCGGTGGCGGCGGCGACCGTCGACGAGATCGCGCAGGGGCGCTTCATCCTGGGCATCGGCGCCGGCGACCGGCCGCTGGAGGCGTTCGGGATGCGCCCCGCGAAGCTCGCCGTCCTGGAGGACTCGATCGTCGCGATCCGCGCGCTGCTGCGCGGCGGGGACGTCGACCAGACCTCGGCGGGGTTCGAGCTGCACGACGCCCACCTGCGGTTCGGGGCCCGGTCCGACATTCCGGTGTTCATCTCCGCGAGCGGGCCGAAGACCCTGGAGCTGGCCGGCCGGGTGGCCGACGGGGTGATCCTGCTCGCCGGCCTGCACACCGACGGGATCCGGTTCGCGCTGGAGCACATCGACCGCGGCGTCGAGGCGGCGGGCCGCTCGGCGCGTCCGCACGTGGCCGTGTTCGCCTACGGCCGGATCGACGAGGACGAGCAGGCGGCGCTCGCCGCCGCCCGCAGCATCGCCGCGTGGTTCCCGCAGACGGCGCCGGTGTACTGCGAGCTCGCCGGGCTGGACCGGGCGCTGATCGACGAGGTCCGCCGGCGCTACACGGGCGGGGAGTTCCAGGAGGCCGGCGCCGCGGCCGAACTGCTGCCGGACGAGTTCGTCCGGCGGATGGCGCTGTCCGGCAACCAGGAACGGACCGTCGCCCAGCTGCGTGAGCTGGCCGCGGCCGGCGTCGACTCGGTCAACGTCTTCCCGCTCGGTGCCGACCGGATGGGCACCGTCGCCCGGTTCCGGGAGGCGTTCGACACGGCCTTCGGCGTCCGGGCGGAGGCGCTGGCGCGTTGATGACGACGAGCGAAACCGGCGTACCAGGACGGTGACGGCATCATGACCGATGTCGTACGGGTCGGTCACCGCACGCGCCATCGTGCGGTCGTGGAAGGAAAGTCTTTGTCCAGGTCAGAGAGGGAACGGGCGGCGCGCCAGCGGCCGCGCCGCCGGGCAGGCGAGCGTCATGGCTGAGCGTTCGGCCCAGCCGGCCGACGAGACCCCGCACCGGCAGCTCAAGGACGTCGTCTACCTGCGCCTGAAGCAGGAGATCGTCGACCTGCGGCTGCCGCCGGGCTACCCGATGCGGGAGGCGGAGCTCGCCGGCCGGCTCGGGGTGAGCAAGACCCCGCTGCGTGAGGCGCTGGTGCGGCTGCAGCGGGAGCGGCTCGTCGAGATCGTGCCCTACAAGGGCGCCGTGGTCTGCGGCTACGACCGGGACGACCTCAAGGAGATCTACGAGCTGCGGGAGCTGCTGGAGGGCGCCTGCGCGAGGGAGGCCGCGGTGCACATCAGCGCCGCCGACCTCGCCGAGCTGACCAAGGTGGTCCGCGGCAGTGAGCGGGCCTGGGCGGCGGGTGAGCTGGACGGGCTGCCCGAGCTGCTGGAGGCGTTCGACCGGGTCATCTACGGGCAGACCCGCAACCGGCGGATCCGCGAGATGATCGAGAACCTCGGTGATCATCTGGTTCGGATCGGCAACCTCACCGTGGCGATCCCCGGGCGGCTGGAGGTCTCCGTCCGCCAGCACAGCGCGATCCACGAGGCGATCGTGCGCCGTGACCCGGGAGACGCCGAGCGCCTCATGCGGGAGCACGTCACCAGCGTGATGGCCGACCAGCTCGCCGCCTTCGACCCGGATGACCCGGGCGTGCGGACCGCGCGGGCGGCCCCGCGAACCGGCACGTGACAGCTGATCGATTCCACGACGCAGGGAGCAGGTGGTCAAACCGATGTCCGAGCGCATCCTGATCCGTAACGGAACGGTGCTCACCCTCGACGACGCCGACACGGTCCACTTCGGCGGCGACGTCCTCATCGAAGGTGACCGGATCGTCGCGGTCGGCCCGACCGGATCGTTCGACGGTGCCGCCGGCGGTGGGGCCGGGGGTGGGAGTGGCGGCGGCGCCGAGGCTCCGGTGACCGTAGTGGACGCGACGGACAAGCTGGTCATGCCCGGCCTCGTCGACCTGCATTACCACACGGCGATCGCGAAGGGCTACAGCGATCACCTGCCGCTGTGGGAGTACCTGGACACCTGCTGGTACCCGATCATCCGCGCGCTCGACCCGGAGGCGGCGTACTGGGCCGCGCTGGCCAGCTACACGGAGTCGATCAAGGGCGGGGTGACCACCGTCAACGACATGTACCGCCAGCTGGAGGCGCTGTCGAAGGCCGCCTCCGAGATCGGCATCCGGGCGGTGCTGTCGAACGACGTGGCCGACGCCGAGCACAACCTCGACACCCTCGAGGACAACCACCGCGCCTACACCGCCTGCCACGGCGCCGCCGACGGCCGGGTCGAGGTGTACATCGGGATCGAGTGGCTGCCGATCGCCTCCCGGGAGCTGCTGCGCGACACCCGGGCGCTCGCCGACCAGCTGGGCACCGGCATCCACATCCACCTCAACGAGTCGCTGTCCGAGGTGGAGAACTCGAAGTCCCGCTTCGGGCTGCGGCCGACCGAGGTCGCCTACGAGACGGGGATCCTCGGCCGCGACACGATCGCCGCGCACTGCGTCTGGCTGTCGGACACCGAGATCGCGCTGATGCGGGAGACGAACACGCAGATCTCGCACAACCCGAGCTCGAACGCGAAGCTCGGCAACGGCATCGCCCGGCTGCCGGAGATGCTCGCCGCCGGGCTGAACGTCGGCCTCGGTCACGACGCGGCCGAGTGCAACAACAGCCGGGACATGTTCGAGGTGATGAAGTTCGCCTCGCTGATGCACCGGGCGAGCCGGGTCGACTCCAGCCTCGGCCAGGCACCGGACGTCGTCCGGATGGCCACCCGCAACGGCGCGGCGGCGCTGGGGCACCAGACCGGGCAGCTGGTCGCCGGGCACAAGGCCGACGTCATCCTGGTGGACCTCAACAACACGATGTTCACGCCACGCAGGGCGAACGACGTCGCCCACCTGTATTCCCACCTGGTCTACTCGGCGAACGGCTCGTGCGTCGACACGACGATCATCGACGGCCGGGTGGTGATGGCCGGCCGTGAGCTGACGCTGGTCGACGAGGACCTGATCCTGCGCGAGTCGAACAAGGCGTTCGCCCGGGTGCTGGCCCGGGTCGAGGACGCCAGCACCGAGCTCGCGATCCCGCCCACCCCGTCGGCGGCGGCGTGACCCCGGCCGCAGCCCCGGCCCCGGCCTCGGTCCAGGCCACCGCCTCGCCAGCGCCTGCCGTTTCGGCTGCGGCAGCGGCGGCCGTGGTGCCGGCGGCCACCGTCGCGAACGTCCTGGACCGCTGCCTGGCAGTCGACAGGGGCGAGGAGGTCGTGCTCCTCACCGACGCGGAGACCGACCCGGCGGTGGTCGCCGCGCTCGCCGCCGGCATCGAGGAACGCGACGCCGTGTGCGTGATCGCGCGGGTGCCGCGCTACCAGGTGCCGGGCAGCGAGCCGCCGAGCTCGGTCGGGGCGCTGCTCGCCGAGGCCGCCGCGGCGATCGAGCTGACGTCGACCTTCGTCGGGTCGTCGACGGCGCGCCAGGAGGCCTCTCGCGCCGGCACCCGCTACCTGGCGATGCCGGCCGTGCGGGCCAGCACGTTCCGCGCCGGTGGCCCGCTGGACGTCGATTTCGACGAACTGCGCCGCACGGTCGAGGTGCTCGCCGCCGCCTGGGCGGGCGCCGACACCTACCGGATCACCAGCCCGGCCGGGACCGACCTCGCCGGCTCCGTGCGGGGGCGCGGTGGCCGGGCGCTGCACGGCATCGCCCGCGAGCCGGGCGCCTACATGGCGCCGCCGGATGTGGAGGCCGGCACCGCGCCGGTCGAGGGCAGCACCGACGGTGTCGTCGTCATCGACGCCGACCTGCTGTTCATGGGCGTCGGGCCGCTGCCGTCCCCGGTGGCGCTGACCTTCCGCGCGGGCGAGCTGGTCGACGTGGCGGGGGAGGAGGCCGGCCGGCTCACCGACATGATCGACCGGGTCGCCGACCCGCGGATGTCGAACCTCGCGGAGGTGTCGGTCGGGCTGAACCCGAACGGCCGGGTGTGCGGCGTCGCGATGGAGACCGAGTCGACGCTGGGTACAGCACATATAGCCCTCGGTAACTCGATTGCGTACGGCGGGACCGTCGCCGCCGCGGCCCACCTGGACTGCGTCCTGCGCGCCGCGACGCTGTACCTCGACGGACGTCCCGTCCTGGTGGAAGGGGTGCTCGCCGATGACATCGCAGCCGGCTGAGCGGATCCTGGTCGTCGGCGACCCGGTGGTCGCGCTCGACGAGCAGACGCTGATCCCCGACGGGGCCGTCATCGTCGAGGGCTCCACCATCGTCGCCGTGGGCCCGCGGGAGCAGCTGGCCGCCCGCGGCCCGTTCGACCGGGTCATCGGCTCCCGTGACCACCTCGTCATGCCCGGCTTCATCAACTGCCACTACCACTCGGAGCTCGCCGCCGGCCCCGGCCTGTACCAACTGATCTTCGAGCGGGCCAACGTGCACATCCACTCCTCGTACGGCCCGATGGACACCGAGGACCTGGCCACCGTCCTGCGCTGGGGGCTGGTCCAGGCGATCAAAGGCGGGCAGACCGGCGCCGTCGACATGTTCTACGGCCGCCCGGCCATGCCCGACTTCGGTGCCGAGGTCGCGCTCTCCGTCTACGACGAGATCGGCTTCCGGGTCGCGTTCGGCCTGGTCAGCCGGGACCAGAACACCTACGTCCACGAACCGGACGAGGCCTTCCTCGCCCGGCTGCCGGCGGATCTCGCCACCCGGGTGCGCCAGTCGCCCATGGGCTACGCCTGGCCGGTCGACGACGTGATGGCCAGCTACGACCGGCTGGTCCGCCGCTGGGACGGCCGGGGCGACCGGATCCGGGTGCTGCTCGCGCCGGACTGGACGCCGGCCTGCTCGGACGAGCTCTACCGCCGCTGCCGCGCCGCCGCCGACCACTACGGCACCGGGATCACCTCACATGTGCTGGAGACCCGCTCCGAGGCGCTGTGGAACGTCCGCACGCACGGCCGCCCCGCGCTGGAACGGCTCGCCGACCTCGGAGTGCTCGGCCCGGACCTGGTCTGCGCGCACTTCGTCTGGGTGACCGACGACGAGCTGCGGATCTTCGCCGACTCCGGCGCGGTCGCCTCGAACAACCCCGGCTCGAACCTGCGGCTGTCGTCCGGTATCTGCCGAGCCCGCGACATCCTCGCCAGCGGCGGGCGGCTCGCGTTCGGCACCGACGGGATCTCGTTCACCGACCGGGAGGACTTCTTCGCCGAACTGCGGCTGGCCACCATGCTGGCGCGCGACCCACGGGTGTTCGACGAGATCCGCCTCGACTCGGCGGGCGTGCTGCGCGCGGCCGGCGAGAACGGCTCCCGGGCGCTGCGGATGGAGGGCAAGGTCGGACGGCTGGCGCCCGGGACGTTCGCGGACCTGCTGGTCGTCGACACCCGGCGCATGCTGTTCCCGCCCGGCCGGTACGACTCCACCCCGGTGCTGGACGTCCTCGTCGACCGGGCGAGCGCCGCGGACATCGACACCGTGCTCATCCACGGCAAGGTCGTCATGGCCGGCGGCCGGGTCACCGTCGTCGACGAGGACGCGCTCGCGGACCGGCTCGCCGAGGTGGGTGAGCGGCGCCTGTACCGGCCGACCGCGGACGAGCGGCGCTGGGCGGCGCTGGGCGCCGAGGTCGAGCCGTACGTCCTGGACTTCTACCGGCCCTGGTACGAGACGCGGCACGAACCGGCATCGGTCTACAACGCCCGCCGCCTCTAGGCCGCTTCCAGCCTCCAGGCCGTTCCAGCCTGCGGGCCGCTTCCAGCCGCCGAACCACCCCGGACCGGGTGCCGAGCACCCAGAACGGACACCGAACGACATGATTATCGACGCGCACACGCACATCCTGAGCCTGGCCGAGGACCACGAGTTCAACACGGACTACGGCCGTGAGGGCTCGCTGTGCATCTACCGCAGCCTCGGCAAGGTCCCCTCGCACCGGATGCCGACCGAGCAGGAGTGGGAGGACAGCGGGTACTCCCGGGCCGGCTGGCCGGTGATCGGGCCGGCGGAGAGCGTCCGGGACCACCCCGGCTTCGACAAGATGATCGTTCTCGGCGTCTCGCCGCAGTTCCTCGACGGCGAGCTGATCGGGACGGTGGACACCTACGGGATCACCGACGTGCCCGGCCCGCCGAGCCCGGAGAAGTGCAACGACTACATCGCGGCGGTGGTCCGTTCCGACCCGGAGCGCTTCATCGGCTTCGCGTCGGTGAACCCGGCCTACCGGGGGCCCCGGGCGGCGGTCGCCGAGCTGCGGCGATCGGTCGAGGAGCTCGGGCTGTCCGGGGTGAAGCTCTACCCGATGTACCAGCACTGGTCACCGCAGGACCGGGAGATCGCCTTCCCGGTCTTCGCCGCCGCCGCCGACCTCGGCATTCCGGTGATGGTCCACCAGGCGGGATCCACCCGTATCGACGCGCGGATGGACTACGCCCGCCCGGCGATGCTCGACGACGTCGGCCGGGAGTTCCGCGACCTGCGGGTGATCATCGCGCACTGTGGGATTCCGTGGATCGACGAGGCGCTGTTCATGCTCACGAAGCACCCGAACTTCCACACCGATATCTCGTACCACATCGCCACCGTGACGGACGAGGAGTTCTACCGTTTCCTCATCCATTGTGAGCAGTTCTTCGTCCCGCTGGAGAAGCTGCTTTTCGGCAGCGACTACCCGGGATTTCTCTACGATCCGGTCAAGCTGAAGGACAAGGTTCTCGGCGTGAACGAACAGGCCGACCGGCTCGGGCTGCCGAGGATCGCGCAGGAGAAGCTGGACGGCATCATGGGCGACAACGCCGCCCGACTGCTCGGCCTCGTCCAGGACTGACCGCCGTTCTTTCATCCCGCCTCACCTCACCCCGCGTGCGTCCGTCGCACGATCGAGTGTGTACTGAGCGTCGATAAATCACCGCCCGGGCCGCGATTCATCGGCCTGGCACCAGAGGGAGACATCGCTTTACCGGATCCGCCACACATCCGTATACGTCCCAACTGAGGGCCTGTGGCGGAATCCGGGTAAATAAGATCTGATATCCCATGTTCAGGATTCCGTCAGGTCGGGACCCGAGGAAGGCCGCTCGCCATGTCAGGAAAAACCCCGAAGGTCGTCATCGTCGGAGCGGGTTCCGCCGGGCTAATGCTCGCCGACGGAATAGCGGACCGCGCCGACGTGACAATCGTGGAAGGCGGGATCGACCCGGGCAGCCCGGCACCGCGCCAGATGCTCTACGACTACATCTTCCCGGCCAGCCTCGACTGGGGCTACCGGTCGACGAAAGGCGTTCCGCTGCTGCGCGGCAAGGTCGTCGGCGGCTCCTCCTCGGTCAACTCCAGTGCCGGGGTGCGCGGCCAGCAGTGGGACTTCGACCCCTGGGGCGAGGGGTGGACCTGGGCCGACTGCCTGCCGGCACTGCGGGCCAACGAGACGGACCTCCAGTTCGGCGACGCCGACCACCACGGCGACTCCGGCCCGATCGTGATGACGCGGCTCAAGCCGGGTCCGATCGACGACGCGTTCACCGCCGCCTGCCTCGCCGCGGGCCACCCCGAGGCCCCGGACCACAACGCCCCGGGCGCGCTCGGCATCGGCCCCTGGCCGACGAACCGGGTCGACGAAGGTCGCTGGGGCACCCTGGCCGGCGTGATGCCGGGGCTGCGCGGGCGGGTCACCCTGCTCGCCGAGACGACCGCCCACCGGGTGGTCATCACCGACGGGCGGGCGCGCGGCGTGGAGCTCACCGAAGCCGGGGAGAGCGGCACCCGCGTCCTTCCGGCGGACGTCGTCGTGCTGTCCGCCGGGGCGTTCGGGACACCGGAGCTGCTCATCGCCTCCGGGGTGGACCTTCCCGGCGTCGGCGAGCATCTGCAGGACCATCCGTGGGTGATGCTGAACGCCCTGGCCGACCCGGACCTGATCGCCGAGCGCCCGGTCAGCGGTTCGCTGCTGCGCCTCGGCCTCGGTGGCGACCCCCACGAGGAGATCCAGATCTTCCCGTTCTCCGCGCATCTCTACGACATGTCCCGGCCGGTGGGCGAGGTGTCGTTCGCCGTCGGGCTGATGGCCCCGCGCAGCCGCGGCTCCCTGCGGGTGACACCGGAAGGGACCGCGATCGACCTGGGCCACCTCGCCGAGGAGATCGACCGCCGGAGCCTCGCCGAAGGCGTGCGCGTCGCCGCGGACCTGCTCGACCGGGTCGCCGCGACCGGCATCGTGACGATCCCCGACAACCCGTGGTGGCGCGCGGACGACCTTGAGCAGCAGGTCGTCGCCCGGGCGGAGACCTACAACCACCCGGTCGGCACCGCCCGGCTCGGCGACGATGACGACCCGACCGCCGTGGTGGACCGCCGCCTGCGGGTGCGTGGCGTCGACGGTCTGATGGTCGCCGACGCGTCGGTGATGCCGGCGATCACCCGGGCGAACACCAACCTCGCCACCATGATGATCGGTCGCCGGGCCGCTGACCTGATCGAGCTCTGAGCTCACCGCGGCACGAAACGCCGGGCGGGGCGGCAGCGCCCCCGCCCGGCAGCCCCTGAGCGCCCCGGGTATCGGCCTCGCCTCGCCACATCTCGCCCGCCGGTCGGCGGGCCGGCCCGCTGGCGCGCCGGTCGTCCCGGTCAGACGGAGCAAGGTGGACGGAGCAAGATGGTGCGGTGAGTGGATTCGGACTGGTCGCATCACCCGTCCTGGCCGGCGCGCCGATCGTGCGCGACGGCCTGCTCCGGCTGGATTCGGCGCGGCGGGAGGCGAGCTGGGCCGCCGCGCAGGTCGTCGTCACCGACGACCGGGGCCGGTTCCCGGTCGACCAGGCCGACGGCCCGCCCCGGCTGCGCACCTACGCCGCGGCGGGGATCGCCGCCGCACCACCACCGGACGCACTGCTGCTCGGGGAGGCCGACGGCGTCGTCTACTGGGGGATGCAGGCCCCAGCCTCAGCCTCAGCCTCAGCCCCGTCCGCGGCCGACTCCGGCGGCGACGACCCCGTGCACTGGCTGGACCTGTTCACGGCGGGCGCAGACTTCCCCGCGGTGCACGCAGCTCTGGCGGCCACTGCGACCGCCCTGCTGAACTGGCACGGCCGGGCCCGCTTCTGCGCCCGCGACGGATCACCCACCCACGCCACCAACGGTGGCTGGGCCCGGAAGTGCGAGGCAGAACAACACGAGGAGTACCCGCGCACAGACCCGGCCGTGATCTGCCTGGTGCACGACGGCGCGGACCGGGTTCTGCTGGCCCGCCAGCGGGTCTGGCCCGTCGGCCGCTTCTCGGTGCTGGCCGGTTTCGTCGAGGCCGGGGAGTCACTGGAGGCCTGCGTCGCCCGCGAGATGGCCGAGGAGGTCGGGGTGGCCGTCCGCGACATCGGCTACCTGGGCAGCCAGACCTGGCCCTTCCCACGATCCCTCATGATCGGGTTCCAGGCCGTCGCGGACCCTGAGGCGCCGCTGCGCCTGGACGACGACGAGATCGTCGAAGCACAGTGGGTCACCCTGGATGAGCTGCGCCCGGCCCTGGCCCGCACCGCCTGGCCCGCCGTGGGCACCACCGCGGACGGCCAGCTGCACCTGCCCGGCCGCCTGTCCATCGCCCGGACCATGATCGACGCCTGGGCTCTGGCCCGCACGGCCTCCGGCGTCCCGGCGCAGCCGCACCCCCGCGACTCGAACAGTTGAGGATGCTCGTCGTTCCGGATCGGGTCGGGGAGCCCATCGCAGAATCCCGAGCTCCGGGTCGTCGCTGCCGCTGCTCCCGAGAAAGAGGTGAGGATTTCGGCTGCTTGAACAACCGAAATCCTCACCTCTTGTCGACCGTCAGGTAACTCTGCGCGGTATTTGCCCCTTCTTGGTGGAAACCGCGCCGACGGTGTGCCGACGAACAACCTCCTGGCGCTGCCCGGGGCGAAGCGGGCGGTGCGTGGAAACCGCGGGCTTCATCCCGCGCCGACCAGTCGCGGCGCTGGAACCAGGTTGAGCCGCCCGATGGCCTCGGTCACGTCGTTCGGCCAGAACCACAGGCGGTACTGCGGCGGGATGGTGAAGTAGTCCTCCGGCCCGTGGAGCTGACGAGTGCGCATGTCGGCGCAGTAGCGTTCGCGCCAGGAGGTCGCCTCACCGGCGCGCAGCGACTCGCCGTCGACCTTCTTCTTCGTGACGCGGTGGAGCTTCTCGACGGCTCGGTACTCGTAGGCCAGCAGGGTGTGCGGGTTGGCCCAGATGCCCTTGGGGGCCTGCGGGTCGGCCGCCGCCGTGGCTGCCTCCAGGAGCAGTGGCAGATCGAGCTCGCCGGGGATGGACGGATAGATCACGAACGGGGCGGCCCATCCGGCCGCGATGAGGTCCAGGTTGAAGGTGGCACGCTGCTCGCGGGTGAGGTTGCGCCGTTCGGCCTCGGTGTAGTCGGGAGCGACGTAGGCCAGGAGTCGGCTGTTGGTGTCGAAGGGCGGTTGCGCGGCGCGGATGAACAGGTTGCGCTTGCTGCCGTTCGGCTTGGTCAGCCGCTTCTCGATGTTCTGCTTCGCGAAGGCCGAGGCTTCCTTGCCCTGCGCGAAATGGAGGGTGCCGGCGGTGCCGGTCTCCAGCTTCGGCAGCAGGAAGGCCGCCAGGCCCGGGGAGATCGGCGCGTGGCCGTCCTTGATCCATCCCGCGAGCTGTAGGAACTCCTGATCGATGGCCTGGGCCCGCTCCGCGGAACGAGCGGTCACCTCCGGCGTGTCGACCGACAGCATGCGGATCGGCATGCGGACGTTCGGCGTGTCGCCGTCGGTCACATCAACCAGTTCCCGACCACCCAGCGAGGGCAGGTTCTGCCCGGCCGGTGACCACAGCACCTGCACTGCGTCGATCATGGTTGTCCCCCCGATGAACACGCCCTGACGGTCCGTCTACGTGACCAGCTCGTGACCGGTCCCGCGGCGCCGCCAGTCTGTCAGAGGTACACCCGCCGTGGCCGGACGCGTCATCCTGGCGACTGCGGCAGGACTGATCGTGATCGCGTCTGACAGGACCTGCTGGGCGGTGGAGCGGAAGCAAGGCAGTGCCGGCTGACGCTGGACGGGACCCACCCACGAACCCGGGCGCGGGCAGCGAACAACACCCGGAGAGCGTTCTCGAAGCCGCGGCACTCCCGAACCCTCCGAACCAGGGCACCCCGCGCAACGCCGGCGGAGGGGGGCAACGGGGGGGCAACGTCCCAGTGCTGGTAGTTGGTGTCCCACCGCCACGAGAGGCCCACACCGCCGCACCGAGGTAGATGGCTCCGAACAGGACGGGGACCGTTCCTGGGTTCACGCCTGCTGCTGGGCGCGAACGGTTTCACGGTCCGGGCTGGTCGCCGACGGTGCGGTGCGGGGCCAGGTCCAGGCGTACCGCATGATGAAGGCGAGCAGGATCAGTTCCAGTACGATGCCGAGGCCGTAAAAGCACAGCCAGGACTCGCCCACCGCGTTGAATGCCGTGACGGGAACGTAGAGCGAGGCCACGATGAGGTTCGTGATGCGGGTCGCCCGGGCGGGCAGCGTCATCGACAGCACGACCATGAGGATCGGGATGGCCATTAGAGTCAGCGCCGTGGTCGAAAAGGTCTGGGAGAGGTCGAACTCGAAGACCTTTCCGTCGAGGATGTCTTCGACGACGCCGGGCGTGAAGAAGTTGAGAATGTCCACGTAGGCGTACAGGAACATGAGGCTGGTCCACGCCGCGGCGAGCTTTGCTCTCACCGGGATCGGCTGGTCTTCCAGTGTGGTGGTGGGTTGACGCGTTCTCATCATGGGCTCCGCCGTTGGTGAGGATCGGTACGTCCACGATCGCTGAGCCCGGTGGCGGGCACACCGGCCCGGAGGCCGGAGTTCGCCTGGCCGATGAGATGGTCTCTCTCTCGTGCTTTCGGCTGATCCGCCGCTGCCGCGCTGTCCCTGCACCGGACAGATGGTGACGAAGGCGCTGCGCTCGTCGTGGGCCTCGGTCGCCCCGGCCGGGACCAGTCGTCGTGCATGTACGTCAGGTTCGGTTCAGTGCCCCACCCGGCCGGTGTCGTAGGCCCACATCGCGATCTCGACCCTGTTCCGGGCGCCGATCTTGGCCAGCAGGTTCGCGACGTGGGTCTTGGCGGTCGTCAAGCTGATGAACAGCTCGGCGGCGATCTCCGCGTTCGTGCGGCCGACAGCGACCAGTTTCAGCACCTCCTCCTCGCGTTGGGTGAGCGGCTCGATCGGTTGGGTACGGCGTTTCGATGAGGCCCCCGCGGCAAGGGTCGCCAGCAGCCTGCGGGTGATGTTCGGCGCGATCAGGGCATCGCCGACGGCAGCGGCATGGACAGCCTGCACCAGCAACTCCGGCCCGGCATCCTTGAGGAGAAATCCTCGGGCTCCGGCCCGAAGCGCGCCGTGGACGTACTCGTCCAGGTCGAACGTCGTGATCACCACCACCGCGATGGGGTCCACGACGCCCCGCCCTGCGAGGAGCTCGGTCACCTCGATGCCGTCCAGCCCGGGCATCCGAATGTCGACCAGGCACACGTCGGGGCGGAGCCGATGCGCCAGCTCGACGGCGGCCTTGCCGTCGGCGGCTTGGCCGACGACCTCGATGTCGGGCTGGGCGTCAAGGATCATCGACAGGCCGGTGCGCACCAGATCTTGGTCGTCTGCCACCAGCACGCGCGTCGTCATAGGTACAACTCCATCGGCAGCTCGGCGTCGACCGCCCACCCGCCCTCGGGCGTTGGCCCAGCGCGTAGCGTGCCGCCGAGCAGCTGCACGCGCTCGGTCATCCCCAGCAGCCCGAAACCGTGGGTCGCCGGCCGCGCCGGGTCGATCTGGCCGTCGTCGGTCACGCGGAGCCGCAGCCTTCCTGCGCCCTCGACGACCCTGATCTCCACACGCGAGGCGTTTCGGGCGTGCCGCAGCGCGTTGGTCAGCGCCTCCTGCGCCATCCGGTACACGGCGGCGTCGACCTGGGGCCGAAGTCCGGCCAGATCACCCGCCAACTCCACGTCGACGACGGGGTCCGGTTCGCGGCGGGCGAGGAGCATCAGGTCGGCGACGCCGGGCTGGGGACCGTACTCCGCCGGCGCTCCGTCACGCAGCACCCGGACCATCGCTCGCATCTCCGCCAGCGTTCGCGACGCTTCCCCCACGATGATCGCAAGCGCTTCGAGCGCCGCTTCAGGTCGCTTCGCGGCCATCGTCATGCCAGCCTGCGCTTGCAGAGTGATCGCCGAGACGTGGTGGGCGACCGAGTCGTGCAGCTCGCGCGCGAGGCCGACGCGTTCCTGGCTGCGGACCTGGTCGAGCGCCCGGCGCCGACTCTCGGCGCGGTAGCGGAACGCCGCTCCGATCGCTGCCGCCGCCGCCAGGACCGCCAACCCGCCGAAGAGCTCGGCTGGCCCGGTGTAGTCGGTCGTGATGCTGAACCCCGCGGCGACCGCAACCACCAGCAGCCCAATCACGATCTGACGCCCTGAGCCCCAGCGGACCAGTGAGTAGACGAGCACCAGGATGTAGATCATCGTGTTCAGGCCCACGCCTGAGGTGCCGCCCAGCCAGCTCGCCAGTCCTAACGCCATCCCGGCGCCGAAGCCCACCACGACGCAGACCAACGGGCGAGTACGCCGCCATAGCAGCACCGGCGCAAGTCCGACCGTCACGACCGTCACAACCGGCCGCCAGGTGACGTCCTCTCGGAGGGTTCCTTCGAGCAACGCCGCCACCATCACCACGCCGACCAGCACCCGGTCGAGCCACATCCGTTCGGGCGTGTCCGCGGCGCGGGGCTCGGCCCAGAGCGAGCGCAGGCCGGTAGTGAACACCCACCCAGCCTAGAGACAGCCCAGGCGTCGGAGACCCACCGAAAGAACGAGACGCCGCTCCCCCCAATGGCAGAGGCGGTTCCGGCCTCGAAGCCGATGTGCGGGAAGGCCGGTCGCGGCGAGGCCGCCAGGCGCCAGAGGAGTTGCTGGGGACGCCGCTACGAAAGCACTCAGCTCACCGTCCACCTCGATCACGAAAGGCAGGAGGTGCACATGATGATCAAGATTCCGGTGGCAGACCTCGACAAGGTTGCCCATCTGTCGGGAGTGACGGCCGCCGCCCCCGGGCCACACCCGGCAGCCACTGAGCATCCACGGCGCGTGAATGCTGTACGTACCCCGGGTGGGATTCGAACCCACACTGTCGGTGGTTTGAGCACCGTCTCTCTGCCGTTGGAGTACCGGGGCCGGCACGGAGGTCTCCGACGCGGGATGCGCAGCGGAACCTCTCGTGGACGACTCTAGCCGGGTAGGGTGCGATTCGACCGCCCGACCCGGTCAGATTACGGGCGGGAGGGGTCGGGGCCCGCGTTCGCCGCCTGTTCGTGGTGATCGTGGCCGGACAACTGCAGAGCCAGATCACCGTAGAACCCAGGAGTTCGACTCGATGAGCCAGCCTTCCTCGACGCCGCGTCGGGTCTTGATCGCTGAGGACGAAGCGTTGATCCGGCTGGATCTCCGGGAGATGCTCCAGGAGGAGGGCTACGAGGTCGTCGGCGAGGCCGGCGACGGTGAGACGGCGGTTGCCCTCGCCGGCAAGCTGCGCCCTGACCTGGTGATCCTGGACGTCAAGATGCCGAAGATGGACGGTATCGACGCCGGCGCGAAGATCGCCAAGGATCGGATCGCCCCGGTGGTGATCCTCACCGCGTTCAGCCAGCGGGAGCTGGTCGAACGGGCCCGCGAGGCGGGTGCCATGGCGTATGTGGTGAAGCCGTTCCAGAAGAAGGATCTGCTGCCGACCATCGAGATGGCGATGAGTCGGTTCACCGAGATCGTCAGCCTGGAGGCCGAGGTCGAGGACCTGCAGGGCCGCCTGGAGGCTCGCAAGATCATCGAGCGGGCGAAGGGTGTGCTGCAGACCGAGCACTCGATGACGGAGCCGGACGCGTTCCGTTGGATCCAGCGGACGTCGATGAACCAGCGCCGGACGATGCGGGCCGTCGCGGAGGCGGTTCTGTCGGGTGAGGCGCTGCCGGGCTCGTGACCCGGGACGACCCCGAGGATGTGGCCGCCAGCCCGGGCAGTCCCCGGGTGCCGCGGCAGAGCGAGGACCAGGCATCTGACGATCTTCAGGTGCCTGGTGACCTCCGGGACCCTGACGACGTCCAGGTGCCGGATGAAGATCAGGCGTCGGAGGACGTCCAGGCGTCGGGTGAGCGGGATGCTCCGGCGGTTGGGCGTGCCCGGCTGATCGCCGGTGCCGTCATGACGGCGGTTCGCGCGGTTCGGCACTGGGTTGGCCGCTCGGCGCGGACCGGCCGTGGCCGGGTGCTGCTCGCGGCGGTCACGGCGGTGGCGCTGGCCATCCCGAGTGTGATCGGGTTTCTGCTGGTGTCGGCGGCGGATGACGGCGGCGGGGCCCCGGAGCGGGTCGCGTCGATCGGGGTGATGGCGCCGCTGTCCGGGGCGTCGGCGGATGCCGGGAGCAGCGTGCGTAACGCCGTCACGCTGGCGGTGGAGGAGGCCAACCGGGACCGTACCGTTCCCGGCTGGAAGCTGGAGGTCGTCGCGCACGACGATCTGTCCCGGCCTGATGGTGGCGCGGCCGGCGCCGACCTTTTCGCCGACGACAAGCGGATGATCGGTGTCGTCGGGCCGCTGAGTTCCAGTGTGGCGATGGTGTCGCTGGACAGGCTGGGCGAGGCCGGCCTGCCGGTGATCTCGCCGTCGAACGCGGAGCCGACGCTGACCGAGCGCCCGGAGGCTCCGGACGACCGCCCGTACCCGACCTATTTTCGGCTGAGTGGCACGGATGAGCAGCTCTCCGCCGTCGCGGCCGACTACGCGGTCCACACGCTGGGCCGGTCCAGGATCAGTGTGGTCGACGGCAGCCCCGACTACGGCATGATCACCCTCGCGGAGCGGTTCGCCCGGGACGCGCGTGAGGCGGGGGCGACGGTGCCGGCGGTGCACCGGGTGGAGGGCGGTTCGACCGACGACGACGAGATCGAGCGGACGGCGCGGGCCATCCGGGACGAGGCTCCGGACCTGGTGTACCTGGCCACGGGGGCCGCGTTCGCGGGGGAGCTGCGGCAGGCCTTCGCCGACGAGGGTGTGTCGGTGCAGGTGCTGGGCGCCGACGGGCTGCTCAGCCACGACTACGTCGAGCGCGCGCAGTCGCTCGCTGATGGTGATGTGATCACCGATCTGTCGGTTCCGGCGTCGCGGCTGCCGTCCGCCGGTGCCTTCGTGGCGGCCTACACGAAGCGGTTCGGCGCGCCCGAGGGACTGGACAATCTGCTGCCCGACGGCAGCAGCGCCGGCTCTGCGTCGGAATCCGGTTCGACCGGCCAGACCGGCCAGACCGGCCAGAACAGCCCGAGCAGCGAGAGCAGCCCGAGCAGCGAGAACGGCCAGAGCGGACTGTCCGGCGGGTCGGAGACGGCGACGCCCCAGGGCAGGGTCCAGCCGAGTGCCGACACCCGTTCCAACCAGCGGCGCGGTGACGGAGCCGCCGGTGCGGCGGCGAATTCGTCAGGTTCCTCGGATCTGTCCGAGCAGGAGCGTGCGGTACAGCGTTCGCGGGACGCGGAGCTCGCGGTGCTGCGCGCGGACGCGATCCCGCCGGTGGCGGCGTACGCCTACGACGCCGCCCGCGCGCTGATCCGGGCCGCGGCGGCGGTGCTGCCGGGGCGCACGGAGGTGAGCAAGGCCGCCCGGGCGGCCGTCGTCGACGCGGTCGGGGCCGGTGAGTACGCCGGTGTCACCGGTCGGATCGCCTTCGACGCGCGGGGTGACCTGCGTAGTCCGCGGGTGGCTCTCTACTCGGTCCTGGCGGAGAGGTTCGTCCCGTTGCAGGTTGAAGCTGGTGGTTGACGGTCCGAGGTCGGACGTCTGGTGGGGCAGGTGGGTAACACGTGAAGTCGCGACACGCTCACTTTGAGCTTTCGCGACTGAGGGTGAGCGACTAGTTTCCGCTCCGCGGAGCGCACCCGCGCGCCGTTGGAAGCAGCGGAAGGACGTTGCATGACGGCCACCCCACGGCCTCTTCGAACCAGACCCGCACGGACGGTGGCGCTGCGTCCGATGGCCGCCCTGGTCGCGGGATTCGCGCTGGTCGGCGCGGCGCTGACCGCCTGCGGCGGCGACTCGGACGACGGCGGCAAGAAGGAATACCTGATCGGATTCCAGGGCCCGCTGTCAGGTGACAGCCAGCAGCTCGGCATCAACGCCTACAACGGCGTCCTGACCGCCGTCGAGCAGCTGAACCAGGACAAGAGCCTTCCCTTCACGCTGCGCATCGTGGCCTCCGACGACCAGGGCCTGCCCGAGCAGGGTCCGACCGCCGCCCAGAAACTGATCGACAATCCCAAGCTGATGGCGGTCGTCGGCCCGGTGTTCTCCGGTCCGACGAAGTCCAGCGAGCCGCTCTACAGCCAGGCCGGACTGCTGTCGGTGAGCCCGTCGGCGACGAATCCGGCCCTCACCGATCTCGGTTTCACCAGCTTCTACCGGGTGATCGCCCCGGACACGGTGCAGGGTGCCGCCGCGGCCGAGTTCCTGGCCAAGGTCGTCAAGGCCAAGCGGGTCTACTCCCTCGACGACCGCAGCGAGTACGGTACGGGCTTGTCCGGCGCCATCGAGCGTGGCCTGGAGCAGGCCGACGTCCCGTTCACCCATGACGGGATCAACCCGACGAAGGACTACACCTCGCAGGCCACGAAGATCATGGCCGACGGTGCGGACGCCGTCTACTACTCGGGGTACTACCCGGAGTACGCGCTGCTGACGAAGGCGCTGCGCGGCAAGGGATACGACGGCGCGATCCTCAGCGGTGACGGGTCGAACGACGACCAGTTCATCCGCCAGGCCGGGACGGCGAACGCCGAGGGCGCACTCATCACCTGCCCGTGCTCGGACGCGAACACCGACCCGTCCGCCGCCGCCTTCGTCGCCGAGTACAAGAAGGTCAACAGCGGTCTGAAGCCGGGGACCTACTCGGGTGAGGCCTACGACGCAACCAACGCGATCGCGTCCGTGCTGCGCAAGCTCGGCACCGACGCGAACCGTGAGTCGGTCCGGACGGCGTTCGGGTCGGTGGACATGCCCGGCGTCACGAAGCGGATCAAGTTCGAGCGCAACGGTGACGTCCAGGGCTCGACCGTGTACGTCTACCAGGTGAAGGACGGCCAGCGGACGGTGCTCGGGCCGGTCAGCTCGCTCATCAAGCCGTGATCCTTCCCGATGCCAGCCCAGGTCCAGACCCAGCTCCGGGTCTGGACCTGGGCTTCGGCCCGCTTCCGGGCTCCAGGGGGCCTCGTGGGCTCGGCTGAGCAGATCAGCCAGCTGGCCGTCGACGGGCTGATGGTCGGCGCGCTCTACGCGGTGATCGCCCTCGGCTACACGCTGGTGTACGGAGTCCTCCAGCTCATCAACTTCGCGCACAGCGAGGTCTTCATGCTCGGGGCGTTCGGCGGGCTGTTCGCGTGCCGGGCGCTGGTGCCCGGTGACGGTGCGACCCCGGCCGGTCTGGCCGCCGCCGGCCTCGTCCTCGTCGGGCTCGTGGCGGGTGCGGCCGCCGGTGGTGCGGCCGCGTACACCCTGGAGCGGTGCGCGTACCGCCCGCTGCGCCGGCGCGGAGCCCCGCGGCTGGCCTATTTGATCAGCGCGATCGGGGCGTCCCTGTTCGCGTTCAACCTGGCGGGCAAGGAGTTCGGGCGGCAGAGCGTGCCCGTCCCCGACCTGTTCGCCAACCGCACGGTGGTGACCGTCCTCGGGGCGGAGATCTCGACCCAGTCGCTGGTCATCGCCGCGACGGCGCTGCTGATGCTGCTCGCGGTCGACCACCTGGTGGCCGGCACCCGCCTCGGGCTGTCCATCCGCGCCGTGGCCCAGGACGCCGAATGCGCCGGACTGATGGGCGTGGACGTCCAGCGGGTCATCGTCGTGACGTTCGTGCTCGGCGGCCTGCTCGCGGGCGCCGGCGGCTTCCTCTACGCGATGACGTTCAACGCCTCGTACACGATGGGGTTCGTCCCCGGCATCAAGGCGTTCACCGCGGCGGTGCTCGGCGGTATCGGGAACGTGCGCGGCGCGGTGCTCGGCGGGCTGCTGCTCGGCCTGGTCGAGAGCTTCGGCGGGTACCTGTTCGACGCCTCCTACAAGAACGTCATCGCGTTCACCGTGCTCGTCGGCGTGCTCCTGGTGCGGCCGTCCGGCCTGCTCGGGACCCGCCTGGGCCGGCCCGCGTGAGCGGTCGGCTGCGCAGCCTGCGGACCGCCGCCCTGCTCGCCGCGCTGGCGGCGGTGATGACGGGGCCGACGGGTGACGCGGACCATCCACTCGCCGGGATCCGCGGGTCCCTCGCGTTCCCGCGGGTGCTGTTCTTCGCCGCCGCGGCGCTGGTGCTGTGGGCGGCACTGCTGGGCCGCGACCGGCTGCGCGCCCAGGCCCGCACGCTGCGCGCGACGGCCCTCGGCCGGCTGGCAGGTCTCGGCCGGCTGGCAGGTCTCGCTGGTGCCACTGCCGGTGCCACTGCCGGTGCCGGTGCCGAAGGTGGCGATGGCGATGGCGATGGCGGTGGCGGTGGTGCTGTTGCCGCAGTCCGGTCCGGCGCGACCTGGTTGTCCGGGCGGCGCGGGGCGGTGCTCGGCCACGCCGCGTTGCTCGCGGTGGCCCTGGCGGTTCCGCCGGTGCTGCCGACCGCCGCGCAGCAGGCCCTGGTGAGCGAGATCGGCATCTACGCGCTGCTCGCGCTGGGCCTCAACGTCGTCGTCGGCTACGCCGGGCTGCTCGACCTCGGCTACATCGCGTTCTTCGCGATCGGTGCCTACACGACCGCCTACCTGACCTCGGCCGACGCGATGCCCTGGCACGCGCCCTGGCAGCTCAACCCGTTCTTCGTGCTGCCCATCGCGCTGCTGGTGGCGGCGGTCGCCGGGGTCGTCCTCGGCGGCCCGACGCTGCGCCTGCGCGGGGACTACCTGGCCATCGTGACCCTGGGGTTCGGGGAGATCGTCCAGCTGCTGGCGAACAACGCCGACGGTGTCACCGGCGGGCCCCGGGGCGTCTTCGGCCTGCCGCCGCTGTCGGTGGATCTGCCCGGGGTCCGCTACTCCTGGGGCCTGGACCCGCTGCCGTACTACTACCTGCTGGTCGCCCTGATCGTGCTGGTGATGGTGGTGTTCGGGCGTTGGGAACGCTCACGGACGGGACGGGCCTGGACGGCGATCCGCCAGGACGAGATCGCCGCCGAGGCGACCGGTGTGGCGACCATGCGGATGAAACTGCTGGCCTTCGCCGTGGGAGCGTCCGTGTCGGGCTTCGCCGGCGTGGTGGTCGCGACCAAGCAGTTCTTCAACCCGCAGTCCTTCGGCCTGCAGGCCTCGCTGCTCGTGCTCACCATCGTGATCTTCGGGGGGATGGGCTCCCGGCTCGGGGTGGTGCTCGGCGCGCTGGTCCTGCAGGGAACCGCCTTCCTGCTGCGGGACACGGTGCCGCCGGCCGACCGCTTCATCTACTTCGGCGCCGTGGTGGTGCTGATGATGATCTTCCGGCCGGAGGGGCTGCTCCCACCGCGTGCGCATCGGGCCCGCGGCTCCGGGCTGTCCCGCGAGGAGCCCGTCGAGTCCGCCGGGGCTGCCGGGACGTCCCGTGGCGCGGCCGACCAGGCGTCGCCGGAGGTGGTCTCTTGAGCGGCGCGACGGTTCCGCGGCCACTTCCGGCGGCGATCTCGCGGACGATTCCGCAGCCGCGGCCGTCGGCGGCCGACCCGATCCTCGACGTGCGGGACGTCACCCTGCGCTTCGGTGGGCTGACCAGCCTCGACGGGGTCTCCCTGCGGCACGGCCGGGGAAGCGTCCTTGCTGTCATCGGCCCGAACGGGGCCGGCAAGACATCCCTGTTCAACTGTCTCACCGGTGCCTACCGGCCGCAGCAGGGCAGCGCACGGTTCTGGCCGACGGCCCCGGCAAGCCCGACAAGCCCAGCAACCCCGGCAAGCCCCGCAAGCCCGGCGGGCGCTTCGGTCCTGGCGGGTGTGGGGGAGCGCGGGGTCGACCTCGTCGGCCGGTCCCCGCACCGGGTCGCGCGGCTCGGCATCGCGCGGACGTTCCAGAACATCCGGCTCTTCCCCGAGATGTCGGCGGTCGAGAACGTGCAGGTCGGTGTGGAGGTCAGGGCCCGCGCGGGCGCGCTGCGCGGGCTGGTGCCGACCAGGGCCGTGCGGCGGGAGGAACGCGAGATCCTCGAGCGCAGCCATCTCCTGCTGGACTTCGTCGGGCTTCGGCACCGGGTGCGGTGGCCGGCCGGCAGCCTGGCCTACGGGGAGCAACGGCGGCTGGAGATCGCCCGGGCGCTGGGCACGAGCCCGTCCCTGCTCCTGCTGGACGAGCCAGCCGCCGGCGCCACCGCGTCGGAACGGCGCGACCTGGTGGCGCTGATTCGCGCCATCGTCGACCAGGGTGTCTCCGTGTTGCTCATCGAGCACGACATCCGACTGGTGGCTGCCGTGGCCCGCTCGATCGTCGTGCTCAACTTCGGCCGGGTGATCGCCACCGGGTCGCCGGAGCAGATCAGGTCCGACCCCGCGGTGATCGAGGCCTACCTCGGCGACTCCGACGACGGGGCCGACGACGGGGCCGATGACCGGGCCGGAGACCGGGCCGCTGGCCAGCCCGGCGATGGGGCCGACGGCAGGGAGGGCCGACGATGACCGCCGCGACGACTCCGGCCAGGACCACCGACGGCCTCCATGACGTCCCGCTGCTCGACGTGCGGGACGTCGAGGTCGCCTACGGGGCGGTCACCGCCGTTCGCGGGATCTCGCTGCGGGTTCGCTCCGGCGAGGTGGTTGCCCTGCTGGGCGCGAACGGCGCCGGGAAGACCACGACCCTGCGGATGATCTCCGGGCTGCTGGCGCCTGTGCGCGGATCGGTCTGGTTCGACGGCGCGCCGCTCGCCGGCGGCCCTAACTCCAGCCCCGGCCCCAACGCCGGCCCCGGCCCCAACGCCGGCCCCAGCCGTGATCCCGGGCGCGGTCCCGGCCTTCACCGCAGACCTCGCCCCAGGCCTCGTGGCAGCGGTCGCCCCAGCTCCGCCGAGCCGGTCCCGGGGCGCGACTCGGGGGCGAACCTGCCGGTGCATCGGGTCGCGGCGCTCGGTATCAGCCACGTCCCGGAGGGCCGGCGGATCTTTCCGGCCATGTCGGTCGCCGAGAACCTGACGCTGGGGAGCTTCCTCGATGCCCGCCGCTCGCGCGAGGGCACGCGCCGTGAGCTGGAGCGGGTGCACACGCTGTTTCCCCGGCTCGCGGAACGGTCCAGGCAGCCGGCGGGAACCCTCTCCGGTGGGGAGCAGCAGATGCTGGCGATCGGCCGTGCGCTGATGGCGCGCCCTCGTCTCATCCTGCTGGACGAGCCGTCGCTCGGCCTGGCTCCGAAGCTGGTCGCGACGATCTTCGCGGTGATCAGGGAGATCAACGCGGACGGTGTGACCGTTCTGCTGGTGGAGCAGAACGCGGCGGCCGCGCTTCGGATAGCCCATCGGGGCTATGTCCTCGACACCGGCAGCGTGGTGCTGGAGGGCACCGCCGCGGATCTCGCGCGTGATCCCCGGGTGCGTGACGCCTACCTGGGCGCCAGCCACGAGGCGGAGCAGGCCGTGCCGGAGCGGACGGTGCCGGAGGGGGCACCGGAAGAAGAAGTGGGGAAGCGACTTGCGGCGGAGACTGGTGCGGTGGAACTGGATGTGGAGGAGTCAGCCGGCTGACTCTGGCGGATGCCCGGGAAGGACTTTGGTGCCGTCCGAACCTTCCCCGTGCCCGGCGTTTTCTACTCGGCCGCCCCGGGCTCCCACCTGGGACGAAAGTAGCAGCACGGCCGGGCGGGCGGAACGCCGCGGGTGTGCCGAGGTGGCCTGAGTGTTCTGACGCAGCTGTTCTCGCCGGGAAGCGGGGCACTGTCCGGGATCGGCGCGGGCGCCATCCGGGGACCGGGCGGGTGCTACCCGGGAACCGAGCCGGAACCGGGCGGGCGGTCCCGGAGCATGCAGGTCAGCCTGCAGGTGCACACCGGCCGGCCGGCCTCGTCGGTGATCCGGATGTCATAGGTGGCCAGGGTCGATCCCGCGTGGATCCGGGTGGCGACCGCGGTCACCGTCCCGTCGGTGGCCGCGCGGTGATGCGTCGCGTTGATCTCGATGCCGACGGCGATCCGGCCGGGCTGGGCGGAGAGCATCGAGGCGACCGAGCCGACCGTCTCCGCGAGGACCACGGAGGCGCCCCCGTGCAGCAGGCCGTAGGGCTGGCGGTTGCCGGCGACCGGCATCGTGGCGGACACGCGCTGCGCGCTGACCTCCGTGAGCACGATCCCCATGCGCTCGGCGAGCTCGCCCCGATGCTCGTTGAACGCCTTGAGCAGCTCGTCAGGATTCGTCGGCGGTGTGGGCACGCCCTGAACCCTAGTGCCGTGGCGGCGGCCGCGGGCAGGCCGGGCGGGCGTAGTCGGGCGAACCTCGCCGGACGCGGCACTCGCCACCTGCCGGACGTCCGCGGACCTGTCGTACCGACGTCCTAGACTCGCCGCGTGCCTGCGACTACTTCGTCCCCGTCCGCCGCGTCCCCGGCTACCGTGGCGGATCGTCCCCGGCTGTTGCTGTTGGACGGGCATTCGCTGGCCTACCGCGCCTTCTTCGCGCTGCCGGTGGAGAACTTCTCGACGAGCACCGGCCAGCCGACCAACGCCGTCTACGGCTTCACCTCGATGCTGATCAACGCCCTGCGGGACGAGAAGCCCACCCACGTCGCCGTCGCGTGGGACCTGCCGACGCCGACGTTCCGCCATACCCAGTACGCCGAGTACAAGGCCGGCCGGTCGGAGACCCCGGCGGACTTCGTCGGCCAGGTCGCGCTGATCCACCAGGTCTGCGAGGCTCTCGCCGTGCCCGGGGTGAGCGCCCCCGGCTACGAGGCCGACGACGTGATCGCCACCCTGGCCACCCAGGCGTCGGGCGAGGGGATGGACGTCCTGATCGTCACCGGCGACCGGGATGCGCTGCAGCTGGTCAACGAGCACGTGACCGTGCTGATGACCCGCAAGGGCATCAGCGACATGACCCGCTTCACGCCGGACGAGGTGCAGGCGAAGTACGGCCTGTCCCCGATCCAGTACCCCGACTTCGCGGCGCTGCGGGGCGACCCGTCCGACAACCTTCCCTCGGTGCCGGGGGTGGGGGAGAAGACCGCCACCAAGTGGATCCAGCAGTTCGGCTCGCTGGCCGACCTGGTCGACCGGGCCGACGAGATCGGCGGCAAGACCGGGGCCTCGCTGCGGGCGAACCTCGCGAACGTCATCCGCAACCGGTCGTTGACGGAGCTGGCGCGCGAGGTGCCGCTGGAGCTCGGGCCGGCCGACCTGCGCCTGCACCCGTGGGACAGGGAGGCCGTCCACCAGCTCTTCGACACGTTGCAGTTCCGGGTGCTGCGGGAGCGGCTGTACGCCGCGCTGGCGGTGGCGCCCCCCAGCGCTGACGAGGGCTTCGAGGTCGACCTGGCCATGCTCGGGCCGGACGAGGTCGCCGGCTGGCTCGCCGCGCACGCCGCCGGCCCCGGCCGGACAGGCCTGCACCTGCGTGGCTCCTGGGGCCGTGGCACGGGTGTGATCACCGCGCTGGCGCTGGCCGCCGCCGACGGTGCCGCGGCCTGGATCGACCCGACCGCGCTGACCGCGGCGGACTCCGCGGCCCTGGGCGCCTGGCTCGCCGACCCGGACCGGGCCAAGGCCGGGCACGACCTCAAGGGCCCGATGCTGGCGCTCGCCGAGGCCGGTTTCGCTCTCGCCGGTGTCACCAGTGACACCGCGCTCGCGGCCTACCTCGCCCTGCCCGGCCAGCGCTCCTTCGACCTGGCCGATCTGACACTGCGCTACCTGCACCGCGAGCTCAAGTCGGACACGGAGACGAACGGCCAGCTCACCCTGGACGGTTCCGGCGAGGCGGACGAGGCCGAGGCGGACGCGATCCGCGCCCGCGCCGCGCTCGAGCTGGCCGCCGCGCTCGACGGTGACCTGGAGCGCCGTTCGGCGGCCCGGCTGCTGCGGGAGATGGAGCTTCCGCTGGTGCACGTGCTCGCCCGGATGGAGCGCGCGGGCATCGCGGCCGACGAGGAGCACCTCACCGAGCTGCAGAAGCACTACAGCGCCGAGGTGGCGGACGTCGCCGGGCAGGCGCACGGCCTCGTCGGGCGGTCGTTCAACCTCGGCTCGCCCAAGCAGCTCCAGCAGATCCTGTTCGACGAGCTGGCCCTGCCCAAGACCAAGAAGATCAAGACGGGCTACACCACGGACGCGGACGCGCTGGCGTGGCTGGCGACCCAGTCCGATCACCCGCTGATCCCCGTGCTGCTGCACCACCGGGACGTCGCCCGCCTCAAGACGGTCGTCGACTCGCTCATCCCGATGATCGACGACGCCGGCCGGATCCACACCACCTTCAACCAGATGATCGCCGCCACCGGCCGGCTGTCGTCCACCGATCCCAACCTGCAGAACATCCCGATCCGGACCCCGCAGGGCCGCCAGATCCGCCGCGCGTTCGTCGTCGGCCCGGGGTACGAGACGCTGCTGACGGCCGACTACTCGCAGATCGAGATGCGGCTGATGGCGCACCTGTCCGGCGACGCGGGGCTCATCGAGGCGTTCGCGTCCGGGGAGGACCTGCACACCTTCGTCGCCGCGCAGGCCTTCGACCTGCCGGTCTCGGAGGTCGACCCGGAGCTGCGGCGGCGCATCAAGGCGATGTCGTACGGCCTGGCCTACGGTCTGTCCGCGTTCGGGCTGGCCGGCCAGCTCGGTATCGCTCCGGACGAGGCCCGCGAGCACATGGACGCCTACTTCGCCCGGTTCGGCGGCGTCCGGGACTTCCTGCGCGGCGTCGTCGACCAGGCCCGGCGCGACGGCTACACCGAGACCATCATGGGGCGTCGGCGCTACCTGCCCGACCTGACGAGCGACAACACCCAGCGCCGGCAGATGGCCGAGCGGATGGCGCTGAACGCCCCGATCCAGGGGTCCGCCGCCGACATCATCAAGATCGCGATGTTGGGTGTCGACCGGGCGCTGCGCTCGCGGGACCTGCGTTCACGGCTGCTGCTGCAGGTCCACGACGAGCTCGTCCTGGAGATCGCGCCCGGCGAGCGGTCGGAGGTCGAGGCGCTGGTCCGCGCCGAGATGGGGGCCGCCTACGAGATGTCCGTGCCGCTGGAGGTGAGTGTCGGCTCCGGGCTCACCTGGGATGACGCCGGCCACTGACGCCGGCCACTGACTCCGGGCCGCTGGCCGCCGACACCGCGGGCCGCTGATGCCGCTGGGTGCTGACGCCCCTGCGCCTGGACGTCGGACGTCCGGTGGCAGGCCCGACGCGGGTCAGCGAGGTGTCGGGGGCGTCGGGCGCGGGAATTCTCCAGGAGTGCCCAGCAGTCCGATCGTGGTTGACGGTCGCCGCCTGCTCGCAGTTCTCCTGGTCGGAATGGCCGGGTTTTTCCTGATCATTGTTTTCGTGCCGGCCTCTCCGGGCTATCTCCGGCCCGGATCCCTCGCCGGGCTGGGCATCGCGCTGGCGAACCTCACCGTGATCCGGCACCTGGTCGACGAACGCGACGACCGGCAATGGCTTCCTCTGATCTCCGCCGTGTCGATGGCGGTCGGGCTCGGCCTGGCGGCGGCGGACGCCGATCCCCGCAACGCGGGCGAGGTGTTTCTGCTGTGGTTCCCATGGATCGCCAGCTTCGCCGGGCTGCTCCGGTTCCGGTCGGCCGCGGCGCTGGCCGGGTCCCTGGTCGGCTCGATGCTGCTCGCCGCCTGGGCCAATCCCGACCTGGCCAACCCACCGGCGATGCTGCTCACGGCGATGGTCAGTACGTTCGGCGGCTGCATGGTCATGTTCGGCCTCTTCCAGTGGGGCCGCCGGCAGGCCCATTCCGACCCGCTGACATCGCTGGTGGCCCGCAGCGGGCTGGCCCACGTCGCGGACCCGCTGATCGCCGGTGCGCGTCAGCGGGGTGAGGAGGTCGCCTTCCTTCTGATCGACATCAACCGGTTCCGGGAGGTAAACGACGCACTCGGGCATGAGGCCGGGGACGAGCTGCTGCGTCAGTTCGCGCGTGCGCTGGCCCGGGTGAAGCCGTGCCCGTCGCTGATCGGCCGTCTGGGCAGTGACGAGTTCGCGCTGGTCATCACCGGCCCGCCGGGCGGCCCCACCGGTCCCGGTGGCCCGGGCGCACCGGGCACCGCCGCCGGCTCGGGCGGCGCTGACTCGGCCGGCCCCGGGGAACCTGCCGGCACGGCGGGGGATCAGGTGGGGGATCAGACCCAGGCGACGCAGCGCCGGGACCGCAATCTGCGCGATCTCGCCATGTCGGTGCTGAGCCAGCTGGAGGGTCCGTTCGACGTGCGGGGCACCAGCGTCGGCGTCGAGGCGAGCGTGGGGCTCGCGGTCGCGCCGCGGGACGGGGAGACGACCGCCGCGCTGCTCCCGTGCGCCGACGTCGCGCTGTCCCGGGCGAAGCGGGAGGGCGAACGGGTCGGGCTGTGGGACGTCGGCATCGCCGGGGTGCGCTCCTGGGAGATCTCGCTCTACACCGAGCTGCGCACGGCGATCGCCCACGATGAGCTCATCGTCTTCTACCAGCCGCAGGCCGTCGCGACCGGGCGGATCGTCGGGGTCGAGGCGCTCGTCCGCTGGCGCCATCCGACCCGTGGCCTGCTGCCGCCCGGCGCGTTCCTGCCCATCGCGGAGCGCTCGGCGCTGATCGGTGCGATGACCCGGTGGGTGCTCGACGAGGCGCTGCGTCAGTGTGCGGTGTGGCGCGGCCAGGGGCTGCACGTGCCGGTCTCGGTGAATCTCTCTCCCCGCATGCTCGTTCTGGACGATCTTCCCGACCTGGTGACCGCGGCTCTGGCTCGTCACCGGCTGCCGCCCGACCTGCTGACCCTGGAGATCACCGAGAGCGCACTGGTCACCCAGCCCGGCCGGGCCGCGGCGATGCTGCGCGAACTGCGCAGCAAGGGCGTGAAGCTCTCACTGGACGACTTCGGCACCGGCTACAGCTCGATGGAGATGCTCAAGGCCCTGCCGTTCGACGAGGTCAAGATCGACAGAGGCTTCGTGGTGGACGTCCGCGGCAGTCTGCAGGACGCCGCGATCGTCCGGTCGGTGCTCGATCTGGGCCACCGCCTCGGCCTGCGGGTCGTCGGGGAGGGCGTCGAGGACGAGCGGACCCTGCGCCTGATGACCGAGCTCGGCTGCGACATCCTGCAGGGTGACGCGATCTCCCGGCCTCGGTCACCCGACGGGCTCGCGAGCCTGCTCGCCGAGCGGGCGGCGAAGGCGAGTGAGGAACCCACCGACGTGGGCGAGGTGCTCAGCGACGGGTGGGCGTCGCGGGCCGACCTGCGACAGGGCCCCGATGCGCGACAGGGCCCCGATGCGCGACAGGGCCCCGATGTGCCACCGGGCCCCGATCTGCCATCGGGCCCCGACCAGGGTAAGCCCCCGGTGCCGAGCACCATGAACGTCACCTTCACGGCGGAGCAGGCGAGCAGGTTCGGGGTCCCGGCTCCGCTGACCGAACGGGAGTCCGCCCGGATCGCCGCCGTGCGCCGCTACGACATCGTGTTCCGGCAGCGGGCCTACCCGCTGGACGACGTCGCGGCGCTCGCGACCGCGATGACCGGCTGTGACGTCGGCTCGGTCATCATGGTCGACACCGACTCGGAGGTCTACGTCGGCCGTTTCGGCCACGAGATGCCCGATGTCCCGGCCAGGGTCGGCATCGCCGCACACACCGTCGCGGCCGGCGAGATGATGGAGGTCCCGGACGCCACGCTGGACACCCGGTTCGCGCACGGCACCCGTGCGTTCCGGGCACGGATCGTGCGCTTCCTCGCGGGCGTGCCGGTGCGGACGTCCGACGGCCATGCGATCGCCGCCATCACGATCAGTGATCGCATCCCGCGGCGGCTCAGCCCGGGGCAGCGGGAGGCGCTGGAGAGCATCGCGCGGCACACCATCGCGATGATGGACACCCGAAGGGAGTGCGCGCTGCTGGAGGCGGTCACCGACACCACCCGGGCGTTGGAGCAGCTTGACTGCCGGGGAGACGTCCCTGCCGCGGTCTGGCTGCTCGCCGACGCGGTGCGTCACCTGACCGGCGCGGACGCGGCGACCGGGCTGGTCGCGGACCAGCCCGGCGCCGACTGGTTCACCGCCGTCGATTCCTCCACGGCTCCGGGGGTCAGGGCCATCATCCGACCTGGGCAGAAGTTCGGTCGCCTGGAGCAGACCGCCATCGGGACCGTGCTGCGGACCCGCCGCCCGCTGTTCGTGCCCGATGCACTCTCCTACGCTGGATTCAACGCCGAGACAGCCCGAGCCGAGAAGATCTCCTCGGTGCTCATCGTTCCGCTGCCAGGCCCTGGCGGGGTGGTCGGTGCGTTGTGCCTGCGCTGGTCCAGCCCGTATCCCGTGATCGACCCGGCGCTCGACAAGGCGATCGGGCTGCTGACGGGGCAGGCCGGCCACGGGATCGGTCGCCTGCTCACCGCCGGGCGCCCCGGCCCCGGGCACCGGACTGACAACACCACCGGTCTCGCCACCAGGTCGGCCTTTCTGAGCGAGCTCGGTCACTGCCCGTCCGGCACTGCGGTCTGCCTCGTCGACGTGCCCGGCGAGGCCGGTGAGCCTGGAGAGGTCAACGGCGGAGAGGCCGGCGAGGCCGGAGAGGCCGGCGGGCCTGCCGGCAACGGGCATCCGACGACGGCCCGGAGCACTGGCCCGGACCAGCGACTCACCCGTTTCGCGCGTGATCTACGAGGCGTGGTGCAGGACCCGGTCCATTCCGCACGCTGGGCGGAGCGGCAGTTCGTGCTGGCCGTTCCGGCCGGTGGCCGCGAAGGTGCCGAAACAGCCGTCGCGGCGCTGCGCCGAGCCTGGCGGCGGGAGTCGGCCGCTCCACTCGCCGTCGGGATCGCCGTCACCAGGAGCCAGGTACCGCTGAGCAGCGCGCTCGTGGATGCCGAGAACCAGGCCCTGGCGATGGCGGCGGCACGCGACTCGGCCGCAGCCGCCGACCGCCCGGCTCCGGCCTCCTTCGTGGGTGTCTGACCGACACCCGCGAAGGCCGGTGGAGGACCGCCCGCGTAGGACAGTTCAGACCGAGATGCCCACGGCAGCCCAGGCCTCCCGGACGCTCTTCGTCTCGTCCGCGCCGAACAGGACCTGCGCCTGCCTCGTCGTCACGGTGGCGAACGAGCGGAACGTGGCGTTCGGGCGGAGCTGGGGGGAGCGCAACGCCTCGTACCAGATCTGACCCGCGCGCTCCCACGCGTGGCCGCCGAGCGCGATCGCCACGTTGTAGAAGGCCTTGTTCGGGATTCCAGAGTTGATGTGCACCCCGCCGTTGTCAGCATTGGTGCGCACGTAGTCGTCCATATGCGCCGGCTGGATGTCGTCGCCGAGCACAGGGTCGTCATACGCCGTTCCGGGCTCCTTCAGGGAGCGCAGCGCCACGCCCTGCACGGCATCGGTGAGCAGGCTCGCGCCGATGAGCCAGTCGGCCTGCTCGGCGGTCTCGCCCCGCTGGAACTGCCGCACCAGGGAGCCGAAAACGTCGCTCATCGACTCGTTGAGCGCACCCGACTGGTTCAGGTACATGAGCTGGGCCTCGTCCTCGGTGACGCCGTGGGCGAGCTCGTGGCCGATGATGTCCAGCGAGACGGTGAAACGATTGAACAGCTCGCCGTCGCCGTCACCGAACACCATCTGGCGGCCATTCCAGAAGGCATTGTCGTAATGGCTGCCGTAGTGGACCGTCGCGAGCAGGGCCATACCGTCGTCGTCGATGGAATCCCGGCCATAGGTGGCTCGGAAGAACTCGAACGTGGCACCGAGCCCGTCATACGCCTCGTTCACGGCGGTGTCGTCGACCGGGTTGTCACCCTCGGCGCGCACCGTCACACCGGGCAGCTCCTCGGCTTCCTTCGCGTCGCCGACGGTGCGGCGCGGGCCGCTGGTAGGGCCGCTGGTCGGGGTGAGGCGAGGCGGTGCCGCCGTGCGCTGCGCCGCGCGCAGGAAGGCGTTGTGCACTCGCACGGTGCGATGGGACGCGTCCTGGGCCATGGTGGAAAGGGCCCAGGACCGCTGCTCGTCGTTTCCGTTACGTGCGATGCGCTCCAACACGTGCGGCGGCACGGCACAGGGTGCGCAACGACGATGAACGCTCATCGGGAGACTCCTCATCAGGCGACGCTCCATCGGAGGATGCCGTCGCAGTGGGCAGTGCTCGCCGGGTCGTTCGGGATGGAATGACCCGTCGCAGTCGACCTTTGTCGCTACGCGGGTTGATGTCCAGACTGATCGTTGTGTCCTTTTGTGCCGCCCTTGTGGAGTCGTCGGTTGATCAGTAGTACCAGGGTGTGGACCGTCGCCACCGCGATCCCGCCGAGGATCAGCATCCCGGCATGGTCGTCCAACCAGCGGACGAGGTCCTGCGTCCAGGGCGCGAGCGCGCTGCCGGCTGACAGGTAGAGCGCGGCCGAGATGGCCGACCCGGGGACGACGAACCGCAGGAAGCGACGTAGTGGCACGGACCCGGCGCCCAGCGCCGCGTCGACGGCGAGGTTGGTGTTCACGAGGCAGAACCACAGCAGGCCGCGCTGCGCCCCGTGCCGTGAGAGCGCGGCCACCAGCCGACTGGTGCCGACCCGGCGCAACAACAACGACTGCACGTTGTGGCGGGCGAGGCCGAAGTACCCGACGTCCAGCGAGGCCCGGAACACCGTCGCGACCAGCAGCGCGGGGACGAACGCGACCTGACCGCCGACGAGGAGCAGGACCGACACCGTCGGCCGCATCGCGATGAGCAGCAGTGGGGCGGAGCTCGCCAACGTGGGCAGGAACGCGAGGCCAAGCCCGCCGGCGCCCAGCAGCGCGCCGGTCAGCAGCGTCGGCCAAAGCCGGGTGAGGAGCCGGGCAGGCACCCGACCGCG
This sequence comes from Parafrankia irregularis, assembly GCF_001536285.1. NCBI lineage: Bacteria > Bacillati > Actinomycetota > Actinomycetes > Frankiales > Frankiaceae > Parafrankia > Parafrankia irregularis. The sequence continues at coordinate 143,484 of NZ_FAOZ01000006.1, read as the reverse complement.
CCGGCCGGCGGCGCCGTCCCGACCGGTGCGGCTGTTGTGGCCGGTGACGCCGTGCGGGTCCGTGGCGCCGTGCGGGTCCGTGGCGCCGTGCGAGTCGGTGGCGCCGTGCGAGTCGGTGGCGCCATGCCGCTGGTTGGTGACGCCGTGCCGGCTGGTCAGGTCGTCCGGTGTCGTGCCGGTCGGGTGCGGCTCCACTCGTCCAGTCTTACCCGGTGTCCGGGCCTGTTCCGGTCCGCACCTCTGGTGGTCCTCGCCGCCTTCGGCTGACCTGCAGGACCGCCGCCGCCGTGCGCCGCCTGGCACACTCACCTACGTGCTGATGGTGGGCCTTACGGGCGGTATCGGGTCGGGCAAGAGCGCCGTGTCGGAGCTCCTGGTGGGCCACGGCGCCTACCTGGTGGACGCGGATCGCATCGCTCGGGAGGTCGTCGAGCCCGGCAGCGAGGGCCTGGCCGCGGTCGTCGCCGCCTTCGGCCCGGCCATGCTGGGGCCGGACGGCGCGCTGGACCGGGCGGCTCTGGGCCAGGTGGTGTTCGCGGACGAGGCGAGCCGTCGGCGGCTGGAATCGATCACCCATCCCCTGATCCGGGCGACGATGGAGCGGCGGATCGCCGCGGCCCCGGCGGACGCGATCGTGATCCATGATGTGCCGCTGCTCGTCGAGGGTGGCTCGCATGGAGGCTACGACCTTGTCCTCGTGGTCGAGGCGCCTCGGGAGCTCCGCCTGGAGCGACTGGCCCGACGCGGCCTTCCGCGTGACCAGGCCGAGGCCAGGATGGCGGCCCAGGCCACCGACGAGCAGCGACGCGCCGTCGCCGACATCCTCATCGACAACAGCGGGTCGATCGACGACCTGGGCGCGCGGGTGCGGGAGGTCTGGCAGGAGCTGCTCCGGCGCCGCGACGCCACCCCCGCCGGCGCAGCCGGCCCCGCGTAGGCCGAGCCGACTGCGCGCCGGTCCACGAGACGCCGGTCTACTCGCCAGCGGCCTACGAGACGCCGGCGGCGTCCATGCCGCGCAGCTCCTTCTTCAGCTCGCTGATCTCGTCGCGCAGCCGGGCGGCGAGCTCGAACTGCAGCTCCTTCGCCGCCTCGTGCATCTGGTCGTCGAGCTGGCGGATGAGCTGCGCCAGCTCTCCTCGCGGCATCCCGGCGAGCTCGGCGGCGTAACGACCGACCGTGTCACCGGCCTTGGACTTCATGCCGGGCGCGGGGGCCTTGCCGCGGGACTGTGCCCGCCCGCCGCCGCCGATCATCTCGCCGCCCGCCGTCTCCCGCACCATGTCGTCGAGGATGTCGACGACCTTCTTGCGCAGCGGCTGCGGGTCGAGCCCACGCTCGGTGTTGTAGGCGACCTGCTTCTCGCGGCGCCGGTTCGTCTCCTCGATGGCATGGCTCATCGAGGGCGTGATCTTGTCCGCATACATGTGGACCTGGCCGGAGACGTTACGGGCGGCCCGCCCGATGGTCTGGATGAGCGACTTGTCCGACCGCAGGAAGCCCTCCTTGTCCGCGTCGAGGATCGCGACGAGCGACACCTCGGGCAGGTCGAGGCCCTCCCGCAGCAGGTTGATGCCGACGAGGACGTCGAACTCGCCGCGGCGCAGGTCGGTCAGCAGCTCGACCCGGCGCAGGGTGTCGACCTCGCTGTGCAGGTACCGCACCCGGATGCCGAGCTCCAGCAGGTAGTCGGTGAGATCCTCGGCCATCTTCTTGGTCAGCGTGGTGACGAGGACCCGCTCGTCGCGCTCGGCGCGCAGGCGGATCTCATGGACCAGGTCGTCGATCTGGCCCTTGGTCGGCTTGAGGATGATCTCCGGGTCGAGCAGCCCGGTCGGCCGGATGATCTGCTCCACGACGCCGTCACCGCGCCCCAGCTCGTAAGGGCCCGGTGTCGCGGAGAGATACACCGTCTGCCCGATCCGCTCCAGGAACTCCTCCCAGCGCAGCGGGCGGTTGTCCACCGCGCTCGGCAGCCGGAAGCCGTGGTCGACGAGGTTGCGCTTGCGCGACATGTCGCCCTCGTACATCCCGCCGATCTGCGGCACCGTGACGTGCGACTCGTCGATGACGAGAAGGAAGTCCTCCGGGAAGTAGTCGAGCAGCGTGTGCGGCGGGGTGCCCGCGGCGCGGCCGTCGATGTGCCGGGAGTAGTTCTCGATCCCGGAGCAGAAGCCGACCTGGCGCATCATCTCGATGTCGTAGCTGGTCCGCATCCGCAGCCGTTGGGCCTCCAGCAGCTTGCTCTGGCGCTCCAGCTCGTCGAGCCGCCCGGTGAGCTCGGCCTCGATGCCGGTGATCGCCCGCTCCATGCGCTCGGGCCCGGCGACGTAGTGCGTCGCCGGGAAGACGAAGACCTCCTCCGCCTCGCGGACGATCTCGCCGGTGAGCGGGTGCAGGTACGACAGGCGCTCGATCTCGTCGCCGAACATCTCGATCCGGACCGCGAGCTCCTCGTACACGGGGAACACCTCGACGGTGTCCCCCCGGACACGGAACGTCCCGCGGGTGAAGGCGACGTCGTTGCGCGCGTACTGGACGTCCACGAAACGGCGCAGCAGCCGTTCGTGCCCGAACTCGTCGCCCACCCGCAGGCGCACCATCCGGTCGATGTACTCCTGCGGGGTGCCCAGGCCGTAGATGCAGCTCACGCTGGCCACCACGATCACGTCGCGGCGGGTGAGCAGGTTCATCGTCGCGGAGTGCCGCAGGCGCTCGACCTCCTCGTTGATCGAGGAGTCCTTCTCGATGTACGTGTCCGTCTGGGCGATGTACGCCTCGGGCTGGTAGTAGTCGTAGTAGGACACGAAGTACTCGACGGCGTTGTGCGGTAGCAGTTCCCGGAACTCGTTCGCGAGCTGGGCCGCCAGCGTCTTGTTCGGCGCCATGACGAGGGTCGGCCGCTGCAGCCGCTCCACCAGCCACGCGGTCGTCGCCGACTTGCCGGTTCCGGTCGCGCCGAGGAGCACGACGTCCTTCTCCCCGGCCTGGATGCGGCGGGCGAGATCGTCGATCGCCGCCGGCTGGTCACCAGCCGGGGCGAACTCCGAGACGACCTGGAACGGTGCCGCCGAGCGTTGCAGGTCCGTCGTGGGGCGTTCGAACGTTGTGCTCACGATTCCCAGAACACCACACGCCACCGACAGTTTCCCGACCGCGTCGCCGGGCCCGCCTCGATCAGGCCGTTCCGGCCGCCCGACCCCACCGCCCGGCCGGTCGCCCGGCTCGATCAGCTGCCCGGATCACCCGACTGCCGCCGGAACGCGCCCTCCCAGTCGATCAGGCGCGCGCCGATCACCGCGGTCTGCAGCACGTAGCGGTCGGTCGGTGAGGTCGGGTCGTGCTTCGTCAGCGCGTGGATGCGGTCCAGCCGGTAGGTGAGCGCCCGGACGGACAGATGCAGCCGCCGGGCGGCCGCGAGCGCCACCCCGCCGGTCGCGAAATAGGCGTCGAGGGTCTCGATCAGCGGTGCCGCCCCGCCCCGCGCCGACCGCAGCGGGCTCAGCACCGTGTCGACGAGCTCCTCGAGCGGTTCCCGGTCCCGCAGGAGCACCTTGTAGATCAGCAGGTCGTCGGTGTGCACGACCTGGCCGTCCAACCGCATCCGCCCGGCGAGCTCGACGGCGTTGCGCGCCTCCTCGAAGCTGATCCGAACCCCGGCCACGCCGCTGCGGGCCCGGCTCACCCCGAGCCGCCAGACCAGTTCCGGCTCGACCGCCAGCCGCCGGGTGATCGCCCGGATCGCGGCGGCCGGGGCGGCCTCGGCCGGCGCGACGCCGGGCATCGGGACGAAGCCGACATCCCCGGCTGCCGGCGGGTCCAGCCGCCGCCGACCGCGGGGCGCGGTGGTCCGCGGGGACGTCCGGTCGGCGGCGGTCGGACGGTCGATCCGAGGGTGGCCGGAACCACCGTCCGCGCGGGTGTGGACGGCGGGGCCGCGCCCGGGGGGCGGGGCGGCGACGACCTGGCCCGATCGGACCACGCCGCCTTCGGAGCCGGCGCCACCGGGCCCGGCGCCACCGGGTCCGACCGAGCGGCCGTCACCGTGGATCCCGCCGTGCTCGTGCCCGTGTTCCTGGCGGTGCGCGTCGCCCTGGTCGGCACTGTCGCTTCCGGCTTCAGCTCTGGTGGCAGTGCCAGAGCCGTCATCGGCGTCGATCCCGGTGCCGGTGCCGGCGGCGTCCGCATGGAGGCCGGCCGAGCTCAGTGCCACCGGGAGGGTCAGCTCGGACTCCTGCGGAACGACGCAGACGAGCAGGCCGTCCTTCGTCGCGACCAGCGGCTCCGTCGGGCACTGCCGGCGCAGCGTCTCCTCGATCTCGCGGACCACGGCGCGGCCGTCCAGGAAACGCCGGCTCCCGGCAGACACGAGCAGGACATGGGGAGCCTCCAGCCGGAACCCGAACGCCGCGGCTCGCTCCAGCAGCAGCCCCACCTCCGAGGTGCCGGTGAGCAGGTCGTCGACCAGCTCGCGGCGCAGCGCCTCCTCCGAGCGTGCGCGGGCCGTCCGAGCGCGCTCATAGCCGTCGCACACCGCCGCGACCACGTCGTCGCTGGCACGCAGGACGGCGGAGGCCGCCGCGCGGGTACGTGAGACGGCGCCGACAGCAGGCCCTGTGCCAGTGGGCTTTCCGGTTGCCTCGTCGGACCCTCCGGTTGCCTCGGCGGGCCGGCCGGCCGCGTCGCGCGGCTGCGGGCCGTGCGCCGAAAACCGGGCCAGGCGATCGGCCTGCCGGACTGTGGGCAGCGACGGCCAGACCCGCCAGGTCGCCGACAGGTAGAGGTCGACGAGCGCGGGCAGCGAGGCTCCGGACTCGGCGGCGGCCTGGCCGAGGGCCCGGAACGTGTCGAGCTCGGCCCGGGTCAGCCTCCGCCCGCTGTCCGCGGTGGAGGCGAGAACGTCGAGGTAGTTGCCCAGCAGCCCGGCGTGCAGGCGGGCATCGGCGGCAGCCAGTACGGCAGCCCGGGGCAGCCGGGTGAGGCTCGTGCCAGGCAGCCCCGTGACCTGCACTTCGTGCTCGATGGGCCACCCAGGGCGTTGGTCGGTGTCTGCCACAGCTCTCGTGTCTCCCCCCGTCGGGCTGCCGAGTGTCGGCAAGGAAATCGTAGACAAAGTCGCGGAGTCCGGACGGTGTCTGCCGGGACGTCGAAGGGCAGGCTGAGCGTTGAGCCTGGTGACGGGCATTGGACGAGCCGCGGCGAGGCCTCGGCGCGGCGGTGCGCGGGCCAGGTGCTGTGCGGGCCAGAGGTACCAGTGCCGCTGCTCGGCTCCTCGGGCGCAGGCAGGTGGCATCCACCGGCTCGACCGGAGGCCACCCGGCCCGACTCCTCGCAGGCGTAAGCAGCCCGGACGGAAGTGACAGAAGTGAAAGGGAAAGGATCAGACCGCGACATGTTCGCGAAGACCGGCCCACGTGACACCGCGCATACCCCCATCGCGGTGCGCCCGGGTCTATTCGTGTCCGTAACGATCGTGACGGTCGTGCTGGCCGCGTTCACCCTCCCGGCAACCGCGCCGGACCGGCCGGGATTCGCGTACTTCAGCGGTGGCGTGATCGGAGCGGGCCTGCTGGTCGTGCTGCTGCTGGCGGCCGACCTCGCTCGTGCCGCAGCCGCGCGCCGTGCGGGGATCAAGGTGGTCGGCATCACGCTCGGTGCCTTCGGCAGCCGTCTCGTGCTCGCTCCGGCACAACGGAGTGGGGTCTCGAACGGCCCCGGTACCTCCGAGCCACTCACGCCCGGTACCGACGACCCTGCCGCCGACGCCGCCATTGCCCGGGCCGGCCTGACCGTCACCGCGCTGGTCGGAGTCGTCCTGGTCGCAGCCGGGGCGCTCGCGCCCGCCGGCACGCTGAAGCTGCTCGGCGAGGTCGCCTTGTGGGTCGGAACGTTCGCACTGCTGATCACCGTGGTCGATCTGCTGCCCGCGCCGCGCAGCGCGGGAGGCCGCATCCTCGCGGCCCGCGTCGTTCGCCGTACCGGTGACAAGGCCGCCGCCGCGGCGGCGGTGGCCCGCGCCGGCGTCATCACCGGGTGGACGCTGATCGCTCTCGGTGTCGTGGCTGTCCTGCTGATCGGGCTGGTCGGCCTGTGGGCGGTCCTGCTCGGCTGGCTGGCGCTCGGCAGCTCACGGGTCGCGCAGGCGCAGCAGAAGGCGACGACCGCGCTGAGCGGCGTGTTCGTGCGGGATGTGATGGTGCCCGCGCCGCCTTCACTTCAGGCCTGGAAGACGGTGGGCAGTGCCCTGGAGGAGACGGTGATCCCCTCCGGCGGTTCGGTGTTCGCGGTGCGCGACTTCGCGGGTCCGCTGCTGGGAGTGGTACTGCTGCGGGATCTGGCCGCCGTTCCCGCGGATGATCGTGGCCTGGCCCGGGTAACCCGGGTGGCGATCCCGCTGGACCGGGTCGCGGTCGCCCGGCCGGACGAGCCGCTGGCCAGCGTCACCTCGCGGCTGGCGCAACGCCCCGCCGCGGGCGTGATCGTGGTCGTGGAATCCGGTGCCGACGGCGGGCAGGAGATGGTGGGAACCGTGGGGCCGGGTGAGATCGCCAGGGCTCTGGAGGCCTCGCCGCTGCACGGTCGCGTGGTCTCGCCTGTGGGCTTCGGCCGCCGCCGCTGACCCCACCTCAAAGCCTCTCACACCCTCAACGGATCACGCCTTCAACGGCTCACACCCCCAAGGGCTCTCGGACTCTTGAAGCCCTCCAGTGCTGCCGCACCTTCGACGCACCCCTGCAGCGCTCCTTACGACCCGGCGCATGTGGATGTCCCGCACCGCGTCGGCGGTGAACCTGCTCTGGCCGGCTGCCGGCAATGGCGCCCGGCTGGCCAGAGCGATGACCTCCACGTCCCCGAGCCACCCGCACCTCAAGAAAGCATTCCGGAGGATTTTCCGTGCACGTACCAGTCTGGGCCTGGGCCGCCTTCGTCGGCGGCCTGCTCCTGCTCCTGGCGATCGACCTGCTGGCTCATCGGAAGGCACATGTCATCGGCTTCCGTGAAGCCGCGTGGTGGAGTGTCGGATGGGTGTCCCTGGGAATCACCTTCGCCTTCGTCATCTGGGCGTGGCAGGGGCCGGGTGCCGCCGGCGAGTACACGGCGGCGTATCTGCTCGAGAAGAGCCTGTCGGTTGACAACCTGTTTGTCTTCGCGCTGATCTTCTCGTACTTCAAGGTTCCTCGTGAGTACCAGCACAGGGTACTTTTCTACGGTGTGCTCGGCGCGCTCGTGCTGCGTTTCGTCTTCATCGCAGCCGGCATCACGCTGCTGGAGCACTTCAGTTTCGTCATCTACATCTTCGGTGCATTTCTCCTGTTCACCGCGTTCAAGATGGTGCGTGACGACGGTGTGGACATGGACCCGGGTCAGAGCAGAGCGGTCAAGCTGCTGCGCAAGGTGATGCCGGTGACGGATTCCTACGAGGGCCAGCATTTCGTGCTGCGTAGGGCCGGAAAGCTTGTCGCCACCCCGCTGCTCGCGGTCCTGGTCGCCATCGAGACGGCCGACGTCCTGTTCGCCTTCGACTCCGTGCCGGCGGCGCTGGGCGTCACGAACGAGACCTTCCTCGTCTACACGGCGAACGCGCTGGCGATTCTCGGTCTGCGGTCGCTCTTCTTCCTGCTGTCCGGCCTGATGGAGAAGTTCCACCACCTTGCCACCGGTCTGGCCGTCATTCTCGCGTTCATCGGTGTCAAGATGCTCCTCACCGATGTCTGGCACATGCCGATCTGGCTGTCGCTGACGGTCATCGCCGTGGTGCTCGCCGGTTCGATCACCTGGTCGCTGGCGACGGCCCCGCCCTCCGATGCGGACGGCGACGCAGCCGACGGAGGTGCTGTTGGTGCCGGTGCTGTTGGCGCCGATGCTGGTGCCGGCGTTGCGGCGGGATCCGGGCCCGCGGCGGTGACCTCGTCGGACGCGGCCGACTCCGCCTCCGACGGGCTCTCGAAGCGAGCCGCGTCGCAGGTCGGCGAACAGGCCCGTTGACCTGTCCGGGTGTGTCCGGGTGGCGGTCGGCAAGGCTGTCACCCGGACCGGCGGGAGGCCCGGAAATGATTGATACGAATTAGTGGCTGGGTGACGCGCCGATTGTCCTGTGCTCGCCCGGGCAACGCTCACGTTAGTGTTTCGACACAGCAGGGATCGCCCGAGCGCCCTGAATCCGTCCCCTCCCGTCCAAGGCGGACTATGCACAACTTTCTGGCAGTCGTTGTTTCCTATGGTGGATCGCCGCAGCTGCACTGCCTGCTGTCGGCACTGGCCGGTGTCGCGGGATGCCGGGTAACCCTGGTGGAGAACCGGGGCGGAACGGAGCACGAAGGCCTGCCGGCCGACGTCGAACTATACGACGGGCACGGGAATGTCGGATATGGCACGGCTGTGAACATCGCCGTGCGGGGATCGCTGGCAGTGGACGGATCGCTCCGACCGGCGGGCGGCCCCGCCCCCGAGCGGCCCGAGTGGATTCTTGTCGTCAACAGCGATGTGACCGTTCCGGCCCGGACCTGCGAGCAGTTGCCCGAACTGCTCGCATCGGTACCGGTGGGGACGGATGCCCTGGGATTTCCGCTGCTTGCCGAGAACGGGGGCCCCGGCCGGGGGACGGCAGTCCTGCCGAACACCCGCACGAACGCGTACGTCGCGGTGCGGGGCGAGGCCGCGGCAGTGGCCCGCTGGCCCGATCTCCGCTACCCGGTGGGTGCGTTCTTCGCGATCCGAACCAGTGCCTTCCTGCGGCTGGGAGGATTTGATCCGTCCTACTGGATGTACTACGAGGAGACGGATCTGTTCGCCCGGCTGCACGCGGCGGGGGGCAGGGTCGGCTGGGCCGACGACCGATGCCAGGTGGCCCATGTGGGCGGCGGGACCGTCGGCCGGGCCGGTTTGTTGTATGCCGAACTGGGCCGTTCCGCCGCAATCTACGCCCGTCGGCACCGTGCGACGCTGGGGCGCGGCTGGCTGGCGGTGCACGTCGGGCAGCTTGTCGTGCTCGCCCTGCGCAAGCTCGCCGCCGGCCGGACGCACGACGCGCGTCGCGCCATGCGGATCCTCGCCGGCCTCGCCGTCGGCATCGCTCAACCAGGCCGGGAGCCCGCCACCACGTCCCGGTGGCGCGCGGTGCCGTCGGCGCGACGTCGCGAGCTGGGTCGTATCGACCCCGAGACGTTGGGGGCGGGCGCCGCGGTGAGGCTTCCCCGGCCCCGGTCCGCCGTCTCGCCCACGTCGTGGGTGACAGCCGACCACTGAGTCCGGTCACCACCAGCGTCCGGTCACCAGCGTCCGGTCACCAGCCGCGGGCGCGCCATTCGGCCAGGTGCGGGCGCTCGACACCGAGCGTCGTGTCCTTTCCGTGACCTGGATAGATCCACGTCGTGTCCGGGAGCGGGCGGAAGATCTTGGCTTCCAGGTCGCCCATCAACGTGCTGAAGGCCTTCGCGTCGCCGAAGGTGTTCCCGGGGCCGCCGGGGAACAGGCAGTCACCGGTGAACAGGTGCGGAGCGCCGTCGCCCTGGTCGTAGAGCAGCGCGACCGAGCCGGGCGTGTGCCCGACCAGGTGCACGACCCGCAGGGTGACCTCACCGACCCGCACCTCGTCGCCGTCGGAGACCGGGTCGGTCGTCGGGACGGGGATCTCGGGCGCGTCCAGCGGATGCGCGATGGTCCGGGCGCCGGTGGCGGCCACGACGTCCACCAGCGCCTGGACGTGGTCACCGTGGCGGTGGGTCGTCACCACGGTGCTCAGCCCGGTGTCCCCGATGAGGCGCAGCAGGGTGCCCGTCTCGTTCGCCGCGTCGATGAGGAGCTGCTCGCCGGTGGCGGCGCAGCGAAGCAGGTAACAGTTGTTGTCGAAGGGGCCGACGGCCACCTTGGTGATCGTGAGGTCCGGCAGCTCCCGCACGTCGGCGGGCCCGCCGACGGTGACGTCGCCCGTGTAGCCGGCGCCGATGTTCATACGGTTCTCCTCGATCTTCTCCGTGGCCCCAGGCCGGCAGACCATGGCCGGGGACCGTCGCGGCCGCGACGGGCTGGGCCGGGAATGACTCGCGGGTTCCCTTCATTCTCATCGGTGTGTCTGCTGGCTGTCTCCGTCCGGGGGGCGGTCGGGCGTGGCCCGTCGGTCCGGCGTCGGTGGGCTTGTGGCCTGGTTGTCGCCGTCAGTCCGGGGCGGCAGTGCTGTTGCGAGCAACTTCGGCGGGGCGTGTAGCGTCGTCGGTGTTCGAACGCGCGTTTGGTCGCGATCGGTAGCCGGCCTGGTTCGGGCGACCCCGACAGGCGGCACCGGCGGCACAGCCGGCGCCAGCGTGACCAGCACCGACAGCGCGACCAGCACCGACAGCGCAACCACCGACAGCGAAGTCCAGCAACCGATCGAGGACGACGAGGGACCTGACGATGGCCGACCGTCTTGTCGTGCGCGGAGCACGCGAGCACAACCTTCGTGATGTCGATCTCGACCTGCCCAGAGATGCTCTGGTGGTCTTCACGGGCCTGTCGGGCTCTGGCAAGTCCAGCCTCGCCTTCGACACGATCTTCGCGGAGGGCCAGCGCCGGTACGTCGAGTCCCTGTCCGCCTACGCGCGCCAGTTCCTCGGCCAGATGGACAAGCCCGATGTCGACTTCATCGAGGGGCTGTCGCCGGCGGTGTCCATCGACCAGAAGTCGACGTCGCGTAACCCGCGATCGACGGTTGGCACGATCACCGAGGTATACGACTACCTGCGGCTGCTGTACGCACGAGTCGGCCATCCGCACTGCCCCCGGTGCGGTCGCCCGATCGCGCGCCAGACCCCGCAGCAGATCGTCGACCGGCTGCTGGAGCTGCCCGAGGGCACCCGCTTCCAGGTGCTCGCACCGGTCGTGCGCGGGCGCAAGGGCGAGTACGCGGATCTTTTCGCCGAGCTGCAGAGCTCCGGGTTCGCCCGGGTGCGCGTCGACGGCACCGTCGTGCCGCTGACCGAGCGCCCCAAGCTGGAGAAGCAGCGCAAGCACACGATCGAGGTCGTGGTCGACCGGCTCGCGGCGAAGGAGTCGGCCAAGCGCCGCCTCACCGACTCGATCGAGACGGCCCTGCGGCTGGGCAACGGTCTGGTGCTGCTCGACTTCGTCGACCGGGATCCGGCCGACCCCGACCGCGAGCGGATGTACTCCGAGCACCTCGCCTGCATGTACGACGACCTGTCGTTCGAGGAGATGGAGCCGAGGTCCTTCTCGTTCAACTCGCCGTTCGGTGCCTGCCAGGAGTGCTCCGGGCTGGGCACGCGCAAGGAGGTGGACCCCGAGCTGATCGTGCCCGACCCGACCCTCTCGTTGGCCGAGGGCGCCATCCAGCCGTGGTCCGGCGGGCACAGCAAGGAGTACTTCCAGCGGTTGCTGACGGCGCTGGCCGAGGACCTGAGCTTCCGGATGGACACGCCCTGGGAGGGGCTGCCGGAGCGGGCCCGCAAGGCCATCCTGCACGGCAGCGGCGAGACCGAGATCCACGTCGGCTACACGAACCGTTACGGGCGCAAGCGCTCGTACTACACCTCGTTCGAGGGCGTGCTGGCGTTCCTGCGGCGCCGGCACGCCGACGCGGAGTCGGACAGCAGCCGCGAGCGCTACGAGGGGTACATGCGTGACGTGCCCTGTGCGGCCTGCCGAGGCTCCCGACTCAAGCCGGAGTCACTGGCGGTCACCCTCGCCGGGCGCTCCATCGCCGAGGTGTCCGCCATGTCGATCCAGGAATGCGCGGAGTTCCTGCGGCACATCGAGCTCAGCGAGCGGGAACAGGCCATCGCCGGGCAGGTTCTCAAGGAGATCGACGCCCGGCTGGTCTTTCTCCTGGACGTCGGCCTCGACTACCTCTCCCTGAACCGCGCCGCGGGCACGCTCGCCGGCGGCGAGGCGCAACGCATCCGGCTGGCGACCCAGATCGGCTCCGGGCTGGTGGGTGTGCTCTACGTGCTCGACGAGCCGTCCATCGGCCTGCATCAGCGGGACAACCGCCGCCTCATCCAGACCCTTGTCCGGCTGCGGGATCTGGGCAACACCCTGATCGTGGTGGAACACGACGAGGACACCATCCGCGCCGCGGACTGGGTGGTCGACATCGGCCCGGGCGCGGGGGAGCACGGTGGTCGGGTGGTCGTCTCCGGATCGGTCGACGACCTGTTGAGCAGCGCGGAGTCGGCGACCGGGGCGTATCTCTCCGGCCGGCGGGAGATTCCCGTACCGGAGATCCGCCGGGCGCCGACCAGGGGCCGTGCGCTGACCGTGCACGGCGCGCGTCAGCACAACCTGCGCGACGTGACGGTGTCCTTCCCGCTCAGCTGCTTCGTGGCGGTCACCGGGGTCTCCGGGTCGGGCAAGTCGACGCTGGTCAACGACATCCTCGCCTGCGTGCTCGCCAACCACCTCAACGGCGCCCGCGAGGTACCGGGCCGGCACCGCACGGTGAGCGGGCTCGACCACCTCGACAAGGCGGTGCGGGTCGACCAGTCACCGATCGGCCGGACCCCGCGTTCCAACCCGGCGACCTACACCGGCGTGTTCGACCACATCCGCCGGCTGTTCGCGGAGACGACGGAGGCGAAGGTCCGCGGCTACCTGCCCGGCCGGTTCTCGTTCAACGTCAAGGGCGGCCGATGTGAGGCCTGCTCCGGCGACGGCACGATCAAGATCGAGATGAACTTCCTTCCGGATGTCTACGTGCCCTGTGAGGTCTGCGGGGGCGCCCGGTACAACCGCGAGACCCTCGAGGTGCACTACAAGGGGAAGAACATCTCCGAGGTTCTCGACATGCCGATCGAGGAGGGCGCGGAGTTCTTCGCCGCCGTCCCGGCGATCGCGCGCCACCTGCGCACCCTCAACGACGTCGGGCTGGGGTACGTCCGGCTCGGCCAGCCCGCGCCCACCCTCTCCGGTGGCGAGGCGCAGCGGGTGAAGCTGGCGGCCGAGCTGCAGCGCCGCTCGACCGGCCGCACCGTCTACGTGCTGGACGAGCCGACCACCGGCCTGCACTTCGAGGACATCCGCAAGCTGCTGGGTGTCCTCGGGCGGCTGGTCGACGCGGGCAACACGGTGATCGTGATCGAGCACAACCTGGACGTCATCAAGACCGCCGACTGGATCATCGACATGGGGCCGGAGGGTGGCACCGGCGGCGGTCGGGTCGTCGCCGAGGGCACCCCCGAGGCGATCGCCGCCGTGTCCGTGAGCCACACGGGCGCATTCCTGCGCGAGATCCTGGGTGGCCGTGGCACGACCGCAGGCGCGGCCCCGCTGACCGACGGTCAGGTGGTGGCAGAGCAGGTGGCGGCGGCTCAGGAGGCGGGTGCTGCCGCCCCTGATGGAGCGGGCCCGGCGGCGAAAGGTGCCGGCGTCAGGAACGCGAGGGCGTCCAAGGGCCGTGACCGGTTGGCTGGTACCGCGTCGGTGACCAGCTGAGAGCCTGGCGGCCTGGCGACGGCGAGCGGCGGGGGCCGGCTGCCCCGGGGCTGCCTGGAACGGCTGGCCCGCCGCTGTCAGCTCTGGAAAAGGTCGTCGAGGACGGCGTCCAGGGCGACCTCGGGGTGTTCCTCGCCGGCGGGCACGACCCGCTCCGTGCGGTCCAGGAAACGGCGGACCGGTGCCGCGTCGAGGACGACCACCGACCGCCGATCGCCGTCGGCCAGTTCCAGGCGGATCCCGCCCCGGGTCGGCTCGGGGGTGATCCGAACATCACCGTCGCCTACCGGAGCCGGGCCGTCGAGGCCGGCCCGCAGCGCGTCCCGTGGGGTCACCCAGTGGCCCTGCGGAAGCGCGGGGTGGTCCGGCCGGGAGACGAGTACCAGGGCGACGGCCAGAGGGTCACAGCTCCGCCAGGTGACCTGGAGAACGGTGATTCTTCCGCGCCCGGGTGCGTCGTCGACGACGAACTCCGTCGTGACGTCATCCACCTGCACCCGTCGGCCCCCTTGGTCCCAGTCCGCCGGCTCCGTCGTGTCGAACCGTTGCGTGTCGAACGGCTGCGTCTCGCCTGTCTGCTGCGCCTGCGCCGCCCGTCTGCCGTGACGACCGTCCGCTGTGTCTACAACAGTGTCTCCTGCAGAGTCGACCGTCTTCGGCCGCCTGGCACCTGCAGTGTGACCTGCGGTGTCGACTGGTCAACAGCGGTGTCGGCCAGCCGAGCATCAACGGCTGTGACGGCCAGTCAGCGGCCGTGTCGACCAGCCACGGCCGCCTGCCGGCTGCCGCGCCGGTCGGCGTCGAGCCGCCGACCGTCATACAGCATACGGCGATGCGGCCTCAGCCGAGGCCTGATGGGAGATCATCCGCCTGGCAGCTCGTGGACGCGGGCCCGGGGAGTGGCTTTTCGCGGGCCGTTGACCGGCGTCCGGGGGCGTGCTCGCGGGCCGGTCGGCCGCGGCTCGACGCGGGGAGCTCCGGGGGTCCTCGACGACATGGAAGCTGAGCGTGATGAAATGGATACGTGCAGGCACCGTTCAGGTCGGAGGATGACGGCCGTAGGCTCGGTTCATGGCTGATCCGGCGACCTACCGGCCCCCGCCGCGCTCGATCCCCGAGACCCCGGGCGTGTACCGCTTCCGTGACGAGCATGGCCGGGTCATCTACGTGGGCAAGGCCAAGAACCTGCGCGCCCGGCTCGCAAACTACTTCGCCGACGTGCATACCCTGCACCCGCGTACCCAGCACATGGTCACCACGGCGAGCTCCGTGGAGTGGACCATCGTGTCCACCGAGGTCGAGGCGCTTCAGCTCGAGTACACCTGGATCAAGGAGTTCGATCCGCGTTTCAACGTCCGCTACCGCGACGACAAGAGCTACCCGAGTCTCGCCGTGACGTTGTACGAGGAGTTTCCGCGGCTGCAGGTGATGCGTGGGCCCAAGCGCCGCGGCGTGCGGTACTTCGGCCCCTACGCGCACGCGTGGGCCATCAGGGAGACGCTGGATCTGCTGCTGCGTGTCTTCCCGGCCCGGACCTGCAGCTCAGGCGTCTTCAAACGAGCGGGCCAGGTGGGGCGTCCCTGCCTGCTCGGGTACATCGACCGGTGCTCCGCGCCGTGCGTGGGCCGGGTCGACGCGGCCACCCACCGGGAGATCGTCGAGGACTTCTGCGACTTCATGTCGGGGCAGACGGGCCGTTACCTGCGCCGGCTCGAACGCGAGATGCAGGCCGCCGCCGACGCCCAGGAATACGAACGCGCCGCCCGGCTGCGGGACGATATCGGCGCGCTGCGTCGCGCGGTCGAGAAGCAGGCTGTCGTGCTCCCCGACGGGACCGACGCCGACGTGATCGCCTTCGCGCAGGACGAGCTCGAGGCCGCGGTCCAGATCTTCTACGTGCGGGCCGGTCGGGTCCGTGGCCAGCGTGGCTGGGTCGTGGACAAGCTCGACGACGTCACCACGGGAGACCTCGTCGAGAAGTTCCTGACCCAGGAGTACCTGGACGGGGCCGGCGGGTCGGCGGCCGGTTCCAGCGACACGGGTTCCAGCGACCCGGGTGCCGGTGGCACAGGCACCGACACCGGGTATGCCGGTGAGATTCCACGCGAGATCCTCGTCCCCGAGCTGCCGTCGGACGCCGAGGCCGTCACCGAACTGCTCAGTCAGGCCCGCGGTTCGCGGGTCGACCTGCGCGTGCCGCGTCGGGGCGACAAGCGCAACCTGATGGAGACGGTGGAACGCAACGCCAAACAGGCGTTCACGCTCCACCGGACGAAGCGCGCCGGTGATCTCACCGCCCGCAGCCGCGCCCTGGCCGATCTGCAGGAGGCTCTGGAGCTGGCCGACGCCCCGCTGCGCATCGAGTGTTTCGACGTGTCGAACATGCAGGGCACGAATGTCGTCGCGAGCATGGTCGTGTTCGAGGACGGGCTGCCGCGCAAGTCGGAGTACCGGCGGTTCGCGATCCGTGGCGTCGACGGGCAGGACGACGTCGCCAGCATGCACGAGACCATTCACCGCAGGTTCTCGCGTTACCTGGCCGAGCGCGCGCGGACGGGAGAGCTCGCGGGTTACCCGGGTGCCGAAGACGCTGACGGTGGGGAGGCCGAAGCGGCCGCAATGGCCGCAGTGGCCGAGGACGTGGGGGGGCCGTCCCTGCGGGATCCGGAGACCGGACGGCCCCGCCGGTTCGCCTACCCCCCGAACCTCGTGGTGGTCGACGGCGGTCCGCCGCAGGTCGCGGCCGCCGCGCGGGCCCTCGACGAGCTCGGTGTCGAGTCCGGTCCGGGGGGCGTGGCCCTGTGCGGGCTGGCGAAACGCCTGGAGGAGATCTGGCTGCCGGACCAGGACGAGCCGGTCATCCTGCCGCGCACCAGCGAGGCGCTTTACCTGTTGCAGCGCGTGCGCGATGAGGCCCACCGCTTCGCGATCACCTATCACCGGCAGAAGCGGTCGGCCTCGATGGTCGTCTCGGCGCTGGACGGGGTTCCGGGCCTGGGCGAGACCCGGCGCAAGGCCCTGCTGCAACAGTTCGGCTCGGTGACGAAGGTCCGCGCCGCGACGGTCGAGGAGATCGCCCAGGTACCGGGCATCGGGCCGCGGACGGCCGAGGCGATCGTGGCCGCGCTGGCCCGATCGGCTCCCGGAGAGGCCCAGGCGCCCCCGCCCGCCGTCAACCCGCTCACCGGCGAGATCATAGGGACCGGAACCACAGGTACCGAGACCACAGGTACCGAGACCACAGGGGCGATGTCCGATCCGGTGGCGGCGCCGAACCCGGCCGACGAGTCGGCCGGGCACGCCGAGCCCGCCGCCGCGCAGGGCACTATCCGGGGGGTGGCTGGATGACCACCGCAACTCTTGACCTCGCGATCATCACCGGGTTGTCCGGTGCTGGTCGCAGCACGGCGGCGAAGTGCCTGGAGGATCTGGGCTGGTTCGTCGTCGACAATCTGCCGCCGGCGCTGCTGTCGACCATGGCTGAGCTGGGCCATCGTTCCGGCGGGGCGGTGAGCCGGATCGCGGTGGTCGTCGATGTCCGAGGCCGGGCGTTCTTCTCCGACCTGCGGGCCGCGGTCGAGGCGTTGGACTCGCGGGGCATGCATCCGCGGATGTTGTTCCTGGAGGCCTCCGACGACGCGCTGGTCCGCCGGTTCGACCACGTCCGGCGCCCGCATCCGCTGCAGGGCGACGAGCGGGTCGTCGACGGGATCAGCCGGGAACGGGCGCTGCTCGCCGAGCTGCGCGGCGAAGCCGACCTCGTGCTGGACACGACCGATCTCAACGTGCACGAGCTGCGGGCGAAGATTGATGTGGCGTTCGGCCAGCCACGCGCCAACCGGCTGAACGCGACGGTGGTCTCCTTCGGCTACAAGTACGGCCTTCCGCTCGACGCCGACTTCGTCGCCGACTGCCGTTTCCTCCCGAACCCGCACTGGGTCGAGGCACTGCGCCCCTACACGGGGCGCGATCCGCAGGTGCGCGACTACGTGCTCGCCCAGCCGGGTGCGGAGGAGTTCGTCGACCAGTACACGGCGCTGTTGCACCTGGTCGGCGAGGGCTACGTGCGGGAGGGGAAGCGCTACCTCACGCTGGCGGTGGGCTGCACCGGTGGCAAGCACCGCAGTGTCGCCGTGGCCGAGCAGCTGGGGGCACGGCTCGCCGCCGACGGCATCGGGGTGCGTGTGGTGCACCGGGATCTGGGCCGCGAGTGACCGGCGACGCTCTCGCGATCACCGCGTTCGGTGGCGGGCACGGGCTGGCGGCGTCGCTGTCGGCGTTGCGGCGGATCACCGCACACCTGACCGCCGTCGTCACCGTGGGTGACGACGGCGGATCGTCCGGTCGGCTGCGGGCCGAGCTCGGCGCGTTGCCCATGGGCGATCTGCGGATGGCACTGGCCGCGCTCGCCGGCACCGACGGCTGGTCCACCACGTGGACCGACCTCTTCCAGCACCGCTTCGGGGGCGACGGGCCGCTCGCCGGCCACGCGGTCGGGAACCTCGTCCTGACCGCGCTGGCCGAACGCGCGGGTTCGCCGGTCGCCGCGCTTGACCTGGCTGCGTCCCTGCTCGGCGTCGACGGCCGGGTCCTCCCACTGTCCTGCGACGGTATCGACATCGTCGCGGATGTGACGGGCCTCGGCGCCGGCTCGGGCGCCATCGCCGATATCGGTGCTGGCACTGGCACTGGCACTGGGACTGGGACCGGCACCGGCACCGGCACGGATCGGCCGGTGGATTCGGTGGAGCCGGGGAAGTCGGTGGAGGTCCGCGGTCAGGCCGCGGTCGCCACGACTCCGGGCCGGGTCGAGGGCGTTCGGCTGGTGCCCGCGGCGCCTGCGGCGTGCGGCGCGGCGCTGGCCGCCGCCGAGGCCGCGGACTGGATCGTCCTGGGGCCCGGTTCGCTCTACACGAGTGTGCTTCCGCACCTGCTCGTGCCGGACATGCGCGCGGCGATCACGGGTTCCCGGGCCCGCCGCGTCATGGTCCTCAATCTCGTGGCGCAGCCCGGTGAGACCGCCGGGTACACGCCCGAGGCACATCTGCACGCGCTGGCCACCCATGTCCCCGGTCTTCGCCTGGACGTCGTGATCGCGGATCCCGCCGCGGTCGATGATCCGGAACCGCTGGCCCGTGCGGCCGCGGATCTGGGCGGCAGGCTTCACCTTTCGTCCGTGCGGGCCGCCGACGAGCCGGCCCTGCACGATCCCGAGCGTCTCGCGGCCGCGTTCCGTGCCGTGTTCGCACCCGGCAGCCAGGCCGATGTGGGCCGGGCGGCGGTGCCGGTGCCCCCACGTCCCGTGGACGAACGGTCCTGGCGGGACCGGGGTGCGGCGTGCGTCGATCCCTCGGGCGTCGGGTGCTCAACGACCGGTGGCCGAGGCCATCGGATCCCCTCCGGTGAATGCAAGGAGTGATCGGTGTGGCGGCGATGACGGCCACCGTCAAGGACGAACTGAGCAGGCTGCGAGTGGCCAAGCCCTGCTGTCGGCGGGCTGAGATGGCGGCGCTGCTGCGGTTCGCCGGCGGCCTGCACATCGTCGGCGGGCGCATCGTGGTGGAGGCCGAGCTGGACACCGGCTCCACCGCGCGTCGACTGCGGCGTGAGATCGCCGAGGTCTTCGGCTTCCCGTCGTCGGTCGCCGTGCTCGCCGCCGGCGGGCTACGGCGGTCGGTGCGCTACATCGTCCGCGTGGAGCGCGACGGTGAGCAGCTCGCCCGCTCGACGGGCCTGCTGGACCAGCGCGGCCGCCCGGTGCGTGGCCTGCCGCCGCAGGTGGTCACCGGGTCTGCCTGCGACGCGGCGGCGGCCTGGCGAGGCGCGTTCCTCGCGCATGGCTCGCTCACCGAGCCGGGGCGGTCCTGCTCGATGGAGGTCACCGCGCCCGGCCCGGAGGCGGCGCTGGCGCTGGTCGGCGCGGCCCGGCGGATGGGCGTGCAGGCGAAGAGCCGGGACGTGCGCGGAGTCGACCGGGTGGTGGTCCGCGACGGCGACGCGATCGGCGCGCTGCTGACCAAGATCGGTGCGCATGACAGCCTGATGGCCTGGGAGGAGCGGCGGATGCGCCGCGAGGTCCGGGCGACGGCGAACCGGCTCGCGAACTTCGATGACGCCAACCTGCGCCGGTCGGCGCGGGCCGCGGTGGCGGCCGGTGCCCGGGTGCAGGCGGCGATGCGCATCCTCGGTGACGATGCGCCGGACCACCTGCTCGCGGCCGGACGGTTGCGGCTCGAACACGCACAGGCGTCACTGGAGGAGCTCGGTGCGCTCGCCGACCCGCCGCTGACCAAGGACGCCGTTGCCGGGCGAATCCGTCGACTGCTCGCCCTGGCGGACAAACGGGCCAACGCTCTCGGTATCCCGAACACCGAGGCCAGTGTCTCTCCGGAACTCTTTGAGAACGCCTGAGCACGCAATCAGGTGCCTGGACGGGGTACGTCGAGTGCGCGGACACGCGCCGTGTTCGCCGAGGCCCATGGGATAGGGTGTTTGGCGAAAGGCGCTGCATTCAACCAATTGCTGAGGGTGCTGGGTCCCCCGATGTGAGGAGACCGACATGTATCGGTTCGGATTCCCGCCGATGATGTCCGGACTCGCTAGGCTCCTGGCACACGACGGCACACGAGCATAGGGAGTCCTGGACGTGGCTACGCGGGTGGGTGTCAACGGCTTCGGGCGAATCGGTCGTAACTTCTGGCGGGCCCTTGCGGCAAGCCGGCGGAGCGATCTGGAGATCGTCGCCGTCAACGACCTGACGGACAACAAGACCCTCGCGCACCTGCTGAAGTACGACACGACCCTCGGCACGCTCGCCGAGCCGGTCTCCGTCGTCGACGACGGCATCCGGGTCGGCGACACCACGATCAAGGTGCTCGCCGAGCGGGACCCGGCGGCGCTGCCGTGGGGTGACCTGGGCGTCGACATCGTGATCGAGTCGACGGGCCGCTTCACGACCGCGGAGACCGCCGGCAAGCACCGGGAGGCCGGCGCCAAGAAGGTCATCATCTCCGCCCCCGCCAAGGGCGAGGACCTGACGGTCGTCATGGGTGTGAACGACGATGTGTACGACCCGGCGAACCACCACATCCTCTCGAATGCCTCCTGCACGACGAACTGTGTCGCGCCATTGGCGAAGGTGCTCGACGAGGCGTTCGGTATCGAACGTGGTCTGATGACCACCATCCACGCATACACGAATGACCAGGTCATCCTTGACTTCCCGCATTCCGACCTGCGTCGTGCGCGTGCGGCCGCGCAGAACATCATTCCCACCACCACCGGAGCTGCGAAGGCGACCGCGCTTGTTCTTCCGCATCTGAAGGGCAAGCTCGACGGTCTCGCCATGCGTGTTCCGGTACTCGACGGTTCGGTGACCGACCTTGTCGTGAATCTCGCCCGCGAGGCGTCGAAGGACGAGATCAACGCCGCCTACAAGGCTGCGTCCGAAGGACCACTGAAGGGTTACCTCGTCTACACCGAGGACCCGATCGTTTCCTCCGACATCGTGGGCACCCCGGCCTCCTGCACCTTCGACTCGCAGCTGACGATGTCTTTCGGCAGCCAGGTCAAGGTCGTCGGCTGGTATGACAACGAGTGGGGCTACTCCAACCGTCTCGTCGACCTGACCGGGCTCGTCGCCGGCCGGCTCTGACAACACCAGGTCATCCGACCAACCTGACCACCTGACCTTCGCCTACACCGGAGTAGCCAGCGTGAGGACGATCGACGACCTGCAGGTCACCGGTCACCGTGTACTTGTCCGTAGTGATCTCAACGTGCCTCTGGACCGCTCGGGGGCCACGCCCCGCATCACCGACGACGGTCGGGTGCGGGCCAGCGTGCCGACGATCCAGGCGCTGCTGGACCGGCAGGCGAAGGTGGTGGTCTGCTCGCACCTCGGCCGCCCCAAGGGTGAGCCCGAGGCGAAGTACTCGCTCGCCCCGGTCGCCGAGCGGCTGGCCGAGCTGCTGGGAGTCCCGGTCGCCTTCGCCGGGGACGGCAGCGGCGACATCGCCGGTGACCGGGCCCGCGAGGTGGTCGGGCAGCTGGGCGAGGGGCAGGTGGCCCTGCTGGAGAACCTCCGTTTCCATCCGGGGGAGACCAGCAAGGACGCCGCCGCCCGGGCCGCGTTCGCGGACGAGCTCTCGGCGCTCGCCGAGTTCTACGTGGGTGACGCGTTCGGCGCCGTGCACCGGGCGCACGCGAGCGTGTCCGAGGTGCCCAAGCGGCTGCCGCACGCGGCGGGCCGGCTGGTGCTGACCGAGCTGGACGTGCTGCGCAGGCTCACCGCCGCTCCGGCCCGGCCGTACACGGTGGTGCTCGGCGGCTCGAAGGTGTCGGACAAGCTCGGCGTCATCCGGGCCCTGCTGCCGAAGGTCGACTCGCTCCTGGTCGGGGGCGGGATGTGCTTCACCTTCCTGGCTGCGCTCGGGTACCCGGTCGGCGCCTCGCTCCTGGAGAGCGAGATGATCGACACCTGCAAGGGGCTGCTGGCCGAGGCCGGCGACCGGCTCGTGCTTCCCACGGACGTCGTGGTCGCGGACCGCTTCGCGGCGGACGCCGACACCGCGGTCGTCGCCGCGGACGCGATTCCGGACGGCTGGCTGGGCCTCGACATCGGGCCGGCCTCGACCGCGGCGTTCGCCGACGTGGTCGGCGGTGCGGCCACGATCTTCTGGAACGGCCCGATGGGTGTCTTCGAGTTCGCGCCGTTCGCCGCGGGAACGAAGGGCGTGGCCGAGGCCGTCGCCGCCGGTGACGGTTTCTCCGTCGTGGGTGGCGGGGACTCGGCCGCCGCCGTCCGTGCGCTCGGCATCCCGGACAGCGACTTCAGCCACATCTCCACCGGCGGTGGCGCCAGCCTGGAGTACCTGGAGGGCAAGAGCCTTCCCGGGCTCGCCGCACTCGACGTCTGAGCCCCGCCCGGGGCACGGGACGCCATTCGAGGCATCACCTCCGATGCATCACCATCCGAAGCATCATCACCGACGAAGGGAAGCAGGGACGTGGCGAAGGGGGCACCCGCCCGCGGATCGGCCGGTTCCGGTCGGCGGACGTTGGTCGCCGGCAACTGGAAGATGAACCTCAACCATCTCGAGGCCATCGCGCTGGTGCAGAAGGTCGCCTTCGACCTGAAGCCGGCCGAGCTGGAGAAGGTCGAGGTCGTCTTCCTGCCGCCGTTCACCGACCTGCGCAGCGTCCAGACCCTGGTCGACGGCGACAAGCTCGCCGTCGGCTACGGGGGTCAGGACCTGTCGCCGCACGGCTCCGGGGCCTACACCGGTGACATCAGCGGAACCATGCTGTCGAGGCTTGGCTGCTCCTATGTCGTCGTCGGGCACTCCGAGCGGCGCACCTACCATCACGAGGACGACGCACTGGTCGCCTCCAAGGTCCTCGCGGCCTACAAGCACGGCATCACACCGATCCTCTGCGTCGGCGAGCACGAGGACGTCCGCGCGGCGGGCAACCACGTCGAGCATGTGCTGACCCAGCTGGAGGGTTCGCTCGCCGGCGTCAGCGCCGAGCAGGCCGCGACACTCGTCGTCGCCTACGAGCCGGTGTGGGCGATCGGAACCGGTCGGACCGCCTCGGCCCAGGACGCCCAGGACATGTGTTCGGCGGTTCGTGGCCAGCTCTCGAAGCTGTTCGGGGATTCCGTCGCGAGCGGAATCCGGGTCCTCTACGGGGGCTCGGTCAAGGCCGCGAACGCCGCCGAACTGTTCACCATGCCCGATGTCGACGGTGGTCTCGTCGGCGGCGCGAGCCTTGTCGCAGAGGAGTTCGTGGGGATCGTCCGCGCTTCGCCGGCGGCCTGAGGCACCTGCGCGGGCACCGGGGCGGCGTGATGTACGTTGGCACGATCGTCGGGCCTGATCGGGTACGACGTTCGGGCCCTAACGACAGCGGGAGCTGGTCCAGATGACGGTCGGTCTGTCGATCGCACTCATCGTCACGAGCGTGCTGCTCATCTTGCTGGTGTTGCTGCACCGGGCCAAGGGCGGTGGTCTTTCGACCCTCTTCGGCGGAGGGGTGTCGTCGTCGCTGGGCGGCTCCTCGGTCGTCGAGAAGAACCTCGACCGCCTCACCATCGCGGTGGCCCTGTTGTGGGCCACCTGCATCATCGGCCTCGGTCTGCTGTTGAAGAGCTGAATAGTTTGAGCAGCAGATCCCGGTGGTCGGGCACCCTTCGTGCGCTGGTCGCCCTCCTCGCGGCCGCGATGTTCGCGGCCGCGGGGTGCAGCGGTGAGCCCGATCCGGCGCCAGGCCCGATGGCGGCAAGCCCGTCCAGTGCACCGACGACCTCCGCGCCCGTCGACAAGCCCGGCGGCACCCTCCGCCTGCTCACCGGGCAGATGCCCAGCGGCGATCCAGGCTGGGCCGACGAGCCGGGGGAGCGCGCGTTCGCCCGGCTCGTGACCCGGCAGCTCTACAGCTACCCTTCGGACACGGACGTCACCGGATCGACGATTCCGCGGCCAGATCTCGCGGTCGGCGCTCCCGTGGTGTCCGAGGACCGTCTGGCCTACACGGTGCGCCTGCGTTCGGCGGCCCGCTGGAACACACCGAGCCAGCGCCGGATCACCGCGACCGACGTGGCACGGGGATTCAAGCGGCTGTGCTCGCCACCGACGCCGTCGCCGATGCGCGGTTACTACGCCGCGACCATCCGCGGCTTCGCCGAGTTCTGCACCCAGCTCGCCAGCGCACCGGTAGCCGACGCGCCGGCCCTGATCGAAAGCGGCTCGATCCCCGGCGTCGAGGTCGTCGGCGACGACACGATCGTGTTCCACCTGCTCAAGGCGTCCAACGACTTCGTCGACCTGCTGGCGTTGCCGGCCAGCTCCCCGGTTCCCCTGGAGGCGTTGGCCTATCCGGCGGACTCCCCGGAGTACCTCGACAACCTGATCTCCGCCGGTCCGTACCGCTTCGTGCCCGCACCCGACGGCAGCTACCTGCTTTCCCGCAACCCGTCCTGGAGCGGCTCGTCCGACGGCATCAGGCGGGCGCTGCCCGACCACATCACCGTCACGGACGGCCTCACCCCGGAGACCATCGCCGCCCGCATCCAGGCTGGGGAAGGGGACATGGCCCTCGACGGGGAGGTTCCCGCGGGCGTGCTGAGCGACCTGGCCGGCGACGGGGACGACCGGCTGGCGGTCTCCTCGACCGGGCCGGTGACCGCGCTCGTCGTCGGGTTGAACGGGCCGTCCGCGGCCGCGCTGCGCGAGCAGCAGGTGCGCGCCGCACTGGCGTACTGCGTCGACCGGGCCGCGGTCGTCGACGCGCTCGGCGGGCCGACGCTCGCCGGTGAGACGTCCCAGCTGCTGCAGCCGCCGATGACCGGCTACGAGGAGTACGACCCCTATGCGGCGGGGGAGGGCACCGGCGACCCCGAGCGCTGTGGCGAGGGCCTGGCGAACAACCCCGGCGGGAAGGTGACCGCGCTGTCGCTGCTGACGACGGACAGTGCCACCGACGCCGCCGTCGCCCAGGCTCTGCGGACCGCGTTCGCTCGCGCCGGCATCCGGCTGGACGTGCGGATCCGCAACGCGGAGCAGTACCAGCAGGCGGTGAGCAACCCGCAGGCGCAGTTCTGGGACCTGGCGCTGACCACCATCGACCCGGACTGGTTCGGCGATGCCGGGCGCACCGTCTACCAGCCGCTGCTGGACGAGACCTGGGTCGGCACACGCCCGGCGGACGGCGGCTACCGGCTTGAGGACCTGCAGACCCGCCTGGAGGGCGCTCTCACGACCCTGGGGAAGGTCGAGGCCGCGGCGGACTGGTCGGCGTTGGAGCACACGGTTGTCAGCGACGCCGCGGTCGTGCCACTCGCGGTCAGGTACTCGGCCCGCCTCCACAGTGCGACCGTCGTGACCTTCACGATCGTTCCGTCGCTGGGAACGGCCGACCCCACCGCAGTCGCACTGGCACCCTGAGTGGCGTCGAGCTTCTCGCAGCGCGCCGAAGCCCTCACAGCGAGCAGGAACACACCCGGGCGAGGGCCCCAACGGGCCCTCCTGAACCGATAGAAGCCCCGGTGGGGGTGGTCGGTGTAACCCGTGGTGGGCCTGGCGTCCTACACTCCGAAAAGACGTCCTCGGCGAGCCTTTCGGTAGGCGCCGGCACGTCAACGGTGGCGGTGCGGGCGTGGGTGGTCCGACCGCGGGGGGCCGACCGCCGAGCTACCACCCATGGGACGAGACGAAGGAGCACGCGGGCCGTGGCAGGTGGCAACGCCATCCGGGGGAGCCGGGTCGGGGCAGGGCCAATGGGGGAGGCCGAGCGGGGCGACACTGCGCCGCGGCAACGGATCTCCTTCTGGTGCGCCAACGAGCACGAGACGAAGCCGGCCTTCGCCGCCGACGCTTCCATACCGGACACCTGGGACTGTCCGAGCTGTGGTTTTCCCGCCGGCAGGGACCGTGACAACACCCCCGCGCCGCCGAAGACCGAGCCGTACAAGACGCACCTCGCCTACGTGCGGGAGCGCCGCAACGAGAAGGACGGCGAGGCGATCCTCGCGGAGGCCCTGGCGAAGCTGCGGGGCGCGCCGGTCACCTGAACCTGAGCCTCACCGCGGAACCGTCAGCTGTGCGAGTTCGAGGCCGGCCACGTTGGGGCCGGCCACGTTGAGAGCGATCGCACGGTGGCCGATCGCACGGTGGCCGATCGCACGGTGGCCGGCCGCACCGAGGCCGGCCGGGGCGTGACCGGCCACGAGGAGGTCGGCCGCAGTGCGGCCGGCCGCATGGTGGCCGGCCGGGTTCAGGCCGGTCACGTTGTGGCCGGTCGGTACCGCCTGCTGGAACCAATCGGCGCCGGCTCCATGGGCGTCGTCTGGCGCGCCTCGGACCTGCTGCTGCGGGTCGAGGTGGCGGCCAAGGCCATCTGGGTCGGTGGACGTCCGAGCGGGCCCGGACCGGTCGACCCGGACCGGGCCCGGGTCGCCGCCGCGGTACGGGAGGCCCGCAACGCCGCCCGGCTGCGGGGCAACCCGCACGTCGTCTCCGTGACCGACGTCCTCGAGGACGTCGGCATCCCGTGGATCATCATGGAGCTGATCGCCGCCACGTCACTGGACGCGGCGGTACGGGCGGGCGGCCCGCTGCCGAACACCCGGGTCGCGCAGGTGGGCCTGGCGGTGCTGGACGCCCTGATGGCCGGGCAGCGCATCGGGCTGCTGCACCGGGACGTCAAACCGGCGAACATCCTGCTGGCCGACGACGGCCGTGTCCTGCTCACCGACTTCGGTATCGCGACCCACGTCGAGGACACGACCTCGCCGGGTTCCGATGGCAGCGCGGGTACCCCCGCCTACCTGGCGCCGGAGCGCATCACCCAGCGTCCGGCCTCCGTGGCCGCGGACCTGTTCTCCCTCGGTGCCACGCTGTACTTCGCCGTCGACGGGGAGCCGCCGTTCGCGCGGGAGAGCATCGTGATGACCCTCGGCGCGGTACTGCACGTGGATCCACCGCCGCTGGAGCGGGCGGACACCCTGTGGCCCGTCATCGGTGGTCTGCTCATCAAGAACCCGGAGAGCCGCCTGGGGGCGGAAGCGGCCCGTGCCCTGCTCCTGCGGGCACTGCGCCTGTCCGCCCCCGCGACGACTGGCGCCGCTCGGAGCCCCCTGCCCCTTCCGGTCTCTCCAGCCGTTCCGGCTCCGCCTGCCACTCCGGCCCCGTCAGCGGTTCCGGCGCCGCCGGCCGTGCCGGTCTCTCCAACCGTTCTGGCCCCGCCGACCGCTCCGAGCCCGCCGCCCGCGGCTGATCCGGGCCGTGTGGCGACGTCCCCGGTCCCGCGGGACTCGGTGCCCGTGCCGTCGGTACAGGGCCTGGATCAGGCCGGTCGGATGGATCAGGTGGATCGGGTGAGCCCGATTCGGCGAGCGGCCTGGATGGCCCGGGCGTTACGGAGCCGTCCGTGGCTTGCCGGGGGGACCGCTGGTCTGGCGGCCATCGGGCTCGTCACCGTGACACTGTGGATCATGATGGGCGGTGCCGCTCCGCGTGGTGCTGGTTCGGCCGTGCCCGCCGGAATGGTCGGTTCCTGGAGCGGTTGGGTGGTCCAGGGGCCGGTCGGGTTCGGAGTCGAGATCGTGCTCACCGATGGCGCGGTCGGCGACGACGTCGGCCACAGCTCCTATCCGACCGAGGGGTGCAGCGCGGACCTGCGCCTGCTGGAGGCCGGTCCGAACACCATCACGGTCCAGGAGCGGCTCGACGAGAGGGGGCCGCTGTGCCAGGGCGCCGACCCGCTGGTCCTGACGCTACGGCCCGATGGCCGGTTGGGGTACATGTTCCCGGCGACGTCGATCAACTCGATGGGCAGCGCCGATCTCACCCGGCCCTGAGCTGAGGGCCTGAGCTGTCGTCGCCTGAGCCGATCGGCGTGGGGGCGTTCGCCGATTCACCCGTGCCGGGTGAGCGCTGGGCGCGGCGTGGCGCGGCGAAGCGGGTATGAGTCGGTCCTGCTGGTAGGTGACGGTGAGAGGAGGCAAGGTGGATTCCGACTTCCCGCTCCTCAGCGTGTTCCTCTACATGCTGTGGTTCTTCTGTTTCGTGTTGTGGATCTTTCTGCTCTTTACTGTGGTGACGGACGTCTTCCGCAGCCAGGACCTGTCCGGTTGGGGGAAGGCAGGCTGGACCGCGGCGATTCTGATCCTCCCGCTGATCGGTGTGCTGGCCTATCTGATTGTTCGGGGCCACAGCATGCACGAGCGGCAGAATCGCGACGCCGCGGCCGCGGCCGACCTCTGGCGTGCCCAGGTCCGCTCGGCAGCCGGGCGGCCCAGCACCGCTGACGAGCTCAGCAGGCTGGCCGAGCTACGTGACCACGGCGTCATCAGCAGCAACGAGTTCGAACGGGAGAAGACGAAGATCCTGGCCTGAACCCACCGGCCGCCCCACGGGCCGGGTTTCCGTCAGCGGACCCCGGCCTGTGAGGCGTGAAGGCGGGACGCGGCCGCCCGGTCGACAAGCCACAGGGTGGCTTCACGCCCGACAGCCCCGGCGGCGGGCCATTTCACCGGATCCGCGCCGGGGCGTAGCGCGGTCGCGACCGCCTCCGCCTTCTCCTCGCCCGCGGCGACCACCCACACCTGACGCGCTGACCGCAGCGTCGGCGGGGTCAGCGTCACCCGGGTCGGTGGCGGCTTCGGGCAGTCCCGCACCGCGGCCACCGGCTCGGTCGCCACGGACGCGGGGGAGTCGGGGAAGATCGAGGCGACGTGCGTCTCCGGCCCGAGCCCGAGCAACAGCACGTCGAAGACAGGCACCGGCGAACCGGGCTCCGCTCGGGCGGCCAGCTCGGCCGCGTACGCCACGGCCGCGGTCTCGGGCTCCTCGACCCCGGCTGGTCGGATCGACGCCAGCCGGGCCGCGTTGCCGGCGCCCTCGGCGGGGGCGCTGTCCGAAGCGGACTCGATGTCGCCGGCCGCCCGCGCCGGAGTGAAGGGCGCCATCGGGAAGACCCGGCTCGGGTCCAGCGGGATGTGTTCCAGCAACGCCTCCCAGGCCTGCCGGTCGTTGCGGTCTGGGGAGTCCGCCGGCACGAACCGGTCATCGCCCCACCAGACGTCCACCCGGGACCAGTCGACCGCGTCCAGCGCCGGGCTTCCCCGCAGCGCTCGCAGCAGCGCGATGCCGATGCCGCCGCCGGTGAGGACGACCGACGCCACCGAGCGCTCCGCCTGTGCGTCGACCAGTGCGGTGACGAGCCGGGCCGCCGCCGCGCGGACGAGCACCCCGGCATCGGCGTGGACGACCACTCTGGCCGGGGCGGAGGCCGCCGCGGTCGGAGTGGTCGTCACGGTTGGGCTGGTCGCTGTGGTCGGGCTGGTCGGGGTGGCTGGCACGGGTTCGACCTCCGGGCCGGGTCTCCCCGCGGTCACGACGCCGCGGGCGGGGTTGTCGGGTTCGGGGCCGGAGCCGCGGGTGTGGCCGGGGATGCGGACGCGGGCGCGGCTGGGGGTGCGGCAGCCGGCGTGGCGGTGATGGCGGCCATGGCGGCAGCGGGCTGCTCCAGCGCGGGGTCGCGCCAGATGTGGTCGCGATGCCGCGGCCGGCGGTTCAGGTGGGGAACGCCGCTCCAGGCCGAGAGCGCCTCCGCGTAGACGTAGTCGTCGTCGAGGCGGCGCAGTTCCTCGGCGAGCAGGTCACCGAGGCCTCGTTCCGGCAGCGGGAGGACCCGGGTGGGGTAGCCCGTGCGGGTGATGCCGGCCGAGCGGCTGTCCGTTCGGGCCAGGGTGACCTCACCGTCGCCGACGGCGACCTGCACGCTCTGGATGCCCTTGCGGCCAGGTGCGTCCGTGATCGTGACCGGGATCCGCAGCTTGGCCTGCAGCCATCCGGCGAACAGGCGTGCGCTGGGGTTGTCGGGCTCGCTCACCACTGTCGCCGGGCCGGCGGGTTCGGTGACCTGGTCGAAGGCGGCGGCCAGCAGGGTGCGCCAGCCAGAGATGCGGGTCCAGGCGAGGTCCGTGTCACCGGGGACGAAGTCCTCGGCCCGCTGCAGCAGTGCGGCGAGCGGATCGGGCGCCGCGTAGGTCCCGGTGACCCGGCGGTCGGCGAAGACCCCGAGCGGGTCGTAGGCGATCTTCTCCGGCGGCGCGTCGTACCACCAGGTGACCACCGGTGCGTCCGGCGCGAGCAGCGGCAGGACGACCGACTCGGCGTGCAGCGCCAGCCGGCCCGACATCCGCATCACGACCGCCTCGCCGGGCCCCAGCCGCCCACCGATCGACACCTCGGCATCAAGACGCGGATGCGGAGCGTCGATCTGGCGGCGTACCACGATCAGCAGCCGGCAGGGGTGCGCCGCGGACGCCGCCATCGCCGCGCTTTCGGCCTGGCTGACATGCTGCTCGTCAACGACCACGACGAGTGTCAGCGCCAGGCCGAACGCGAGCGCGCCCGCGGCCCGCCGCTCGGCGGAAAGAGCCTTGACCACCGCTGATCCGGTGGTGTCCCACAGCGTGGTCATGCCAGGGTCCCCTCGACGTGACGGTCACAGGTCATGGCCGGCGCCACCGTCGGCCGTCACGGCTGAGCATCTCGTCGGCGGCCGCCGGCCCCCAGGTGCCCGCCCGGTAGGCGTGCGGGGTGGTGCTCTGCCAGAAGTCCTCCAGCGGGTCGATGATTCGCCAGGACTCCTCGACCTCGGCGTTGTTCGGGAACAGCGTCGCGTCGCCGAGCAGGACGTCCAGGATCAGGCGTTCGTAGGCCTCGGGCAGCGCCTCGGTGAACGCCTCGCCGAACAGGAAGTCCATGGCGACGTCACGGACCTCCATCGACGAACCGGGCACCTTGGAGCCGAAGCGCAGCGTGACACCCTCGTCGGGCTGTACCCGGATCACCAGCTGGTTGTTGCCCAGCTCGGTCGTGTCGGTCTCGTCGAAGGGCAGGTGCGGGGCCTTGGTGAAGGTGATCGCGATCTCGGTGACCCGGCGCGGCAGGCGCTTGCCCGTCCGCAGGTAGAAGGGCACTCCGGCCCAGCGCCGGGTCTGCACGCCGAGTCTGACGGCGACGAAGGTCTCGGTGGCCGACGTCGCGGGGATGTCGGCCTCCTCCAGATAGCCGCGTACCCGCTCGCCGGCGAGCCAGCCCTGCGAGTACTGCCCGCGGACGGCGTAGGTCGCGAAGTCCTCGGGCAGCGACACGGCGCGCAGGGCCTTCAGCTTCTCGGTCCGGATCGCCTCGGCGCCGAGGCTGACCGGCTCCTCCATGGCGGTGAGCGCGAGCAGCTGCAGGAGGTGGTTCTGCAGGACGTCCCGGGCCGCGCCGGTCTCGTCGTAGAAGCCGGCGCGGGTGCCGATGCCGACGTCCTCGGCCATCGTGATCTGCACCGAGTCGACGAAGTGCGAGTTCCAGATCGGCTCGAACAGCGTGTTCGCGAAACGCAGCGCGAACAGGTTCTGAACCGTCTCCTTGCCGAGGTAGTGGTCGATGCGGAAGACGTCGTCCGGGGTGAAGACGTCGTCTACGAGCGAGTTGAGCTGGCGCGCGGTCTCCAGATCGTTGCCGAACGGCTTCTCGATCACCACGCGGCGCCAGCCGCCCGCGGCCTCGTTGGAGGCCAGGCCCGTCCGCTGCATCTGCTTGAGGACCACCGGGAACGCCGGTGGTGGAATGGACAGGTAGAAGGCCGCGTTCCCGGGCACGCCGTGGCTGGACTCCAGATCGGCGAGCAGCTTCACGAGGCCGTCGAACGCGGCGTCGTCGGAGAACGAACCCGACCGGAAACGCACCGAGCTCGCCAGCCTGTCCCAGGTGTCCTCCCGGAACGGCGTTCGGGCGC
Organism: Parafrankia irregularis; assembly: GCF_001536285.1. Taxonomy (NCBI): domain Bacteria; kingdom Bacillati; phylum Actinomycetota; class Actinomycetes; order Frankiales; family Frankiaceae; genus Parafrankia; species Parafrankia irregularis. The sequence goes on along the minus strand of NZ_FAOZ01000006.1, from coordinate 111,756 downwards.
CGCGTTCCGCGGCCTCCCGGGCGAACGCGGCGAAATCCTCGTCGCTCCAGTCCCGGCGGGCGAAACCGACCAGAACGAATCCCGGGGGCAGGAGCCCCCGGTTCGCGAGGTCGTAGACGGCCGGGATGAGTTTCTTGCGGGCCAGGTCACCGGTCGCGCCGAAGACCACCAGAGCACTGTTGTCCGGCAGCCGTGGCAGCCTCCGATCCCGTGGATCCCGCAGTGGGTTGCCACTAGCGGTGGACGCCACCCGTTCCCCCTTCACAGTTCGTGGTGCTCGCGAGGTCCGCCTGACCGACCCTCCTGACCGATCCTGCCGCCCGCGCGCCGGATCCGCCTGGGCTGGCGGCCCGTTGGCGGCTTCCGGGGCGGAGCGTCGGAGTGCGGCGTCAGGACGCGGCGGACCCGAGCTGATCGCGGATCGTGTCGAGCAGCTGGTTCCAGGAGTCCTCGAACTTGCGGACGCCGTCGACCTCCAGCACGTCGACGACATCGGCCATGTCCACCCCCAGATCGGCCAGCTGGGACATGACTGAGTGCGCCTCCTCGTAGTGCGGCGTGATCGTGTCGCCGGGGACGACCCCGTGATCGGCGAACGCTTCCAGTGTCGCCTCCGGCATCGTGTTCACCGTGCCGGGTGCGATCAGTTCCGCCACGTAGAGGGTGTCCGGCAACGACGGGTCCTTCGTCGACGTCGACGCCCACAGCGGCCGCTGCGGCTTCGCGCCGGCCGCGGCCAGCCGCTCCCACCGGGCGGTGCCGAACACCTTCTGATGCAGCTCGTAGGCGAGCCGGGCGTTGGCGATCGCGGCCTTGGACCGCAGTGCGTCCGCCTGGGGCGTGCCGATCTTCCCCAGCCGACGGTCCACCTCGCTGTCGACCCGGCTCACGAAGAAGGACGCCACCGAGGCCAGGTCCGAGATGTCGCGACCAGCGGCCAGGGCCTGCTCCAGACCGGTCATGAACGCATCCATGACCGCCTCGTACCGCTCCAGCGCGAAGATCAGCGTGACGTTGACGCTGATGCCCTCGGCCAGGGCCGCGGTGATGGCCGGCAGGCCGGCCAGGGTCGCCGGGATCTTGATGAACAGGTTGGGCCGGTCGACCAGCCACCACAGGGCACGTGCCTCGGCGACGGTGCGCTCGGTCTCGTGGGCGAGCCGCGGGTCGACCTCGAGGGAGACCCGGCCGTCCACCCCGCCGCTCGCGTCGTACGCGGGGCGCAGGATGTCACAGGCGGCCCGGATGTCGTGCGCGGTGATCGCCCGGACCGCCTCGCCCACGTCGACCCCGCGGACGGCCAGGTCGCGCAGCTGCGCGTCGTAGGTCTCGCCGCCACCGATCGCCTTCTGGAAGATCGTCGGGTTGCTGGTCACCCCGACGACGCTGCGGGTGCGGGCGAGCTCGGCCAGGTTGCCGGTCCGGATCCGCTCCCGGCTGATGTCGTCCAGCCAGACCGCGACACCCGCGGCCGACAGGTCGGACAGTGGCTTGCTCATCGGACGTCCTCCTCTGCGCGGCCGTGTCGTCGCGCCGCAGTGGTCCGTGGTTGCGGTGGTTCGAGGCGATGGGTAGCCGGGGTGCTGGGGGAGCCGAGACTGCTGGGGATGCCGAGGTGCTGAAGGAGCTCCAGGTGCTGAAGGAGCTCAAGGTGCTGCGGGAGCTCCAGATGCTGGCGGAGCCGAGGTGCCGGGTCGTCGGGTGCATGCGGGACGGGAGTCCTGCCCCACAATGATCGCATCTCGGCGGACGGCCTTCCGCCGCCGTGACACGGGCGGACACTGTGAGGCGACGGACGTACGGTGCCCCTGGCCGAGCTCGTCACTGCCTTCGTGCCGCCTTCCTTACTGCTTACGGCGACCGTGCCGGATGTCCCTGTCCTCCGCCCTACCCTGTCGCGTGATCCTCACCCCAGTGTCCGTGCCCTGCCGGCAGGGAGGGAACGTGCCGAAGAACACTGGACTCGTTACCCGGGCCGGCCGGCGACCGACGTCACGCGCATATCGTCGCGCAGCGTGGCGGGTCTGACAGTCCGGACGCACCGCCAGCCCGCAGCCCCCGACGGACGTCGCCCACAGGCGGGTTCGGAGCACTGTCGGGACGCAGCCCACGCGCACTCCCCGCCTCGCGGCGGCTAGACTCCGACACGTCGTAGAACCCACCCCACGCCCTACTCCGGGCACCGTCCCGCGCGGTTCGCTGGATGACCGCGCCGATCGCGAGGTCGTTCTGTCTCCCGAGGCCGTTGTTCGCCACCGGCAGGGCCTGCGCCGCCGCCCGGTGACGTCGAGCGGTGGCCGTTCGGCCACGGCGGGATCCGCGCTGCGCGGCTCCGTGCCGGGCGCGGTCCAGCCGACGAGCGCCGCCGCTGTGACCGCTGCCGTCGTCCCGACGCCCGCTGTGGCGGGTCTGCCCGCCGCCGGCGCCATGGGCGCTGTCGGCGCGGTGTCACCCGTCCCGGCGGGGCCCTCCGATCTTGATCTCGCCGGCCCCCGAAGCCGTTGGGCCCGGGCCGCCGGCCGAACCCGCTCGTACATCGCGCTGATGAAGCTGCGGGTCGTCGAGCTTCTCCTGGTCTCCACCGTTCCGGTCATGCTCCTCGCCGAGCGCGGCATGCCGTCCTGGTGGCTGATCGTGGTGACGCTCGTCGCCGGCACCCTGTCGGCGGGCAGTGCCAACACCATCAACTGCTACGTCGACCGTGACATCGACCAGCTCATGGGCCGCACCAAGCGTCGTCCGCTGGTCCGCGAGACGGTCGAGCCGGCACAGGCGCTCAGGTTCGGCATCGTGCTGGGCATCGTCTCCACGCTGATGTTCGGCCTGCTCGTCAACTGGATCTCCGCCGCACTGTCCGTGGGCGCGATCGCGTTCTACGTCTTCGTCTACACGCTGGGCCTCAAGCGGCGCTCGCCGTCGAACATCGTGATCGGCGGCGCGGCCGGGTGCTTCCCGGTACTGATCGGGTGGTCCGCGGTGACCGGAACCGTCGGCTGGGCCGCGGTGCTGCTCTTCGCGGTCATCTTCTTCTGGACACCGCCGCACTTCTGGGCGTTGGCCATCCGCTACAAGGACGACTACGCCGCGGCCGGGGTGCCGATGCTCCCGGTGGTGGCCACGACGGAGGTCGTCACCCGCCGCATCCTGCTCTACTCGTACGTGATGGTCGGGGTCTCGCTCGCCGTCGGCCCGGTCGCCGACATCGGGCTGGTGTACACGGTGCCGGCCGCGTTGCTCGGGGCCTGGTTCGTCGCGGAGGCACACCGGATGGTGGCCCGCGCCCACCGCGGTGAGGACATCCGGCCGATGCGCCTGTTCCACATGTCGATCTCGTACCTCACGCTGCTCTTCGCCGCCCTGGCCGCGGCAGCGCTGGTCTGACGGCACTGGGCCGAACGGCACTGGGCCGGGACGGCCGTGGCCTGCTGGGCCACGGCCTGCCGGTCGTGGTCTGGTGGACCACGGCCTGCCGATCGTCGTCTGCTGGGCGCCCGGCCGGCAGGCCGTGCGACGGCGGGCCGCCGTGGTGAGGTCCGCGCTCCACCGACGCGGTTGGGCTTCCGAGGGCCCGGTAGCCGGCTAGCCGGTTTGGTGAGTCGCAAGAGTGAACGATTTTGGTCGTTCCAACGACCGAAATCCTTCTTTCTTGCGAGTCGCCAGGCGAACCCCTGCCCCTTTCGCCCCTCTTGTGGTGAGTTGTCGGTGCTGCGTGGCGGCGCGGGATCCTCGATGGGCGGCCGTACGGGTGCGGTTCGTAATCCGTCAGTGCGGCTCCGTCAAGCTCATGCTGGTGGTCCGGATCCGCTGCGTCTCGGGATCCCTGCTACGAGCTCCAGAACCCAGAACGACCACGAGCCTCAACTCTGGCCAGCCAGCGGCGACAGCCCGACGCGGGACGTTCTTCGCGCTGCGGCGCTGGACACGCCCCCGCCGGAGGGTGGCATCCGGCCGACTCCCGGCCGGCCGACTCCCGGCCGGCCGCCAACCGGCCGGCCCTCCAGCCAGCTTCTGGCCAGTCTGCCGGCCGATGCCGTCCCGATTGGTCGAGCCGTCGTCTGAGAAGCGGGCAGCTTCAGCTGCCGGAATGGCCAGCCGTGTGGAGGCCGAATCAGTCGACGGAATTTCGATGGTGGCCACCCCGGCGCGGCCAAGAATGACACGGTGGCGCGTCCGTGCAGGTCAGAGCGTCGGCTACGTGGACGGAAAGCGGCTGGCGACGATGCCGGACGCACGGCCCGTCGGAGCGCATCCGCAGCTGGTAGCCGTGTTGCAGGTCACACCGCGCGCCGTTTCGTGCGGCTTGCGGGGAACACTGTGCGCATTCCCCGAATTCACGGCGGCCTTTCCGGTCGTCGCTGGATTCGCCGGTGGCCAGGCCGCCGTGCCAGGGTGACCGGCGGACGGAAGGATTTCCAATGGGCGGTACCGCGGCCGTGAACGTGAAAGCGACTTCGCCTTCGGCAATCGAGGACGTGATCGACACGGATCGCTATCCGGTGTGCTCGTGGCCCGACGGGGCCGCGGGTGAGCTTGTCGGGGACGTCCGCCGGCAGCTCGCGGATACCGGGTGCTGCGTGCTTCCGGATTTCGTCCGACCCAGCCTGCACGCGCGGCTGCGCGACGAGTGCGTGACGCTCGCCCCGTCGGCGCACTACGACGCTGAGACCGTCAACGTGTACAACATCGACGCCGACGCGGAGCTGCCGCCGGGGCATCCCGGCCGGGTCGGAATGCTGCGCGGCAACGCCTTCGTGGCCCGGGACCGGATCCCCGCCGAGCACGTCATCCACCGGCTCTACGTCAGCACCGCGTTCCGGTCGTTCGTCGCGGCCTGCTTCGGGCTGCCGGCCGTGCACGAGCTCGCCGACCCGCTTTCGGGACTGTGCGTAAACGTCGTCGTGCCTGGTCAGGAGCACCCCTGGCATTTCGACACGAACGAGTTCACCGTCAGCCTGCTCACCCAGGGTGCGGACGCCGGTGGGGTGTTCGAGTACTGCCCGGGAATCCGATCCGCCGAGGCGGAGAACTTCGACGACGTGTCCGCCGTTCTCGCCGGCGGAACCGAAGGGGAGCGTTTCGTCCACCGGCTGGACCTGCGGCCCGGCGATCTCCAGCTCTTCCTCGGGCGCTACTCGCTGCACCGGGTGAGCCGGGTCGGCGGCGCCACCCAGCGGCACAGCGCGATCTTCGCCTACAGCGAGCGACCCGGTGTGGTGGGCAGCGTGTCGCGCACGCGGCAGCTGTTCGGCCGGGTCCTGCCGGAGCACCTGGCGGCGGCACGCCGCGCCGTGCGGGTCGACGGACTGCTCGACTGAGTTCTCCGCGCGGTCGGTCCGCGCATTCACCTCGCATCTCGGCCAGGTACCCGGCTGATCATCCGGCTTTCGCCGAGCGGATGGATCCGCTGAGTGGAAGGAGAGGAGCGCCAGCCATGGAATTCGACGCGACCGGAAAGGTCTCGCTCGAACACGTCTACACGCAGCCCGATCCGCGAGCCTATTTCCGTACGCTGCGGGTGCTGGATTATCAGATTCCGCAGCTTGCCAAGCCGTACTTCTCGAAGGTCGTCGACGAGTGCCGGGAGACCCGCCCCGGTCGGCCCCTGCGGGTGCTCGACATCGGCTGCTCCTACGGGATCAACGGGGCGCTGCTGAAGCTCGACGTCTCCATGGACGAGCTGTACGACCGGTACGACGGAGCCGACGTCGGGCGGTCCCGGGCGGAGCTGGTCGCCCGCGACCGGGCGCTGGCCCGCGACCGCGGCGGGCTGCACGACGTCGAGGTGATCGGCCTCGACACGTCCCAGCCGGCGCTCGCCTACGCGTACGAGGCAGGCTTTCTCGACGGCGCCGTGCACGCCGACCTGGAGACCCGGGACCTGACCGAGCCCGAGCGTGCCCTGCTCGCCGACGTCGATCTGGTCGTCTCCACCGGCTGCCTCGGCTATGTCACCGATCGCACGCTCGCCCGGATCGTCGCGGCTGTCCGTGACGGCGGCCGGCGCCCGTTGCCGTGGATGGCGCATTTCGCACTGCGGATGTTCCCGTTCGACCCGATCGCCGAGCTTCTCGCCGGGTACGGGTACCAGACGGAGGCGGTGGGCCGGCTGTTCGAGCAGCGCCGGTTCGTCTCCCCGCGGGAGCAGGCGCAGGTGCTGGAGACGCTCGCCGGGGTCGGGGTGGACCCGGCTGGCCTGGAGGCCGATGGCTGGCTGTACGCCCGCCTGTTCGTCTCACGTCCACCCGAACCGGACCCAGGCGTGGCCGCGCTATGAGAGCGTTTCGGGGATTACTCCCGGTATCGGATTGTTTCGTAACAGCCTGACCGGCGCGGCGCGTCCGGAGCCATCGCGCGAGCGGAGCCATCGGGCGACCGGACACCACGCAACCGAGACACCACGCGTACAGAGACACCATGCAACCGAGACGAGGATGACGCTGCGCATGACCGTCCAGACGAGCCAGGGACCGGCCGCGAACAGCGCCGCCACAGCGGCCGCCGCCGCTGCCACTGGCACCTTCGACCATGAGGACGACCTGCCGCGCGTTCCGCTGCCCACCCTGGAGGACAGCTGCGGGCGGTTTCTCCAGTGGTGCGCCCCGCTGCTGTCCCCTGAGCAGCTCGCCGCGACCGAGGCCGAGCTGGCACGCTTCCGCGCGCCGGACGGCCCGGGCCCCCGGCTGCACGCCGAGCTCGCCCGCTACGACGTGAGCGACGGCGTGCACAGCTGGCTGGACGAGTTCTGGCCGGCGCGCTACCTCGGCCGCCGCGACCGGATCGCACTCAACGCCAACTTCATCTTCCTGTTCCGCGCTGCCGCCGAGGCCGCCGGCGAAGGTGACGGCTCGACCCCCGCCACTCCCGCCACCGCCGCGGGGCCGCAGCTGGAACGTGCCGCCGGCCTGATCGCGGCCGCGCTGGACTACAAGGTGCGCCTGGACGCGGAGCGGATCCCGCCGTTGCTGCGCCGCGGCCAGCCGCAGTCGATGGTGCAGAACCGGTACCTCTTCTCCACCACCCGCATCCCCGGCCTGGTGCAGGACACCGTCCGGGTGCCCTACAGCGCCGAGTGGCCGGGGCCGTCCGACGCCCGCCACATCCTGGTGTTCCACGGCGGCCGCATGTTCCGGCTGGACGTCCTCGGCCCGGACGGGTCGCCGCACACGCTCGACGAGCTGACCGCCGGCCTCGCCGCGGTGCGGGCGGCCGGTCCGGCGCAGGCGTCGGACGAGACCGCCGTCGGCCATCTGACGACCAAGGCCCGGGCCGCCTGGGCGGAAAGCCGCGCCGCGCTGCTCGCGCTCGACCCGGCGAACAAGGCCGCGCTCGACGAGGTCGAGACGGCGCTGTTCTGCGTGTGCCTCGAGGCCGTGACCCCGTCCGACGAGCTCGCCGCCTGCGATCAGCTGCTGCACGGCAGCGCCGCCGGCCGCTGGTACGACAAGGCCGTGTCGCTGATCGTTTTCCCGGACGGCCAGGCCGGCATCAACGTCGAGCACTGCGGGCTCGACGGCACCACGATCCTGAGCTTCGTCGACGAGCTGCTCGCCGCGCCCGCCGCCGAGCTGTCGGCCCGCTCCGGGGCCCGCCCACACGGGCAGCCGGCGGTGCGTCCGGTCGAGTTCGTGCTCGACGACGCGCTGCGCGCGGACATCCGGGCGGCGGCGGAGTCGTTCGCCGCGTTCGGCGCCGGCACCGACTCGGTGACGCTGTCGTTCCCGGACCACGGCGCGAGTCGGGCCAAGGCGTTGCGGATCTCCCCGGACGCGTTCGTGCAGATGGCCTACCAGCTCGCCCACCACCGGGCGAAGGGATTCGCCGGAGCGACCTACGAGTCGATCGCGACCAGGCAGTGGCGGTACGGACGCACCGAGGCGATGCGCGTTGTCACGCCGGAGGTCCTGGCCTTCGTGGCGACGATGAACGACCCGGCGGCCGACGCGGACGCCCGCCGCGCCGCGCTGCGCGACGCGGCGGCCGCGCATGTGCGCCGCGCCGGCGAGTGCCAGCGCGGCGAGGCGCCCGAGCAGCATCTGTGGGAGCTGGCGTTCATCCAGCGCCGGGCCGGTGCCGAGCTGGGCGTGCCCGAGCCGTCGCCGCTGTACGAGACGCCCGGCTGGCTGGTGATGCGGGACGACTATCTGAGCACCAGCTCCGCGCCGTCGGAGAGCATCCGGTACTTCGGTTTCGGCTCGACCAGCGGCCACTGCATCGGCGTCGCCTATGTGCTGCTGCCCGACACGCTGAACATCTACCTCAGCACGCCGCGGCCGGCCGCCGCCGGGATGCACGCGTTCGCCGACCGGCTCCGCGAGGCCCTGCGCGAGCTCGACGAACTGCTCGCCGGTGACCCCGCGGCAACCGGTTGATCCGGGGCGACGTGACCCGTGCCGGCAGCGGCGTTCCCAGTCGCTGCCGGCCCAGTCGCTGTCGGCGCTAGTCGCTGTCGGCGCGGGGGTGCTCGGCGAGCAGGGCGGTGAGGGCGTCGAACAGCGGCGGGGGAGCGGCGACGACCAGGTCCTCGCCTGGCGCACGCCCGTCGAGCCCACCGACCCGCAGGCCCGCCTCGGACGCGACCAGCGCACCCGCGGCGTGGTCCCAGGGATGCAGGCCACGTTCGTAGTAGGCGTCGACGGTGCCGGCCGCGGCGGCGCAGAGGTCCAGCGCGGCCGCGCCCATCCGGCGGATGTCGCGCACCCTGGGCACCACCCGGGTCAGCACCGCGACCTGCGCGGTGCGGCGCTGTTCGGTGTAGCCGAAACCGGTCGCGACCAGCGCGCCGCGCAGGTCCGTCACCGTGGAGCCGGTGAGCTTCTCGGGATCGGCCTCCCCGGGCGTGCCCGCGCCGGCGTCTGCACCCGGACCCGCGCTGGTGTGAGCGGTGGCGGCGGCGGTGGTCCAGCGCAGGGCTCCGCCACCGCGGACGGCGGTGTAGGTGAGCCCGAGCGCCGGGGCGTGCACGACGCCCGCCACCACCTCGCCCGCGACCTCGGCCGCGATCGACACCGCCCAGTTGGGCAGCCGGTAGAGGAAGTTCACCGTCCCGTCGAGGGGGTCCACGATCCAGCGGACGCCGCTCGTGCCGGGCGTGTCCGAGCCTTCCTCGCCGAGCAGCCCGTCCTGCGGGCGCGCCTCGCGCAGCCGGCGGGAGACGAGGGCCTCGGACGCCCGGTCCAACGCGGTCACGATGTCGGTCGGGGAGGACTTCGTCGCCTCGGCCTCGACAGTTCCTTCTCGGCCGGCCAGCAGCAGCGCGCCGGCCTCCCGGGCGACGTCCAGGCCTAGACCGAGCAGCTCGGCCGCGGCCGGCGGTGTGGTGATGTCGGGGGATGAGTCCACGGGCCCCATCCTGTCAAGGTGTCGGCGCGGCGCGGGGTCCGGTTGTGTCCGCCGCCCACCGTGCCGCCGCCGCCGTCGGGGAGGCGATCGTGCGACCCGTAGGATTGGGCGCGTGGTGGCAACGGACAGTACAGAACGGCCGACCCGTGCGGTCCCCGCGAAGCCGACCCTGGATGGGCTCGAGGCGCGCTGGGCGCAGGAGTGGCAGGAGCGCGGAACCTATTCGTTCGATCGATCGGTTCCCCGGGAGCGCGTCTACTCGGTGGACACCCCGCCCCCGACCGTAAGCGGTTCCCTGCACGTCGGCCACGTGTTCTCGTACACCCACACCGACCTGATCGCCCGCTTCCAGCGGATGCGCGGCCGTGAGGTCTTCTACCCGATGGGGTTCGACGACAACGGCCTGCCGACCGAGCGGCGGGTGCAGAACTACTACGGCGTGCGCTGCGATCCGTCGCTGCCGTACGACCCCGACTTCGCCCCGCCGGCCAAGCCGGGCAAGGACCAGGTCCCGATCTCGCGGCGCAACTTCGTCGAGCTGTGCGAGAAGCTGACGATCGAGGACGAGAAGGGCTTCGAGGAGCTCTGGCGCCGGCTCGGCGTGTCGGTGGACTGGTCGTACACCTACGCGACGATCGACGCCCGGTCGCGGGCCGTCGCGCAGCGCGCGTTCCTGCGCAACCTGGCCCGTGGCGAGGCCTACCTGGCCGAGGCCCCGACGCTGTGGGACGTCACCTTCCGCACCGCGGTCGCGCAGGCGGAGCTGGAGGACAGAGAGCGCCCTGGCGCGTACCACACCATCGCGTTCCCGCGGCCCGGCGGCGAGCCGGTGGTGATCGAGACGACCCGTCCGGAGCTGCTGCCGGCCTGCGTGGCGCTGGTGGCCCATCCCGAGGACGAGCGCTATCAGCCGCTGTTCGGGCAGACGGTCCGCACGCCGCTGTTCGACGTCGAGGTGCCGGTGGTGGCGCACCGGCTGGCGGATCCGGAGAAGGGCTCCGGTATCGCCATGATCTGTACCTTCGGTGACCTGACCGACGTCACCTGGTGGCGGGAGCTGCGGCTGCCCGCGCGCGCGGTGATCGGCCGCGACGGGCGGCTCATCGCCGAGGCGCCGGATGCCATCACCTCGCCGGCGGGCCGCGAGTACTACACCCAGGTCGCAGGCAAGACGATCGCCTCGGGCCGGGTGGCCATCGTCGAGGCGCTGCGGGAGTCCGGTGCCCTGCTCGGCGAGCCCCGGGCGATCAGCCACCCGGTCAAGTTCTACGAGAAGGGCGACCGGCCGCTGGAGATCGTCTCCACCCGCCAGTGGTACATCCGCAACGGCGGCCGGGACGATCAGCTGCGTGAGCAGCTGCGGGCGCGCGGCGGCGAGCTGCGCTGGCACCCGGACTACATGCGGGTGCGCTACGAGAACTGGGTCGACGGTCTCAACGGTGACTGGCTGATCAGCCGGCAGCGTTTCTTCGGCGTGCCCTTCCCGGTCTGGTACCCGTTGGACGAGGCGGGCGACCCGCGCTACGACGAGCCGATCGTGGCGGCCGAGTCCGCGCTGCCGGTGGACCCGTCCAGCGATGTCCCGCCCGGGTACACCGCCGAGCAGCGGGGGGTGCCGGGTGGCTTCATGGCCGACCCCGACGTCATGGACACCTGGGCCACGTCGTCACTGACCCCGCTCATCGCCAGCGGCTGGGAGAGCGACGCCGCCCTGTTCAACCAGGTGTTCCCGATGAACCTGCGGCCGCAGGCACACGAGATCATCCGGACCTGGCTGTTCTCGACCGTGCTGCGCAGCCACGCCGAGTTCGGCGCGCTGCCGTGGTCGGACGCCGCGATCTCCGGCTGGATCCTCGACCCGGACCGCAAGAAGATGTCGAAGTCCAAGGGCAACGTCGTCACCCCGATGGGCCTGCTGGAACAGCACGGTTCGGATGCCGTCCGGTACTGGGCGGCGTCGGGCCGGCCCGGCACGGACACGGCCTTCGACGTGGGCCAGATGAAGACCGGCCGACGCCTCGCCATCAAGATCCTCAACGCGAGCCGGTTCGTCCTGGGGCTGGCGGAGGCCGGGGAGGCCGACGGCGCGGGTGGTTCGGGCGAGCTGCCCGCCCCGCGGGAGGTCAGCGGCTCGGGCGCGGCGGCCGTCGGCGGCACTCCCGGCGTGGAGGCGATCACCGAGGCGCTGGACCGGGCGCTGCTCGCCGAGCTGGCGAAGGTCGTCGCGACCGCGACCGAGTCCTTCGACGGCTACGACTACACCCGGGCTCTCGAGGTCACCGAGACGTTCTTCTGGCGCTTCTGTGACGACTACGTCGAGCTGGTGAAGGGCCGGGCCTACGGTGCGCACGGGCCGGCAGGTGCCGCCTCCGCGCAGGCCACGCTTTCGCTCGCGCTGGCGACGCTGCTCACCCTGTTCGCGCCCTTCCTGCCGTTCGTCACCGAAGAGGTGTGGTCCTGGTGGCAGGAGGGTTCGGTGCACCGGGCCCGGTGGCCCGAGGCGGAGCGGATCCGCGCGGCGGCCGGTGACGGCCGTCCCGAGCTGCTGGACGCTGTCGGTGCGGCGCTGTCGGCGGTGCGCCGGGCCAAGTCCGAGGCGAAGGTCTCGATGAAGGCCGAGGTCGCGACCGCCCGGGTCGGCGGCCCGGCGCAGACCGTCGCACTGGTCGAGCAGGCGGCCGCGGACCTGCGCAGCGCCGGCGGGATCTGGGAGCTCACCCTGGACGCGACCGACGGCGAGCTGACCGTCGACGTCGTCCTGGTGCCGACGAGCTGATGGCGGCGCGACCGCCGGCCGGCTGACGCCAGCAGGCCGGCGGTCTCCTGGGCGGTCGTGTCCTTGGTCGGCGGTGTTTCCTGGGCGGCAGTGGTCGCGGGCCGGGGGCGGGTGCCGGGGCCATCGGGCAGGATGGAAGCGTGGCCATCTACGCTTTGGGGGATCTCGTCCCCTCCATCGACCCGTCCGCCTACGTCCACCCCGACGCCACGATCATCGGGAACGTCTCGATCGGGCCGGAGTCGACCGTGTGGCCGGGTGTCGTGATGCGTGGCGACCATGGCCGGATCATCGTCGGGGCGCGGACGTCCATCCAGGACGGAACGGTCATCCACACGACCGCCCTGCACCCCACGACCGTCGGCGACGACTGCGTGATCGGGCACGTCGTGCATCTCGAGGGCTGTGTGATCGAGGACGGCTCGCTGGTCGGCTCGGGCTCGATCGTTCTGCACGACGCACGGGTCCGCAAGGGTGCGCTGGTCGGTGCGGGCGCGGTGGTGGGCAACCGGGTCGAGGTCCCGGAGGGTGCCATGGCGCTCGGCGTTCCGGCGAAGATCCGGGAGGGTGCCGCCTCCCAGGAGATGATCCGGATGGCGGCCGAGTCCTACGTCGAGAACGGCCGGCGCTTCCGCAAGGAGCTCCGCCGCATCGACTGATGCCGAGGCGCCGGTACCGGATCTCGCCGAGGCACTGCACGTCGCCCGGGTGCGAGTGCAGCGCCTCAGCGGTTCCTGGCCGCCGGCCACACCTCCCGCCGTCGCTGCTTCAAAGCAAGAAGTGAGGATTTTGGCTACTGCGGCAACCGAAATCCTCACTTCTTGTGGGTTGTCAAGCGACTCTGCGCCCCATATATCCCAATCGGTGTGAATTGTTGGCGCTGTGTGGCGGCGTGGAATCCCTCGCGCTCCGACGCGTACCGCCTCGGGTCAGACGTCCGTCTTCGAGCTTGTCGACGCCGGGCGCATGCCGGGTGGCAACGAGCCCGTCGCCCGGACCCAGCCACGTGCCGCCGTCCGCTCGGCGGCCAGCCGGCCAAGGCCCACGGCGAGGCCGGACACCGCCGCCCAGACGATCGCCTCGGACCAGGCGGTCTCCGGGTCGGCCGGGTTCTTCGGCGGGTCGGCCTTGCGCACCCTGCGATACGCGACGCTGGCCCCTCGGCTCGCCGCGGTGCCGGCGAGTGCGGTCGCCGCCCCGCCAACGACCTTCCATCCCATCTTCGACGCCGGTCCGGCCACCCCACACCTCTCGTCAGTTCGCCCCGGGACGCGGTCTCCGGGGCGCGTTGCCTGTCCGTCCTGGTAGTTCCCAGGTACTGCGTGTTCCGAGCGCTGCGCTGTTCCGAGCACTGCCCGTTCCAGGCACTGAGTGTTCCGAGTGCTGCCCGAGCACTACCCACCAGGGCACGAATACCCCGCTCGGCCGGCCCCCGACCCCGCTCGTGCCCCTCGCGCACGTCTCACTGTGGTGTCTGAAGTGTCATGGCCCCGGGCCACCGGCAAGGCGCCGACTGCTGCCAGCCGGCGAGTCGTTAGTGTCGCGGACAGCCCGCCCGGGTGAGAACAATCCAGGAGAATCATGACCGCGACCACCCCCACGCCGCCGACCGCCCCACGCTCGGGTGAGTGGCCGACCGGCGAGCCGCCTCCCTCGTCGCCAGCCTCTCTGGAGGTGCTGGTGCACAGGCTGGATCCGGGCCTGCCGCTTCCTACCTACGCCCAGCCGTCCGACGCCGGTGCCGACCTGGCGACCACGCAGGACGTCACGCTGGCGCCGGGAGAGCGGGCCATCGTCGGGACGGGGCTGTCGATCGCGCTGCCTGCGGGTTATGCGGCCTTCGTGCATCCCCGTAGCGGACTTGCCGCGCGTCATGGACTCACTGTGGTCAACGCCCCCGGTACTGTCGACGCCGGTTACCGTGGAGAAATCAAGGTGAATCTCATAAACACCGATCAGAGTGAGTCGATCACTCTACGTAGGGGTGATCGGGTGGCCCAGCTGGTGATCCAACGAGTGGAGCACGCGGTCTTCCGGGAGGTCGCCGACCTGCCCGAGTCCGTGCGCGGCACGGGCGGCTTCGGGTCGACCGGCGGGTTCGGCCACTCTTCCGACGGTGGACCGCGAAGGGAGGACCACGGTGTTCGGTCGCGGTCGTAAGGCTTCGGTCGAGGCCTCGGCGGATGCGGATGCGGCCCGCGGCGCCAGCCAGGACGTCGATCGGGTCGGGCCCTTCGATGCCGCTGACGCGCCGCAGGACGACGTGCACCGCCTGGACCTCGGCGCGTTGCGGATACCGACGCTGCGCGGCGTGCAGATGCAGTTCCAGGTGGAGGAGGCGACCGGCCGTCCAGTGACGATCATCATCACGGACGGGCGCAGCGCGATGGAGGTGGCGGTGTTCGCCGCCCCCAAGACGACACCCCTGTGGGACGAGGTCCGCGCGGAAATCCTGGAGACGCTGCAGGCGGTCGGTGGCGCGGAGGGGGAGGGCCCCTTCGGCCCGGAGCTGCGGATGCGCCTGCCCACGAACCGGCCCGGTGAGACCATCCCCGGGCGCATGATCGGTATCGACGGGCCCCGCTGGTTCCTCCGTGCGGTGGTGACCGGCCCCGCCGGGCAGGATCTCAGTGCGGGTCCCCTGCTGGACGAGACTCTCCGGCGAACTGTGGTGGTACGGGGCGATGAGGCCATGCCGGTCCGTGACCCGCTGCCGCTGCGGTTGCCGAAGGAGGTCGCGGAATCCGACGGCGAGCCCCAGGAGACGGAGCAGGGCGCGACTGCCCGGCCCGAGATGCCGGGCCCCGGCGTGCGGATCAGCGAGACGCGCTGATCCGAGGCGCGCTGATCAGCGGGCCTCTTCCGGCTCGCGGCACGCGGTCTGGCAGGCCGCAGGTCCGAGCCGACGGTGGAAAGGGCTCAGCGGTGTGGCCGAGCGCGGAACAGTCCGGTAACGGCGCTGGAACGCTCGGCCATCCACCGGTGGCGCTCCGCGAGTTGTCCCATCCTGGGCGGGATCAGTGGTGGCGGGGGTCCGTCCACCGCATAATCCCGGTTCAGGGCGCTGACGCATGGCCACCTGGTGGGACCTTCCTCACCCGTTGGCCCGGTGACGTCCCGAGGTTCGGATTCCGTCGCCCGGCTACGGGAACGGTCGATGATCGGAGGAGCCGTGGGCGAAGGGCGCGGCTGGTTGGGACGGCGGTTCCACCGGCTGACAGCGGACAATCAGGAGTTGGAGGACGAGGACCTGCAGCGGGCCTCGGTCGCCGTGGGAGCGGAGCCGATGCTTGCCTGCCGGGATCGGGAGGAGGCCTGCGTCGCCGGGTCGATACGCTCGGTCACCGTTCGGGCGCGTTCCGGGGGGCCAAGTCTGGAGGTCGACCTCTATGATGGATCCGGAACCGTGACCCTCGTGTTTCTCGGCCGCAAACATATCGCGGGCATCGAAGCCGGCCGGTCGGTCAAGGCATCCGGTCGAGTGGTCGTTCGTGACGAGCGGACCACGATCTTCAATCCGCGATACGAGTTGCTGCCGGTCTCGTCGACCAGCGCCTGAGCGGCGCCCGGAGGACAGGACGTCTTCACCTATGCCACCAGCTCTCCCGTCGGATTCCTCCCAGTCGCGCCCGGAGCCGGAGCAGGCTGACCTCGGTGCGGCGAGGGGCCCGCACGCGGGCTCCACGGAGCTGATGGGCGGTCCGTTCGCCCGGGTCGCCCGTGCCGCAGCCGCGGGGGACCGGAGCAGGGCCAAGGGTGGCGACAGGGCCAATGGCGGCGACAGAGACGACAGCGGCGAGGGCGCCGACGGCGCGGAGCCGGTACTGAGCCTCGCCGACGCCATCGGTGGGCCGCGCGGGATCATCGACAGCGCGATTCCGACGGTCGCCTTCGTCACGGTGAACGCCGAGAGCGGGCTGACCGCGGGGATCATCGTCGCCATCGCGGCCGCCGTGGGGCTGGTCGTCCTGCGGCTCGTTCGGCACGAGCCGCTTCAGCAGGCGTTCTCCGGGCTCTTCGCGGTCGGGTTCGCCGCCTTCATCGCCTCCCGGACCGGGCACGCGGAGGGCTTCTTCCTGCCCTCGATCGCCAAGAACGCCGTCTGCTCCGTCGCGGGGCTCGTCTCCGTGCTGGTGGGCCGGCCGATCGGCGGGTACGTGATGGCCGGCTTCGACAAGCGCTATGCCGACTGGCGGGAGAATCCGGCCGTCCGACGGGCGGCGGTGTGGGCCACGCTGGTCTGGATCGCCGTGTTCGGGGTGCGGTTCGTCGTGCAGGGCCTGCTGTACCTCGCCGGTGAGACCGGTTGGCTCGCGGCGGCGAACATCGCGCTGGGCCTGCCGCTGTTCGGAGTCGCCGTGCTGGCGACCTTCGCGATCGTGCGGCGTCTCGCGCCGCCCGCGGACGACGTCCCGGAGGCGGCCGCCGAGTCGGGGCAGCCTGCCCAGGGGATGGCGCAGGTGGCCGTTCCTGACGAGCGGGCCTCCGCCTCTCGCCCGGACTGAGGCTCCACCCCGCCTGCCACGGAGCGGCGCCGGGAGCTCGCTCGACTGCCACGGCGCCGGCAGTCTCGCCTCCCACGCGCCAGCCGCTCGCCTGCCTCGGTACCACCGCGGCTGGGCTGCCGCCGGGCTCGGAGCTCGGTGCAGGCCGGAGCTCAGTGCAGGCCGGCAGCGTCCCGGGAGCGTTCCCCGGCCGGAACGGCGCCGAGCAGCTCAGCGAGGCTTTCCTCGGCCTCGCTCGTGGTGGCGACGGCCAGCACCTCGTCACCCGGCTCCAGCGCGCAGTCCGCGGACGGGACGATGGCGTGCCCGTCGCGCAGGATGACGACCAGCGCCGAGTCGGGCGGAAGCGCGACGTCGCCGACGCGCCGGCCGATGACCGGGGCGGTCGCGGTCAGGGTGAGCTCGACCAGCGACGCGTCGCCCTGGCGGAACTTCATCAGGCGCACCAGGTCACCGACGCTCACCGCCTCCTCCACCAGCGCGGTCAGCATGCGGGGCGCGGAGACGGCGACGTCGACGCCCCACGAGTCGGTGAACAGCCACTCGTTCTTGGGATGGTTGACCCGCGCCACGACCCGTGGCACGCCGAACTCGGTCTTCGCGAGCAGCGACACCACCAGGTTGACCTTGTCGTCGCCGGTCGTCGCGACCATCACGGCGCACTCGTCCAGCCCGGCACCGTCGAGCGAGGACAGCTCACAGGCGTCGGCGAGCAGCCACTGCGCCGCCGGCAGCGCGTCCCGGCGGATCTTGACGGGATCCCGCTCGATGATCAGCACCTCGGCGCCGTTCTCCAGCAGCTCCGCGGCGATTGAGCGGCCGACCTTGCCCGCGCCGGCGATCGCCACCCGGCGTCCTCCGTGCGAGCTCGTGGTGGTCCGCTGGTGTTCGTCCGGTTCCAGTGTCATCGCGCGGTCTCCCGTCCCTTGTCGCTCAGTCGTGCCCGGGGCCGGCGTGGATGATGGCGTCGGCCTCGACGGCCCGCGCCTTCACCACCGCGATGTGCAGGACGTCCCCGTCCTGGACCACGGTGCGCGCGTCGGGGAGCAGGCCGTCACCGAACCGGGTCACGCACACGACCCGCACCTCGGCCCGCGCCTCCAGGTCGGCCAGCCGCTTGCCCACCCAGCCCCGGGCCGGGGTGACCGCGGTGACCAGCACCGAGCCGGACGTGTCCGTCCACTCGGGGGCGACGGCATCCGGGATGAGGCGACCGAGGATCTGGTCCCTGGTCCAGCGGACCGTGGCGACGGTGGGGATCCCCAGCCGCTCGTAGACCTCGGCGCGCCGGGGATCGTAGATCCGGGCCACGACCCGCTCGACGCCGAACATCTCCCGCGCCACCCGGGCGGAGATGATGTTCGAGTTGTCGCCGCTGGACACGGCGGCGAACGCGGCGGCCTCCGCGATGCCGGCTTCGATCAGGGTGTCCCGGTCGAAGCCGACACCGGTCACCCGCCGGCCGCCGAAGCCGGGGGACAGCCGGTTGAAGGCTGCCGGGTTCTGGTCGATGACGGCCACCGAATGGCCGAGCCGCTCGACAGCACCGGCGAGGGACGAGCCGACCCGGCCGCAACCGAGGATCACGACGTGCACGGGAAGTGAGCGTAGTCCGGTCGGGGTTGTCCGGTCGATGCCCGGGCCGTGGCCGTTCCAGGCGCCTGGCCTCGGGACGGCCCGCGGACGGAGGAACGTGTGTTCCGTGTAGTGCCCCACGTCACACCGTTGAAGGAGCTGTGACGACGGTCGGTAGCATCGCCGCGTGGCGCTCACAGACCGACTGAAGCGCGGATTCGTCGGTCGTCCCATCGGTAGTGATCGGCTCGGGGAAACCTTGCTGCCGAAGCGGGTCGCGCTTCCCGTCTTCGCCAGCGACGCGCTCTCCTCCGTCTCGTACGCGTCTGAGGAGATCCTTCTCGTCCTCGCGCTCGGCGGGATCACGCTGCTGCACTACACACCGTGGATCGCGGCCGCGGTCGTGATCCTCATGCTGACCGTGGTGGCCTCCTACCGGCAGAACGTGCACGCCTACCCCAGCGGCGGCGGCGACTACGAGGTGGCGTCGGTCAACCTGGGGCCGCGGGCCGGTCTGATGGTCGGCAGCGCGCTGCTCGTCGACTACGTCCTGACCGTCGCCGTGTCGGTGTCGGCCGGTGTCGCGAACCTGACATCCGCCGCGACCGGGCTCGCCGAGCACAAGGTGCTTCTGGCCAGCCTCCTGGTCGTGCTGCTGACGCTGGTCAACCTGCGCGGTGTGCGGGAGTCCGGCACGGCCTTCGCGGTCCCGTCCTACGCCTTCATCGTCGGCGTGCTGGTCATGATCGTCACCGGGCTGGTCAAGACCGCCCTTGGTGACGCTCCGCGTGCCGAGAGTGCCGACTACCACATCCATCCGGAACAGAGCTTCACCGGCCTGTTCCTGATCTTCCTCATCCTGCGCGCGTTCGCCTCGGGCTGCACGGCGCTGACCGGTGTCGAGGCGATCAGCAACGGTGTGCCGGCCTTCCGCCGGCCCAAGAGCCGCAACGCCGCGACGACCCTGTTCCTGATGGGTGCCATCGCCGTCACGATGTTCGCGGGCGTGACGGCGCTCGCGCTCATCTCGGATGTGCACGTCGCCGAGAACCCCGCCGATCTCATCGGCAGCAACGGTGAGGAGCAGCGGACGGTCATCGCCCAGATCGCGGCCGCCGTGTTCGGCGACGGCTCGCCGGGTTTCGTCTACGTCGCGGCGGTCACCACGCTCATCCTCATCCTGGCGGCGAACACGGCCTTCAACGGCTTCCCGGTCCTCGGCTCGATCCTCGCCCGGGACGGATACCTGCCGCGCCAGCTGCACACCAGAGGAGACCGGCTCGCCTACTCCAACGGGATCATCCTGCTGGCCGGGTTCGCGATCCTGCTCATCGTCGTGTTCGACGCGCAGGTCACCGCACTGATCCAGCTGTACATCCTGGGCGTGTTCATCTCCTTCACCCTCAGCCAGACCGGAATGGTCCGGCACTGGGCACGTCTGCTGCGTGGCTCGGTGGCCGCGGACACGGACACGGACGCGGGCGCGACCGGGGCTGGTGCCGCGGCCGGTGCTTCGGCCGGCTCCGGTGACAGCGGGGAGAAGCTGGACGACCAGCTCACCGGGCGGGTGCCGCTGGAGCCCCGCATGCGTGGCCGGGTCCGGCGCTACCAGGTCGTGAGCTTCCTGGGCGCCTGCATGACCGGCGCCGTGCTCATCCTGGTGCTCCTCACCAAGTTCACCCGCGGTGCCTGGATCGTCTGCATCGCCATCCCGGTGATCTATCTCTGCATGCAGGGCATCCAGCGGCACTACGACCGGGTCGCCAGCGAGCTGACCCCCGAGCCGGGCCCGCCGACGCTGCCGTCCCGTGTGCACGGCGTCGTGCTGGTGAGCAAGATGCACGCGCCGACCCTGCGGGCGTTGGCCTACGCGAAGGCCACCCGCCCGCACACGCTGGTCGCGACGACCGTCGCCGTGGACCCGGCCGAGACGGAACGGCTGCGGCAGGCCTGGGAGGAACGCGACATCAAGATCGACCTTGTCGTTCTCGCGTCGCCGTACCGTGAGGTCACCAGGCCGGTCCTGGAGTACGTCGCGCGCATCCGCCGGGAGAGCCCCCGGGACGTCGTCGCCGTGTTCGTTCCGGAGTACGTCGTCGGGCGCTGGTGGGAGCACCTGCTGCACAACCAGAGTGCGCTGCGCCTCAAGGCCCGGCTGTTGTTCCAGCCCGGCGTCATGATGACCAGCGTTCCCTGGCAGCTTGAGTCCAGCTCACATGCTCAGACGAGGCGCGACCACGCCGGGGCCGGCGCGGTCCGGCGCGGTCGGGTGCTGCCTTCGGAGCAGGTACGGCCCGGTAACGGGAGCGGGACGTGACCGGGCGTCCGCCGCGCCGTGGCGGCCCGAACCGCCGTCGGACGGACCAGGGCGCCGCGCCGGCGCGGGCCGACCGGACGGCCCCGCGAGACCAGACGCCGTCGCGGGGGCAGGCAGCGCCGCGAGACCAGGCAGCGCCGCGAGACCAGAAGACGCCGCGAGACCAGGCGCCGCCGCGCCGCCAGACACGCCCGCGGGCCCAGACACCCGCACAGCCTCCGACGCCCCCGGACGAGCTGGTCGAGCTGGAGATCGGACCGGTGGCGCACCACGGCCTGTGCGTCGCGCGGACCGACGGGCGGGTCGTGTTCGTCCGGCACGCGCTGCCGGGTGAGCGGGTCCTGGCGCGGATCACCGACGTCTCCCACGACCGCTACTGGCGGGCGGACGCGACGGAGATCCTGGTCGCCTCCCCGGACCGGGTCGAGCCGCCGTGCCCGCATGCCCGCCCCGGCCAGTGCGGGGGATGCGACTGGCAGCACGCGACACTGGACGCGCAGCGCCGCCTCAAGGCCACGGTGGTCGAGGACTCGCTGCGCCGCATCGCGGGCCTGGAACGCGCCGTGCGGGTCGAGCCACTGCCGGCGAAGGCGGATGACGGTCTCGGCTGGCGGACCAGGATGCGTTTCGCGCGCACTCCCGACGGCGGGGTGGGGCTGCGCGCGCACCGCTCCCACCAGGTGGTCGCGACCCCGGACTGCCGGATCGCGCACCCGTCGCTCGCCCAGGTGATCGCCGACCCCGTGTTCCTCCAGGGCCCGGCCGCGCCGGAACGGACCGGGCAGGCCGTCGACCTCGTCGCGGCGAAGTTGACCGAGTCGGGGACGACGTCCGACGCGGTGGCCTTCTCCACCGGTTCCGGCGGCTGGCAGCTGGTCCGGCTGCGTCCCGAGGGAGGCCTGGAGCCTGCCGCGCCCGAGGCGGGCGCGGCGGCGGAACCCGCCGGCCTGGCGGAACCCGTCGAGGTGGTCGAGACGGTCGAGGGGCGTTCGTTCCGTCTTGAACCGGGAGTCTTCTGGCAGGTCCATCCGGCGGCGGCCGCGACGCTGGTCGACGCCGTGCGGGCGGCGGCCGCGGCGGCGCCCGGTGAGACGGCCCTCGACCTCTACAGCGGTGCCGGGCTGTTCGCGGCGTTCCTCGCGGAGGCGGTCGGGCCGACCGGTCGGGTCATCGCGATGGAGTCGGACGAGGCCGCGGTGCGTTCCGCGGCCCGGAGCCTCGAGGATCTGCCCTGGGTGTCGCTGCGTTCGCTGCGAGTGACGCCGGCGACCGTGCGCGGCCTGATCGGAGGGTCCGACCGGCAGGGTGGCGGCGTCGACGTCGCCGTGCTCGACCCGCCGCGCACCGGTGCCGGCCGTGAGGTCATGGCGGAGGTCCTCGCCCATCGGCCGCGCCGGGTCGTGTACGTGGCATGCGACCCCGCGGCACTCGCGCGAGATGTCGCGGCTGCCGCGGAGGAGGGCTACCGGCTTACGGCGCTGAGGGCTTTCGACCTTTTTCCCATGACCTCACATGTGGAGTGCGTGGCGACGTTGGCGCCGGCGTAACCGGAACCGGTCACCGCCGTTTGTGGCGGAATTTCCGGATCGCGCCTTTCTGGTGACGCCCGATGGCAGGCGGCCCGCGCGACTGTCGGCTCCGAGGTCCTCAGTCCTCCGGCCGACAGTCCTGATTGCCTGTCGCGGCATTCTTCCCGACGGTGTCCCCGGTGGCACCGATGGTGCCCCCTGTCGGCTTCGGCGGTACGGCTCATGGCCTTCGGTGGCCCGGCCCGTGGTCTTCAACCGTCCCGTCCGTGGTCTTCGACCGTGCCTCTCGGGCATCTCGGGCGGACTCCGTCGGAGGCCGTGACGCCGGGCCGGTGGCGGCGGGAGCCGGTCGGCCGGTCCACTCGGCCCGCATCGCGGCCGCGCGGACCGGCCGGAGCGACCGGCTCCGGCGACGGTTGCTGACACTGGGTAGTCGCGGAAGTCACGATCAGGGGTACTCGTAACGGCCGTCGGGATGTCACGAGAATGTCACGAAAAGATGACGCGGGTATGGAAGACTGACCGACGAACCCATGAGCCCGAGAAAGAACCCCGCCGGGCGGCTCGTTCCGCCGCCGCCGTGCTGGGCCGAGGCGATCGGTCTGTCACCGCCGCCAACGCGTCACGCCTGGTTCATGCCGTCTCTTCCGCGGTTACCCGTCGCACATTCCCGACAGCGGGAGGCGGATTCTACCGCGACCGGGCAGAATACCTGACGCTCTTCGGGCAGCTCACATGTCGGGAGCCCGTCTGCGGAGCCCACGGCCTGCTGCGTAGACTTTGCCGGACCCGGACCGATCCCCTTTCGGGGGAGGGAGAGCACGCCGTGTCGCTTCTGTCGACGATCGACAGCCCGCAGGACGTCAAGCGCCTCGACCACGAGGAACTGGTGGCGCTCGCGGCCGAGATCCGTGATTTCCTCATCCATGCGGTTGCCCGTACTGGCGGCCACCTCGGGCCGAATCTGGGCGCTGTCGAACTGACTCTCGCAATTCACAGGGTTTTTGACTCACCATTTGACCGAGTCCTGTGGGACACCGGACATCAGTCATATGTCCACAAGATTCTCACCGGCCGTCGGGATGCATTCGACCGCCTTCGTCAGCGCGGCGGGCTGTCGGGCTACCCGTGCCAGGCCGAGTCCGAGCACGACATCATCGAGAACTCGCACGCCTCCACCGCCCTGTCCTACGCGGACGGGCTGTCGCGCGCCTACGCGCTACGCGGGGAGAACCGGGCCGTCGTCGCGGTCGTCGGTGACGGCGCGCTGACCGGCGGCATGTGCTGGGAGGCGCTGAACAACATCGCCGCCTCCGACCGGCAGGTCGTCATCGTCGTCAACGACAACGGCCGGTCCTACTCGCCGACCATCGGCGGGCTGGCCGACCACCTGGCCTCGCTGCGCCTGGCGCCCGAGTACGAGCAGGTCCTCGACGTCGTCAAGCAGGTGCTGGGCCGCACCCCGCTGGTCGGGGCGCCGCTGTTCGACGCCCTGCACGGCATCAAGCGGGGCATCAAGGACGTCGTCACCCCGCAGGGCATGTTCGAGGACCTCGGCCTCAAGTACGTCGGCCCGATCGACGGCCACGACGTGGTCGCGATGGAGTCGGCGCTGCGCCGGGCCAAGGACTTCGGCGGCCCCGTGATCGTCCACGCGATCACCCGCAAGGGCTTCGGCTACCCGGCGGCCGAGCAGGACGAGGCCGACAACTTCCACGCGGTCGGCGTCATCGACCCGGCCACCGGCAAGCCGGTCGGGGCGGCCAAGGGCACCACCTGGACGTCGGTCTTCTCCGACGAGATCGTCCGCATCGGCGCGGAGCGCCCGGACGTCGTCACGATGACGGCCGCCATGCTCCAGCCGGTCGGCCTGAAGGCGTTCGCGAAGGCGTTCCCGGACCGGGTCTTCGACGTCGGCATCGCCGAGCAGCACGCGGTCACCTCCGCGGCGGGCCTGGCGATGGGCGGCCTCAAGCCGGTCGTCTGCATCTACGCGACCTTCCTGAACCGCGCCTTCGACCAGGTCCTGATGGACGTGGCGATGCACCGCCAGCCGGTGACCTTCGTGCTCGACCGGGCCGGCATCACCGGTGAGGACGGCGCGTCGCACAACGGCATGTGGGACATGTCCTTCCTGCAGGTCGTGCCCGGCCTGGCGATCGCCGCGCCGCGTGACGAGGCCACCCTGCGCGCCGAGCTCGACGAGGCGATCTCCAACGTCGACGGGCCGACGGTCGTCCGCTACCCCAAGGGCAAGATCGCTCCGGAGACCCCGGCGATCGACCAGGTCGGCGGGGTGGACGTCCTGTACCGGGCGCCGGCGGTGGCACGCCACCGCGAGGTGCTGCTGGTCTCCGTCGGGGCGATGGCCACGACCTGCCTCGACGTCGCCGCCCGCGTCGCGAGCCAGGGCATCGGCATCACCGTCGTCGACCCGCGGTGGGTCAAGCCGCTGGACCCGGCGCTGGTCGACCTGGCCCGTGAGCACGACCTCGTCGTCACCGTCGAGGACAACGGCCGCGTCGGCGGCGTCGGCGCGTCCGTCGCGCAGCTGCTGCGCGACGCCGACGTCGACGTCCCGCTGCGGGAGTTCGGTGTGGCCCAGCGCTTCCTCGACCACGGCAAGCGTGACGAGGTCCTCGCCGAGGTCGGCCTGGCCCCGCAGGACCTCGCCCGCAAGGTGATCGAGGCCGTCGCCCGGCGCCAGAACGCGCTGGTGGACGCCGAGGTCGGCGCGGACGAGCCCGACCAGACGCCCGCCGCCGGCCAGGCCTGATCGCCATCCGGCAGGGATAGCGCACCTCGGCAGGCACAGCGCACTGCGGCAACCGGGTCACGTCTTGGTCACGTGGCCCGGTTGCCGCGCTTCTGGCCCGGCCGGCGCCGCGCTCGCGGCACGGCTGGTCCTTCTGACCCCGCTGGCCTCTTCTGGCGCGGCGGTGGGCGGCCACGACGGCGGTGCGCCGACCCCATAGTCTGACCAGGTGAGTCATGTCGACGGGGCGGGCCCGCGAGGGAAGAAGCAGGCCGCGCAGCCTCGCCGCCGGGGCGCGCGTTGGTGGGCGGTGCGGGGCGCTCTGCTGCTCGCGGCGGTGCTGCTGGTCGTCGCGCTGGTGGGGCAGTGGAACGACGTCCGCGACTCGGTCGGCGA
The DNA here is from genome assembly GCF_001536285.1 of Parafrankia irregularis. Classification (NCBI taxonomy): domain Bacteria; kingdom Bacillati; phylum Actinomycetota; class Actinomycetes; order Frankiales; family Frankiaceae; genus Parafrankia; species Parafrankia irregularis. Next base: position 86,564 of record NZ_FAOZ01000006.1, on the reverse strand, counting down.
GCTGACGGCGGCCGGCCTGGGCGGGTCCGCCGTCGCGACGGTGCTCGCGGTCGGCGCCACAGTGCTGTCCTGGCGGTCGGTGCTCGGCGGGCTCGGCGCGTCGTTGCCGCTGCGCGCGGCCGTTCGCATCTTCTGCGTCGGCCAGATCGGCAAGTACATCCCGGGCAGTGTGTGGCCGGTGCTCGCGCAGATGGAGCTGTCCCGCGACTACGGGGTCTCCCGGCCGAAGTCGGCGTCGGCGAGCCTGGTGGTGCTGGCCCTGGCGGTGCCGTGCGGTGGAGTGACCGCGGCGGCGACCCTCCCGTTCGTCTCCCGCTCGGCGCTCGCGGACTACTGGTGGGCGCTGGCGGTGGTGCCGCTGTTCGCGGTGGTTCTGCATCCGCCCGTGCTTTCGAGGCTGCTCGACCTCGCGTTCCGCCTGCTGCGGCGTCCGCCGCTGGACGAGGCGCTCACCGCGCGGCCCATCCTGGCCGGGGCCGGCTGGCTGATCGCGGGTTTCGTCTGGTACGGCGTCGGGACCTGGCTGCTGGTGCGCGACCTCGACCCGGCCGTCGGCGGGGCCCGGCTGGTGGCGCTGTGCATCGGCGCGTACGCGCTGGCCTGGACGGCCGGTTTTCTGGTGTTGGTGCTGCCGGCGGGGGCCGGGGTGCGCGAGGCGGTCCTGGTGCTGGCACTGGCCCCGGCGCTGGCCAGTGGCCCGGCCACCCTCATCGCGGTCGTCGCCCGGCTGCTGGCCACGATCGCGGACGTCGTCTGGGCGCTCGTCGGGGTCGCGCTGCGGCCCCGCGGCACGTCGACGGCGGGCCGTTACGTCGACGCCGACACCCACGCCGGCGCCAGCACGGATCTCGCCGAGGCGGTCGAGCCCGGCTCCGCCCGCCTCAGCGCCCGGCAGACGGGCGGAACCGGACCGGGGAGGCCGGGAGCCGCGACCGTCTCCGGGACGGCACCTGGCGGCCGCTGAGGGCCACCAGAAGCCACCGAGGAGGGCCGCCCGCGCCCGCCCCCCCGCGCGAGCGGTTCCCCATCGGTCGGAGACGGGTCCGAGACGGGACGAGTCCGAGACGGGACGAGTCCGAGGCCGGCCGGGCCGAGGCGGGACGGGTCAGGAGATGGTGGCGGTTCCGGGCGGGCTGAACCGCCGGCCGGTCACCCGCTCGCTGATGCCGGTGCGATCCAGGTAGGGCGTGATGCCGCCGAGGTGGAACGGCCAGCCGGCGCCGAGGATCATGCACAGGTCGACGTCCGCGGGCTCGGCGACGACCTTCTCGTCCAGCAGCAGCCGGATCTCCTGCGCGAGCGCGGACAGTGCCGCGTCCCGGACCTGCTCCGGGGTCAGCGCCGCGCCTGTGCCGGAGCCGTCGGCGCCGGTGCCTTCGCGGACGAGCGCGGCGGCCTTCGGGTCGACGACCTGCCGGCCCTGCGGGTCCGTCGTGTAGAAGCCGCCGAGCCCCGCGTCGACCAGCCGGGCCAGGCCCGCCGGTGAGCGGAACCGGTCCGGCGTCGCGGTGTGCAGCGTCTCGGCCACGTGCAGGGCGACCGGCGGCCCGACCAGCGACAGCAGGACGAGCGGCGACATCGGCAGGCCGAGCGGGTCCAGGGCGGTGTCGGCGGTGTCGATCGCGGTGCCGGACTCCGTGGCGGCGAGCACCTCGCCCATGAAGCGGGTGAGCAGCCGGTTCACCACGAACGCGGGCGCGTCCGCCACCAGCACGGCGTTCTTCTTCAGCTTCTTGGCGACGTCGAGCGTGGTCGCGATCGTCGCGTCGTCGCTGCGCGGCGTGCGGACGACCTCGACCAGCGGCAGCACCGCCACCGGGTTGAAGAAGTGCAGCCCGGCGACCCGCTCGGGATGGGTCAGCTCGGCCGCCATCTCGGTCACCGACAGCGCGGAGGTGTTGGTGAGCAGCAGCGTCTCCGGCTTGACGTAGGTCTCCAGCTCGGCGAGCACCGACTTCTTGATCGCCATGTCCTCGAAGACGGCCTCGATGATGAGGTCGGCGTCCGCGAAGGCGTCCTTGGTGAGCGAGCCGGTGACGTTGGCCTTGAGCCGGTTGGCCCGGTCCGCGGAGATCCGCTTGCGCTGCAGCAGGTTGTCGAACTCCTGGTGGACCCGGGCGACACCGGCGTCCAGGCGGGCCTGGTCGAGGTCGGTGAGCACCACCGGTACCTCCAGGCGCTGGGCGAACAGCGCGGCGAGCTGGCTGGCCATCAGGCCGGCGCCCACCACCCCGACCTTGGTCACCGGCCGCGCCAACGAGCGGTCCGGCCCGCCCACGGGCCGCTTGGCGCGCTTGTTCACCAGGTCGAACGCGTAGAGGCCGGCGACCAGCTCCTCGCCGGCCCCGAGGTCGGCCAGCGCCGCGTCCTCCGCCGCGTACCCGGTGTCACGGTCCGCGGTCTCGGCCAGCGCCAGCAGCTCCAGGGCCCGGTAGGCGGCCGGCGCCGCTCCGTGCAGCCGGGCGTCCGCCAGGGTGCGGCCACGTTCGAGCGCCGCCGCCCAGGCCGGGCCGCGCTCGACGGTCGGACGGCCCGCCGTGGGGTCGACCTCGCCCCGCAGCACGCGGCCCACCCAGCGCAGCGCCTCCTCCAGGAAGTCGGCCGGCTCGAGCAGGATGTCGCCGATGCCGAGCTTGAAGGCCTGCGCGGCGCGCAGCGTCCGGTTCTGGCTCAGCGCGTTGTCGATCATCACGGTGACGGCGTTGTCCGCGCCGATGAGGTTCGGCAGGAGCTGGGTGCCGCCCCAGGCCGGCACCAGGCCGAGGAACACCTCGGGCAGCGCGAGCGCGGCGATGTCGGTGGACAGCGCCCGGTAGTCACAGTGCAGGGCCAGCTCGAGGCCGCCGCCGAGCGCGGCGCCGTTGACGAGGGCGAAGGTCGGCACCTTCCGGTCGCCGAGACGTCCTTCGCCGACCCGCCGCAGGGCGGTGTGCCCGAGCTCGCCGAGCGCGGTGAGCTTGGGCCGCACCTCAGCCGGGTCGGTCAGCGACGACCGGTACGACAGGTCGGCCCCGACGCAGAAGATGAACGGCTTGCCCGTCACCGCCACCGCCGCGACCGGCGGGTCATGCGCCTCGATCTCGTCGACCGCGGCGATCAGGGAACGCAGTCCCGCCGGGCCGAAGGTGCTCGGGCGGGTGTGGTCCAGCCCGTTGTCGAGGGTGATGAGCGCGACGGGTCCGTCCACGCCGGGAAGCCGCGCGTACCGGACATGGGCCTGCGTGACGACCTCGTCCGGATGCTCAAGAGTCACCGCGGCGCTGCTCATGCTCCGTCTCCCATTCGGGCGAAGATTTCGGGGTTCGAGGTGCGGGGGTCGGGGGTCGGGGTTCGAGGTGCGGGGTGCGGGGTGCGGGATATGGGTCACCGGTCAGACGGCCTGGTGATGCGGGTTCTCCCAGATCGTCGTCGCGCCCATGCCGATGCCCACGCACATCGCGGTCAGGCCGTAGCGGACCTCGGGGTGCTCCTCGAACTGCCGGGCGAGCTGGGTCATCAGGCGCACGCCGCTGGAGGCGAGCGGATGCCCCAGCGCGATCGCGCCGCCGTAGGGGTTGACGCGCGGGTCGTCGTCGTCGATGCCGAAGTGGTCGAGGAACGCGAGCACCTGCACGGCGAACGCCTCGTTCAGCTCGAACAGCCCGATGTCGTCGATGGTCAGGCCGGTGCGGGCGAGCGCCTTCTCCGTGGACGGGATTGGGCCGATGCCCATCACCTCGGGGGAGACACCCGCGAAGCCGAAGCCGACCATGGTCATCTTGCGGCTCAGGCCCAGCTCGGCGGCGACGTCGGCGGCCGCCAGCAGGCATCCGGTCGCGCCGTCGTTGATGCCGGCGGCGTTGCCCGCGGTGACCCGGCCGTGCGGCCGGAACGGCGTCTTGAGCCCGGCGAGGCCCTGCAGCGTGGTGCCGGGTCGCGGCGGCTCGTCCGCGGTGACCAGCTCCCACCCGTTCTCGACGTGCCGCGCGGCGACCGGGACGAGGTCGGGCTGGATCTGGTTGTTGGCGTAGGCCTTGGCCACCTTCTCCTGCGAGGCGACGGCGTAGGCGTCGGCCCGCGCCCGGGTGATGCCCGGGTAGCGGTCGTGCACGTTCTCCGCCGTCATCCCCATGACCAGCGCGGACGGGTCGACGAGCTTCTCGGAGACGAACCGGGGGTTGGGGTCGACCCCCTCACCCATGGGATGGCGCCCCATGTGCTCGACGCCGCCGGCGATCGCGACGTCGTAGGCGCCGACCGCGATGGCGGACGCGGTCGTGGTCACCGCCGTCACCGCGCCCGCGCACATCCGGTCGATCGCATAGCCCGGGACGGACTTCGGCAGACCGGCGAGAATGCCGGCGGTCCGCCCGATCGTCAGGCCCTGGTCGCCGATCTGGGTGGTGGCCGCGATCGCCACCTCGTCGACCCGCTCCGGCGGCAGGCCGGGATTGCGGCGGATGAGCTCCCGGATGACCTTGACCACCAGGTCGTCCGCCCGGGTCTCGCTGTAGACGCCCTTCGCCTTGCCGAACGGCGTCCGCACGCCGTCGACGAACACCACATCACGCACCGAACCCCGCGCGCTTACGAACACACCGGCCTCCTCGACGCCCTTGTCCGTCGACGGCGCGTGTCCGACCCGCCGCCACCGGTGTCGGGCCGGACGCCTGAAGGTGTGTGCCGGCCGCGACGGGCACCAGCCTACGACAGGAGTTACCCGTGGGTAGGTAAGAGGTGTCACGATCGAGGACGGATCGGTGGTCGTATTTGCGATGTAAAATCCGGCGCCCTCGGCGAACGCCGAACCGCCGCCAGGCCCTGGTGGTACGCCTCAGTAGTCCTTTTTCCACATCTGGTCACGGTGCGTGACGCGATGTGCCTGCCAACCGGACATCGGTAGCGGTCTCCGGCTGTGGAAGGGATGACGGTCGGAGAGTCCGCCGCGAGATCCCGGGCCTCGGGTTCCCGCTGCTGCCGAGCAGGCGTGAAGGATTCTGGTCGCGGGAACGACCAGAATCCTTCACGCCTCGGATGGCTGCCTCCGGGCCGCGCTGACCGCCGGCCGTCCGGGTGCCGGGAATCCGGAGATCGGGCGCCGGGCGTCGACCCGCGGTCTCCGGGCGGCGGCCAAGGCCAGTCAGCGGCGCGGCCGAGTGGTGGCGCGGCCGGGGGTGGACGTCAGTGGACGTCAGGAGGCGGAGGGCTCGTCGCTCGCCGCGGGCTGGGTCGGTGAGCGGCGAGGGCGCGTCGCCCGCCGCGGGGCGGCCCGGCGAGGAGCGCCGCCGGCGTCGGGCTCGGGACGTCCTCCTGCTGGGCCTTCCGCCGCGCCTCGCGGGGCAGCAGAGGCGCCCGGGGCCGTGCTGTCCGCTGTCGTGTCGTTCGCGGCCGGCCCGGCCGTCGGCATCGGCGGCAGCGGGGTCGGCAGCGGAGTCGACGGCGGTGTTGATGGCGGTGTCGACGGCATCGACGGAGCGGTGCCCGTCGCCGGAGGGTCGACCAGCGCGGTCGCCACGGCGGTCGCCGTGAGCTCCACCTGCCAGGAACGTGCCCCGCCCGCGACCAGCGCTGCCGTCACCGACGCGGTGTCGCGCGACGCCGGCGGCGTCCAGGTGACGCGGCGGGCGAGTGCCGGCTCCAGCAGGTTCTCCACCGGCATGCCCTGCGCGGTGGCGATGGTGTTCAGAGCGGCCCGCACCCGGGCCAGTCGGGCGGCGGCCACCGGATCACGTTCGGCCCAGCGGTTCTGGGGCGGAAGCCCGTCTCCACCCGGACCGGCCGTGCTCGGGAGCTGGCTCTCCGGCAGCTCCGCCGCTGACCGCAGCGCCTCCATCCAGGTCTGCGCCGAGCGACGGATCTTCGGCCCGGAGAAGACCGGCAGCCGGGTCAGCGCGGCGATGTCCGCGGGCGCCTTGAGGACGGCGTCCATGATCGCGCCGTCGGGCAGCACCCGCCCCGGCGCGAGGTCACGGGTCCGGGCGACCTTGTCGCGGGCCTGCCACATCGCGCGGACCGCCGCGAGCTGGCGCCGGGTGCGCGCGCGGTGGATCCCGCTGGTGCGACGCCACGGCTCGGCGCGTGGTTCCCGCGGGGGAGCGGCGGCGATCGCCGCGAACTCCTGCCGGGCAAAGTCGATCTTGTCGCGTTCGACGAGCTCCGCCTCCAGCCGGTCGCGGAGCTCCACGAGCAGCTCCACGTCCAGCGCGGCATAGCGCAGCCACGGCTCGGGCAGCGGCCGGGTGGACCAGTCCGCCGCGGAGTGCCCCTTCTCCAGCGCGAAGCCGAGCACCCGCTCGACCATGGCGCCGAGCCCGACCCGCTCGTAGCCCAGCAGCCGCCCGGCGAGCTCGGTGTCGAACAGACTGGTCGGGTGCAGGCCCAGCTCGGCGAGGCAGGGCAGGTCCTGGCTGGCCGCGTGCAGCACCCACTCGGTCGGGCCCACCACCTCCTGCAGGCTGGTGAGGTCGGGCAGTGCCACCGGGTCGATGAGGATGGTGCCGGCGCCCTGGCGGCGGATCTGCACGAGATAGGCGCGCTGGCTGTAGCGGTAGCCCGAGGCGCGCTCGGCGTCGAAGGCGATCGGGCCGGTGCCGGCGGCCAGGCGCTCCGTGGCGCGCGCGAGATCCTGCGGATCGTCGAGGACGGGCGGGACGCCGTCGGCCGGCTCCAGCAGGGGGATCGGGACGGGTGCTGACGGCTCGGCGGCAGCCTCGGCTGCCGCACCCTCACTGACCAGGTGCGTTGAGTCAGGAACCGTCGACGTCACGATCGGCGATGGTACGTGTGAATGAGCGGGCTGGCAGCCCAGTCGGCCGAGCATTCCGACTAATTATACGCTTAGTGTTCGTCTTTGGCGTCGAGGTAGTCATCCTGGACGCGTTCTGTTGACATAGCGGGTGCGCTGTGTCCCCGCACGGAGGTGCCCGACGGCTCAGGCCCGGCGCGCAGGTAGCGGCACGACCCCGGAGAGACGTGGTGGAAGGCCTGCCATCGCGGCCAGCAGATCGGCGAACGAGTGCAGGTGCGCCGCGACGTCCGAACGGTCGAGCCCGCCCGCCGGTTCGGCCCCCCCGGCCGGGCCAGCCTGACCGGGCTCGGCCGCGTCCGTGCCGGCCCAGGTGGGTGACCACGAGCAGCGCAGCTCCACGTCGAAGTTGTCGCCATCGGTGGCCAGCACCCCGAAACGACGCGACGACGTGGTTGTCACCGTCCCGCCGAGGGCGTGGGTCTCCGCACCGTGCGACTGGAGCGACTCCCGCAGCCAGGACCAGGCGACACCGGGCAGCAGCGGATCGTCGGCCACCTCCGGGTCGACCGAGGCCCGCGCGTAGCAGACGACTCGGGCCAGCCCTTCCCAGGCATCCTGGCCATCAGGGTCGAACAACAGCACGAACCGCCCGGACGCCGCCTCGTCATCGTTGGTGAGACCACCGGCGAGCGCGAAGGCGAACGGCGCGATGCGAGTCGGCGCGGGGATCTCCCGAATGGTGACGTCGGGCCGGAGCTCGTCCAGCGAGCTCCGCAGCGCGTCGGTGGCTGCGACGAAGAGGGCAGGCGCGGTTGGCTGCAGCCGTGTTCCCCCCATGGCCGCAACGTTAGGTGCTGCACCGTGATCACGCTGGTCGGACGTCGGAGAGTGCCGCTTGGAACCGTCCGTGCGGGTCTGGCCGGTTCGGGCGGGACGCAGTGGCGGGCGGAACGAGTCCGTGGGCTCGGCGGTGCCCGGCTCCGTGCTGTGCAGGCTCACGCCGGGCTCCTGCCGGTGCTGCTCTCGAAGCGCCGGTCACGCCCGCAGTCCGCGCAGTCGCGGATGTGATCGTCCGGGCTCACCAGGACCTGGTCCACTCGCGTCACTCCCCGGGCACGCCGTTGGCCGGCCGGAAGTGGGCGACGCGGGACATCACGGACCGTGTGGGCATCGCGGACCGTTGTCGCACATTCCGACTGGACTGACGGTGCCACGGGTGGTGCGGTTCTCCGCGCATTCCCACCGGCGTGTCGCGTGCGGGCGGCTGTGCGCGGTGCGGGGCCGAAGCCCCATCCGCGAGAGTGTGGGTGATTCAGGCGGTTGCGCCGGACGCACCCGGCCCGCCCGCGGTGGAGGCGTCGAGCGGCCGCAGCCAGTGGCGTTCCACGAAGAAGGGCGCGAAGGGCACCACGGACGCACCGAGGGCGAGCAGGGTGCGCCCGATCTTCCACTGCCGCAGCACCGACACGTACAGCACCAACAGGCAGTACGCGATGAACAGGGTGCCGTGCGTCGGCCCGAGGATCCGGACCCCGATCGGCTCGTCCGCGCCGTACTTGATCGCGCTCGCCACCAGCAGCAGCACGAAGGAGACGGCCTCCGCCAGCGAGACGACGCGCGTGGCGCCCACCGGCCAGAAACCGTCCCGAGCGGAAGGGTCGGTCATCGGGAATCTCCTCGACGGTCGCCGCGGTCAGGCCGCGGCCCGCTGTGGTCTCTGCGGGGTCGGTGACAGGCTCGGCGCCCAGTGGTGCCCTAGCCGCCCGGCTACCGTTCACCCGATTGGCTTCTACTGCCAGTAGAAGATATCGCACACAGTCGTGTGCCCAACCCGGCATCTGCTCGCCCGTCGTGCAACGATCGGGCTATGTCCCTCGGAAACACCGCCGTCGCGCCGCCCCGTGAGGGGGCTCCGCCCCGACGTCGCGACATCGTCGCGACATCGCCGTTTCTGCGCGCCGCGGCCGGGGACCGCCCGGACCGGGTACCTGTCTGGTTCATGCGGCAGGCCGGTCGGGTGCTGCCCGAATACCGTGCGCTGCGCGCCAACACGGCGATGCTCGACTCCTGCCGGAACCCGGACCTGGTCACCGAGATCACGCTGCAGCCGATCCGCCGGTTCCGCCCCGACGCGGCGATCTTCTTCTCCGACATCGTGCTGCCGCTCGCCGCGGTCGGCGTGGACGTCGACATCGTCGCCGGAGTCGGCCCCGTGGTGGCCCACCCGGTCCGGTCCCGGGCCGACCTGGACATCCTGCGCCCGCTCGAACCGGACGACGTGCCCTATGTGCGGACGGCCGTGGGCTCGCTGATCCGCGAGCTCGGCACGACACCGCTGATCGGCTTCGCGGGCGCCCCGTTCACCCTGGCCAGCTACCTCATCGAGGGAGGGCCGAGCCGCAGCCACATCAGGACCAAGGCCCTGATGTACTCCGAGCCCGAACTGTGGCACGACCTGCTCGGCCGGCTGGCCGACATCACCGCGGCGTTCCTGCGGGTGCAGGTCGACGCCGGCGCGGACGCCGTCCAGCTGTTCGACTCGTGGGCCGGCGCGCTCAGCGAGGACGACTACCGGCGCTACGTGGCCCCGCACAGCTCCCGGGTGCTGGCGGCCTTCGCCGACGACGGCATCCCGCGCATCCACTTCGGCGTGAACACCGGGCAGCTGCTCGGCGCGATGGGCGAGGTCGGCGCGGACGTCGTCGGGGTCGACTGGCGGGTCCCGCTGGACGAGGCCGTCAAGCGCATCGGCCCCGGCCGGTCCGTGCAGGGCAACCTCGACCCAGCCGCGGTCTTCGCCCCGGGCGACCTGCTGGCCGAGAAGGTGCGCGATGTCTGCCGCCGCGGCGCCGCGGCGCCCGGCCACATCTTCAACCTCGGCCACGGCGTGCTGCCGGAGAGCGACCCGGGCGTGCTCGCGCACATCGTGGACCTCGTCCACCAATTTTGATCGTGGACCTCGTCCACCGGTTCTGATGGCCCCTCCGGGGGATCGCCCGGACGGGCCATCCGGCGCGCGTGGCGGCGTGGCCGTGGCGGGTACCGGGACGGACACCCGTGGAGAGGGCCGCCCACGCGGGCGAGCGGTGTGCTGAGGAGACCCGCGGCACCGCGGAACCGGATCCACCGACAAGACTGAAGGTCGACCGCGGCACCCGACGGGTCCGTCAGCGCGAGGCCGCCGCCTTCGCGCTCGACGGACACACGTCGGAGGCGGCCGGACCGGTGACGGCTGAAGGGGCTGGAGACACGTGCGGGTCGTGATCATTGGTGGGGGCATCGCGGGCCTGGCGGCCGCGAACGCTCTGGCGGGCAAGGCCGAGGTCACCGTGATCGAGGCTGGTGACCGGGTCGGCGGCAAGCTGCGCACGACCCCGATCGAGGGGCTCGCCGTGGAGGAGGGCGCGGAGTCCTTCCTGACGCGCGTGCCGGAGGGGCTGCGGCTGGCGCGGCACGTCGGTCTCGGGCACGCGATCGTCCATCCGGCCACGACCGCCGCCGCGCTTTGGGTGGGTGGCCGGCGTCGACCGATTCCGCCCAACACACTGCTGGGCGTCCCCACGGACGCCCTCGGCCTGGTGCGGTCGCGGGTGCTCTCGCCGTGGGGGCTGCTGCGGGCCGCCGCCGATCTGGTGCTGCCGCGGACGACGCTGCCCGACGATCCGACCGTGGGCGGCTACGTCGGTGCCAGGGTGGGGCGGGAGATCGTCGACCGGCTGGTCGATCCGCTGCTGGGCGGGGTGTACGCCGGCCGGGCCGACGCGCTCTCGCTGCAGGCGACCGTGCCCCAGCTCACCCCGATCGCGACGGAGGACCGGTCGCTGCTGCTCGGCGCGCACCGGGTGCGGGCACGGACCGGCCCGGCACCGGCGCACACGCCGGTGTTCGCCTCGCTGCGCGGCGGGCTCGGCGCGTTCGCACAGCGGGTGTCCGACACCAGCGGCGCGATCGTGCGTACCGGCCTGATGGCCCGCGAGCTGCGGCAGACCTCGGATGGCTGGCAGGTGCGCTGCGAACCGATCGGCGGTGGGGAGGCGCCGCCTCCGTTCGCCGCCGATGCGGTGATCATCGCGGTGCCGGCGGGCGCGGCGCGGGACCTGCTCTCCCCGATCGCGCCGCACGCGGCGGCGCCGCTGGCCGGCGTGCCGTACGCGTCGGTGGGCCTGGTCACCCTGCTCTACCGGGGGGTGACGCCGCCCGCGGGCAGCGGGCTGCTGGTGCCGTCCCGAGCCGGGTTGTCGATCAAGGCCGTGACCTACATGTCCGCGAAGTGGCCGCACGTGGCCGCTGGCAGTGATCTCACGGTCGTGCGGGCCAGCGTCGGCCGTGCCGGCGCCGAGGGTGAGCTGCGGCGCGGCGACACCGAGCTGATCGGGGTGGTCGCGGCGGAGGTCGCCCAGGTGACCGGGATGATCGCACGTCCCGTCGCCGGCCGGGTCAGTCGTTGGGGCGGTGCGTTGCCGCAGTACCTGCCGGGCCACCTGGGCCGGATCGCGGCCGTTCGCCGGTCGTTGCCCGCAGGTCTCGCGCTGGCCGGCGCGGGCTACGACGGGGTCGGCATCCCCGCGTGCATCCGGTCCGGGGAGGCCGCCGCGGCGGCGGTGGCCGTCGGGCTGCCCGCCGGAGGCGCGGCGGCGACGGAGTCGGAGCCGGCGGGAGCGTGAGCCCCGGCCGGGAGCGTGAGCCCCGGCCGGGAGCCCGAGAGCCTGCCGGGAGCCCGGGCGCCGGGCGGGGTCGGGAGCACCCGCGCGGTGGTGGGCGGTGAGCACTCGCCACCGGGCGGCCGGGGTGGACAATGGTGGCATGTCAACAGGCGACGACGTCCAGCGCGGCGGTACCTCACCGCAGCACAGTGGTACCTCCTCGGCGCGGGAGCTCAACGACGAACTGCTCTACACCGGTTGGTCGGTCTTCGCTGCCCGGCGTCCGCTGCCCGCGGACCGTGCGGAGATCGTCACGGAGGTCGCCGCGCTCCTTGAGGGTGCGCTGGCCAAGGACGTGTACACCCGCGGTATCTACGAGATCTCCGGCTATCGGGCCGACGCCGACGTGATGATCTGGTGGACCTCGCCGAATCCGGATCTTCTGCAGGAGACCTACCAGCGGTTCCGGCAGACCGGTCTGGGGCGCTGCCTCGAGCCGGTGTGGTCCTCGGTGGGTCTGCACCGGCCGGCCGAGTTCAACCGGAACCACATTCCGGCGTATGTCCGCCGGGAGGACCCGCGCGACTACATCTGCGTCTATCCGTTCAACCGTTCGCTCGAGTGGTATCTGCTTCCCGACTACGAGCGGCGCGGCCTGCTCGCCGAGCACGGGATGATGGGCCGCGAGTACGAGGATGTCCGTGCGAACACGGTCGCGGCCTTCGGCCTCGGTGACTACGAGTGGCTGCTCGCCTTCGAGGCCGACGAGCTGCACCGGATCGTGGACTGCATCCGCCACCTTCGTGCCAGTGCGACGCGGCGTCATACCCGACTCGAGACGCCGTTCTACAGCGGGGCACGCAAGCCCCTCGCGGATGTCGTCGCGGCGCTCCCGTAGCGGCCTGAAGGCCTCGTCACATTCCTCCGCAGGCGGGCCCATACCGCCTGTGTGACAGGAGAGGTCGGCACCTGCCCGGGCGCCCCCACCCGTCCGGCAGGCGCCGACCGCCCCGTTGCTGCCCCCACGGCCAGGTGACGCAGTCGACCTGGGCGGGCAGAGCCCACCGATCTCCGCCGGGCCCGTCGGGGCCCGGGTGATCGATGGTCGGCGGCCGGGTGCGCCCCGGACCGGCCATGACTGACAGTAGCATCGCCGTGGGTTTCTGTCTGCTACTCGTCAATGCGTGGAGCCGCAGGGTAGGTGCAGTGCAGCGTATTTCGGGTGATCGGACGCCTGTTTCACACAGCGTTACTGGCTGGTAATTCGGCTGTCGTCACTGTTGGTTACCAGTGTTCCGGTGGGGTCTGTCGGCCAGCTGTCGTGAAGAAGGCGTTCGGGCTGGGCGGGGCGATGGTCCGCTGTGGTGCGCGTGCCGGTAACGTGGCCGCCTGACCATCGAGCGCCGCATGTCGGGGCTGGCGCAGGCCGTCGTCGGCCCAGGCCGGGCGCTGGTTGCGCGTCGGTTGCCCAGACCGCGCGCGCCAGGCCTGTCGCGACGTCCGCGCGGCTGCCCGGGTCACACGATCGCTGGAGGGCGGAGTCGGTGAAGCCGCGAGGGGACAGGCCAGTGGGGAATACGCGCCCGGCAGCCGCCGGGGCGTGGGGGGGCCGCGCCCGCGCGTACCGACTACAGGACCGGACGTGTATGAGTGAACCGCTACACCGGCAGGTGAGTCCTGATCGACAATTGGCCCGGCGGGGGGGTACCTGGGGGGTCGTCGCCGCGCGCCCGGTCCGTCGATCAGAACTGACATGCCGAAGGCCAGGGGGGGTCCTGCAGTGACGGATGTGTCCGGGGGAACAAGATCATTCGGGGGTGGGCGGCGGCGGTCTGACGAGCCCAGGCCGTCCGGCAGCCCGTGGCCGGCCAGCGCGACGGGCGTGGTGCCCCAGGCTCGCGGCTACTACGACCAGGACGAGCGCGGCTACGGCGAGCCTGGTTACGGCGAGCCCGGTTATGACGAGCGCGGCTACTACTACGACGAGGACGGCCCGGGGCGCGCCGGGCCTTCGGCGCGCCACGACTGGGCGGCCGCACCGGCCCCGCCGGCGTGGCCTGTCCCGCGGGTCGGGCCGGACGGGCCGGGCGGGCCGCGAGGGTTCGGCGGGCCAAGCCGTCCCGCCGGGGGGCGCCATGCCGGCCCGGGGGTCGAGCAGTTCGCGTTCTCGCAGGTCCAGTCGTCGTCCGATCCGAAGAACTACCGCGCGCAGGTCGGCTGGGAACGTCGCTACGTGCGGTTGCTGGTGCTCTTCGACGCGGTCGCCTGTGTGCTCTCGGTGGGCCTCGCCTACTTCGTGCGTTTCGGTGACGTCGTCGAGTTCGACACCAAGCCCGTCTCGTCGACGCCCTACATCGTGATGACGGTCCTGCTGCCGCTGGCCTGGGTGCTGTCGATGTCGCTCAACCGGGCCTACGAGAGCAGGTTCCTCGGCGGCGGATCCGAGGAGTTCCGGCGGGTCGTGAACGCCGCGGCCCGGCTCACGGCGCTGGTGGCGGTCGCCTCGTACGCCACCAAGGCGGAGATCGCCCGAAGCTACGTGCTCATCGCCTTCCCGGCCGCGACACTGCTCTCGGTCGCGGGGCGCTCCGCCGGGCGCGGCATCCTGCACAGGATGCGGCGCCAGGGGCGTTGCCTGCACCGGGTGCTGGTCGTGGGTGCGGGTGAGTCCGCGGCCACCCTGGTCCGGCTCGCGCAGCGTGACCCCACCACGGGCTGGTCGGTCGTCGGGGTCTGCCTGGACCGGCTGCCCGGCCGGCACAGCCACGACCGACCCGAGCGCAGCGGCTTCGACCTGCTCGGTGTCCCCATCGTCGGCACTTCGGAGAACCTGCACACCGCCATTCAGGCGACGCACGCGACCACGGTCGCGATCGGCCCCCAGATGGACGGCGAGACGCTGCGACGGGTGCTGTGGGCGCTGGAGGGAAGCGATGTGGACGTCCTGGTCAGTTCCGCGCTGACCGACGTGACGGGCCCGCGGATCTCCATCCGGCCGGTCGCCGGCCTGCCGCTGCTGCACATCGAGGAGCCCGAGCTCAGCGGGACACGGCGGCTGATGAAGATGGCCTTCGACCGTCTCGTCGCCACCGTCGCGATCCTCCTCTTCTCGCCGCTGCTGATCGGGCTGGGCCTGGCGGTGCGGCTGACCAGCCGCGGCCCGGCCATCTTCAAGCAGACGCGGGTCGGCCGCGGCGGTGCCGAGTTCCGGATGTACAAGTTCCGCTCGATGTACGTCGACGCCGAGGCGCGCAAGGCGGAGCTGGAGTCCCACAACGAGCGGGCCGAGGGCCTGCTGTTCAAGATGCGCGACGACCCGCGGATCACCAAGGTGGGCAAGTTCCTGCGGAAGTGGTCGCTTGACGAGCTTCCCCAGCTGTTCAACGTGGTCAACGGAAGCATGTCGCTGGTCGGTCCGCGGCCGCCGCTGCCGTCGGAGGTCGCCCGCTACGAGGACGACGTCTACCGTCGGCTGATGGTCAAACCCGGCCTGACCGGCCTGTGGCAGATCAGCGGCCGCAGCGACCTGGAATGGGACGAGTCGGTCCGGCTCGACCTCCGGTACGTCGAGAACTGGTCGTTGGCGATGGACTTCGTCATCCTGTGGCGGACCCTGTTCGCGGTGCTGCGCCGCGAGGGTGCCTACTGAGGCGGCTCCTCGTCCCGAGGTGCCTGCTCGACCCAGCCGGCCTGGACCAGATGGGCGACCACCTGGTCCACGGCCTCGGTCGCGGACAGATCCGCCGTGTTCACGACGACCTCGGCGTCCACGGGTTCCTCATAGGGGTCCGACACGCCGGTGAAGGCGGGAATCACACCTGCCCGTGCCTTGGCGTAAAGGCCCTTGCGATCCCGCCCCTCGCACACCTCGCGTGGGGTCGACACGTGGACGAGGACGAATCCCGCCCCGCGCGCGGTGCTCATGGCCCGCACCTGCTCCCGAACCGCGCCATAGGGGGCGATCGGGGCGCACACCGCCGTCCCGCCGGCGCCCGCGACCTCGGCCGCGACGAAGCCGATGCGGCGCACGTTCGTTTCCCGGTCGGCGCGGGAGAAGCCCAGTCCCTGGGACAGATGTGTCCGGACGATGTCCCCGTCCAGCAGGGTGACCCGCCGGCCCCGTTCGAGCAGCCGGCAGGCCAGCAGCCCCGCCAGCGTCGACTTGCCCGCGCCGGACAGCCCGGTGAACAGGATCGTGAGACCCCGCCGGGAACGTGGTGGCACGGCACGGACCAGCTCGGCCGCCACCGTTGGTGGGGTCAGCTCGGCCGGCAGCGGAGCACCGGCGTCCAGCAGGGCGGTGATCTCGTCGGAACCCGGAGCGCCGATGGCGGGCCCGGTCAGACTGCCGGCGCAGCCGTACACCTCGGCCAGGTGCGCGCGCAGCGCGGTGAGCTCGGCCATCGCATCCAGCGCCGGTCCGCCCGCGTCGAGCTCGTCGGTGAGGCCGCCCGGCGAGGTGGCGCTCATCGTCGGCTCGCGGGGAGCCGCGAGCTGACTCGCCGGGACGACCGGCACCAGCACGAGCATGCCGCGTTGCTGCGGCGGTCCGGGCGACTGCGATGCCCGGCTGGCGGATGATCCCTGACCGGACGGACCTGCCTGGCCCGTCGGCGGAAGGTTCCGTCGGCCGCCCCTGGCGACCGCCTCCGACGCGAGTGGCTCGTGGGCCAGCGTGGCCTCGGTCGGGCGCAGCGGGGCCTCGATCGCGTCCAGCGCGGCGAGCAGGCAGCGCACGCGGAGGTGATGGGTGGCATCCGCCGGATCCGCGCCGCCGACGGGGACGAGGATCACGCAGTGCTTGCCCCGGCGGGTCAGCGCCCGGATCCGACCCACGTCCGCGGTGTGCAGCAGACCGTCGGCCCACACCGCCCACGGCGCGCCGGTGCCGGAAGCCGTCCAGCCCCGCGCGGCGAGCTGGGCGCGCAGTTGCGGTGGGGTGAGGCGCAGCGCCGGATAGTCGGGGTGCCCGGGCAGCTCGAGACCCTGCACGGTGCCGACCAGGAGAGCCCGCCCCGTGCCGTCGGCGGCGGCTTCAGACGGGCCCGGGGCTTCCAACGGGCCCGGGGCGGCCGGCTGGGCAACGGGCTCGACCGCCAGCAGCCGCAGCGCGGCGATCATCACTCCTTCCCTGTCACGCAGGGCCACCTCGGAGCCGACGGTCAGGCCGGCGGCGACGTCCGCCGCAACGGGGAGGCTGGGTACCGGCGGGCCGTCGGGCTGCCGAAGCTGGCCGAGGTAGCTTGGCGCGGGCCCGAACACGCCGAGCAGCATCAGCTCGAGGTCGGCGAGCTGATGCGGGTCCAGCGTGACCGAGGGCCAGGCGATGGACGCCGCCCGCAGCTCGCGGGCCCGTCCGGGATCGACAAGCGCGAGAGCCTGGCCCGCAGACCCGGCGATGTGGTCGGACTCGATGGACGTGGCGGACAGACCGGCCGCATCATGCCCTCGGCGTGGCATCCGGGCGAAGGCGCCGACGTCGTTGTCGGAGGTGGCGCTCACACTCGCGACGGTAGCGGCTCGGCCACTCGGCCGCGTTCCGGGTCGCGACACGCTCGCGGCAGACCGGTGCGGTGCGGGAGTATCCGCACATGGATCTTCCCGTGATGCCGCCGGTGAAGCCGATGCTCGCGCGGGCCGCGTCCGCGATCCCACCGGGCATGCTGTACGAGCCGAAATGGGACGGATTCCGGGCGCTGGTGTTCCGTGACGGCGCGGAGCTGGAGATCACCTCCCGTAACACCCGGCCCATGACCAGGTACTTTCCCGAGCTGGTCGAGATCCTGCTGGCAGTTCTGCCGGAACGCTGTGTGCTGGACGGCGAGATCGTGGTCATCGCCCCCGGCGGCCTCGACTTCGAGGAGCTCAGCCAGCGCGTTCATCCGGCGGCCAGCCGGGTGGATCGGCTCGCGCGGGAGACACCGGTGTCCTTCGTGGCCTTCGACCTGCTCGCGCTCGGTGACACGGCACTGGTCGGGGAGCCGCTCGCGCGGCGGCGTGCAGCCCTGGAGGACCTGCTCGCGGGCCGGACGGGCCCAGGCGTGGCGAGCTCGCCCCCGCCGGGGTCCGGGCCGGCCGACACACAGCTCCCGCCGGGCCGCCCTCCGGCTGGTGTCTACCTCACCCCGGCGACGGACGACCCGGACCTGGCCGCGGACTGGTTCCGGCGCTTCGAGGGCGCCGGGCTCGACGGCCTGGTCGCCAAGCCGCCGGCCGGGCACTACGAACCAGACAAACGAGCCATGATCAAGGTCAAGCACGAGCGCACGGCCGACTGCGTCGTGGCCGGCTACCGGCCGTACAAGAACGACCCGGCGGCGGTCGGCTCCCTGCTGCTGGGGCTCTATGACGGATCGTCGCTGCTGTCGGTCGGGGTCACCTCGGCGTTCCCGATGGCGCGCCGCCGCGAACTGGTCGGCGAGCTCGCGCCCCTGGTGACGGCGATCGACGATCACCCGTGGGCCCGGCCCGGCGGCTCGGACGGCACCGAGGGCGCGGACGGCGCGGCCACGCGGACTCCGTGGGACGCCGGGGAGAGCAGGTGGGCCCGCGGCCGGGACCTGTCGTTCGTCCCGCTGCGCCCGGAGCGTGTCGTCGAGGTGCGCTACGACCACATGGAGGGCCCGCGGTTCCGGCACACCACCCAGTTCGTTCGGTTCCGCCCGGACCGTGATCCGCTCGAGTGCACCTACGAGCAGCTCGAACGCCCAATCGGGTTCGAGATCGCCGACGTTCTGAGTGGTTCGGGTGGCTGACCGAAAGGTCGGTTGACCGGCGCGGCCGCGGACACCGCCGCGGCCGCGGACACGGAGGGAGGCGCGCGGACCCGGGCTGCCGGCGGTCACGGCCGGGCCCAGTCCGGCGCCCACCCGGGCACCACGTCCGAGGGCAGCACGCCGAGTATCGAGGCGACCCGGTCGTTGTTCGCCACGATCGCAGGGCTGGCCAGCCAGCGCTCGTAGGCCGCCCGCTGGCCGCGGCTCATGGCCTCGACGGCGATCGGCTCGTCCGTGGGGCCGAGGAAGTCGTCCGCCGGGCCCGCGATGAAGCCGTCGGCGCGGGGATCGCCGGTGTAGACGCGGGTCGCGCCGTCGGCCGTCGTGACCAGGACCGGCCGGAGCGGATCGCTGCCACGGCGCCGCCACAGGTCCGTGACCGAGGCACGGTAGCGGGCCTGCCAGTCAGGGAAGCGCCGCAGCCCGGCCCGCAGCTCCGCCAGGACCTCCCGGGCGGGACCGGTGGGCTGGTCCGCGGTGGCCCTTCGGATCCGGTCCTCGACGATCTCGACGGTCAGCCCGCGGGCGAGATTCGCCAGGGTGCGTACCAGGCTCGTGGCGTCGATCGATTTCACGGTCTCCGCCAGCACGTCCAGCAGCACCGCGGTGCGCCGCTGGTGCGCCGCCACGTTCGCGGCGTGGTCACGGAGCTCCGCCTCCGCCACATCCGTGAGAGCGGCCCCGAAGAACGTCGCCACCTCGTTGGACTGGTGGTAGGCCAGGGCCCGCGGGCTGGCCGGGTAGTAGCCCGTGTCGGGCCGGTTGTAGCCGCGGGTCTGCTCCCACGCCCGCAGGTCGAGACCGGCGGCGAAGGTCACCGCGTCGGCCGCCAGCAGCGGGGCGCTGGCGCCACCGCGCAGGCTCTCGCGGAGCAGCGTGGCCCACTGCCCCGGCGTGAGGCCCAGGCCCGGTGCCGAGGTGTCGGGCGGCAGCGGAGAGGTCACCGCGGCGTAGAGATCATCCCGCCAGGCGTGGAGGATCTGGCCGAAAGCCGCCCGCATGTGCGCGGACACGTGCGCGGCATCGGGCCCGGCCGTCATCTCGACGAGCCGGACGACGAACTCCCGCGCCGCGGCAGGCTGGTCGTGGCGTGCCGCCGAGCCGCCCGCCGCGGCGATCAGGGCCGCGCGCGCGGGCTCGAGCTGCGCGGACCAGGCGTCGCCGTCCGGGCGCAGGGCGCGGGCCAGGCCGCCACCCTGCAGATGGGACGCGGACAGGAGATGGGAGAGGTGGCGGGTGGCGAACTCCGCGGCCAGTCGCGGCTGTGCCGCGATCGCCCGCAGAAGTGCGGCGGCGTAGTCCCGGTGCATGGAACCGGCGGTCCACCGGCTCCCGTCGGCGGTGCCCCGCGGGCCCGGCCGCAGGCCGGCGTCGTGCAGCGAGCCGTCAGCCGTGCCGAAGAACAGATCCCCGAGGCGCTCGAGCAACGCGGGCGCGAACTGCCCGTGTGCCAGCAGCGGACCCAGCAGGGACGTCTCGACCTCGCCGGGACGGCCCGCCCGATTGAACCCACGCAGCCACCCCCCGGCCAGATCCCGCACCCCGCTGTACGTGGCGAGCCCACGCCCGAGGATGACCGCCGCCCGCTGCTGGGCGGCCGGCCCCGCCGGCACGAACAGCCGGTACAACAGGCGGGCGAGGCCGGTGGGACCCAGCCGGTCGAAGAACCCGGCCACGAAGTCCGGGTCGGCGACCCGTGCCCCGAGGTCGGTGAGGGCGGTGGTGATCCGCTGGCCGCCCGGGCGATCGGGATCGGGGCGCAGCAGTTCCTCCGCGAGCGCTCGGCCAGCGCCTGACGCCTGCTCGGAGGTCTCATACCGGTCGGACGAGGTGGGCAGGAAGACCAGACGTGGACTGTCCCGGACCGCCGGGTCGGCGGCCTGTGCCAGCACCAGGCGGCGGTGCAGCCGGGCCTCCTGCTCCGCGGCCCAGGTGTCGACGGCCCGCAGCCGGTTCGGTGTGTCCACTGCCAGCGGAACGGCGGCGACCTGCGCCGTCAGTACCTGCGCCTGTGCCTGCAGGGTGCCACGGAGATCACCCAGCTTGCTGATCATTCGTTGCAGCGTCTCGGGATCGACGACGACGCGGTCGCCTGACATGGGCATGGGCGTGGACCTGGCCCGCTGCCTGCGCTGCCTACCGGCGCCCGGCTGGCGCCATGGGCACCGCCCGGGCCGGGCCGGGATGGCGTGCCCGGGGGTCGTCGAGGCCCACCAGCTCGGACTGGCCGGCGAGCAGACCGCGGCACTCGGTGACGCACGCCTCGAGATTGCCGAGGGCGGCCGCGCGCTGGTCCGCGGTCTGGCGCCACCAGTCGTCCGCCACCCGGCCCTGCCAGCCACCCGCGGTTGCCTCGATGAACAGCACATCGAACGCGTCGGACACCGCCTGGCGCCCCGCCACGGCGGCCGCCAGCGCGGCCTCGACCGCCTGCAGATACCGGTTCGGGACGCCGGGTTGGGGTGCCGTGCCGATCTGGGGTGCTGCGCCGATCTGGGTTGCTGTGTTGATCTGGGTTGCTGTGTCGACCTGGAGTGCCGCGCCGGGCTGAGATGAGGGCATTGTGCCGCCGTCCGTTGCAGTGATCCGTCAGGGCGGGGCCGGCGTTCCGCGGGGCGGTCGCACGGCCTCGAAGGACGTGATCGACGCTAGGCGTGGCCGATGGTGGCGGCCCGCTTCAGACCCGGACTGTGGACAACGTGAAGTCGTCCAGAGACCGCGTCCCGGAACTCACCGCCCGGCCGAGTCGGGATCGGAATCGGCATCGGGACCGGGCGTCCGGGCGAGCCGCAGGAAGAGGACGTCGCTCTCCTCGAGCACATGCACGAGCCGCAGGCCGAGCGGTGTCGCCCAGGCCGGACCGGTCATCATCCCGAGCCGCCCCGGGCCGGCCAGCACAGGAGCGAGCGTCACGCAGGCCTCGTCCAACAGCCCGGCCTGGGCGAACTGGGCATGCAGGCTTGGGCCGCCCTCGGTCAGCACCCGCAGCAGGCCCCGGGCTGCGAGCGCGGCGAGCACGGCCGGCGGCTCGACGGTCCGTTCCCCACAGATCACGATGTCCGCGACCGGTTCCAGGGCACGCCGCGCCTGGGCCGGTGCAGCCTCGGAGGTCAGCAGCAGCGGGCGTACCGCCCCGCCGAACAGCCGGGCCTGCGGGTCGAGGTCGAGCCGGCCGCTGACGACGGCGACCGGGGGCACGGCCGCAAGTCCTTCGGCGACCCGCCGCTCCTGGCGTTCGGCCGGCACGGGAACAGGGCCGTAGTCCTCGACTCGGACGGTGCCCGCGCCGACCAGCACCACGTCGGACAGCCAGCGCAGGGTGCGGAACACCAACCGGTCGGCTGGTCCGCCGAGCCCGCCCGACCGGCCTTCGATCTCGATGGCTCCGTCGACGGAGGTGACGAAGTTGGACCGTACGTGGGGGACGCCCGGCACCGGCTCGGGCAGCGCGTACGCGGCGTCGAGATCGACGGTTCCGCTCGCCTCTGTGTGTGTACTCCCGAAGGCACCCGTGGCAGCAGGGGCGCTGGTGGACAGAAGGACACGCATCTGCCCGACTGTAGCCGGCACCCGGTGGTACCGGTGTCCGGCCGCAGGCGCTTTCGCCAGGCCCGCCAGACGCCCGCGGGCACCCGGCGAAAGCACCGCGCCGCACGGGCCGCCGCCGTCGGTGTCCCCGCGGGAGTGCCAGGATGAATGCGTGAACACGTACGTGCTGCTTCTGATCTGTGTTCTGATCGTCAGCCTTGCCGGGCTCGGCTCGCTGTACTACCTGCTGAACCGCAACGCGGCCCGCCGTCGATCCGTCCGCCGACCCGGCCGTTGAGCCGCCCGCCGACCCGCCCGCAGGCCCGGTCGTCGACCGGGCCACCGACCGGACCGTCGGGCCGGCCGGGCCGGCGAGTGGGTCAGGCCGTCGGCAGCAGGCGCACCACGACGACGGACTCGCCCGCCAGTTCGACCCGGCCGGGCATGTAGGTGAAGCCGGGCCGGGAGGCCGCCGGCGCGTCGAAGGGCACCCCGTCCACCGGCACACTCTGCCGCTCGGTACCCAGGTTGCACACCACGGCGACGTCACCGTCGCGGGAGAGCCGGCGCAGCACGAACCAGTTCGCTCGCTCGTCGTAGGAGCAGCGCACGGAATCCAGCGCGGGATCACTGAGCTGCGGGAGCCGCCGGCGCAGGGCGATCAGGCGCCGGTGCCAGTCGAGCATCGAGGCGGGACCGGGCTGGTCACGTTCAACCCAGTCCAGCCGGGACCGTTCGAAGGTCGCCGGGTCCTGCGGGTCGGGGACGTCCTGGGGCCCCCACCCGTGGGCGGCGAACTCGCCGCGCCGCCCGGTCCGCACCGCCTCCGCGAGCCCCGGGTCGGTGTGGTCGGTGAAGTACTGCCACGGTGTGGTGGCCCCCCACTCCTCGCCCATGAACAGCATCGGGGTGAACGGCGCGGTGAGCAGCAGCGCGGCTCCGATGCGCAGCCGGCCGTCGCTGAGCGTGGCGCTGGCGCGGTCACCGGTTGCCCGGTTGCCGATCTGGTCGTGGTTCTGCAGGAACGTGACGAACCGGTAGGCCGGTGTCCGGCGTGGCACCGGCCGGCCGTGGGCCCTACCGCGGAACGTCGAGTACTCACCGTCATGGACGAACGCGGAGCTCAGCGCCTTGCTCAGCGTCTCGAACGAGCCGAAGTCCCCGTAGTAGCCCTGCCGTTCCCCGGAAAGGGTGGACCACAGCGCGTGGTGGATGTCGTCCGCCCACTGCCCGTCGAGACCGTGGCCTCCCGCCTCGGGTGCGGTGATCATCCGCGGGTCGTTGAGGTCGGACTCCGCCACCGCGAACAGCGGACGGCGTTGCTGGGTGCCGAGCCGGTGCACCGCGTCGGAGATCTCCTCCAGCAGGTGCCGGGCCCGGTTGTCGACGAACGCGTGCACCGCGTCCAGGCGTAGCCCGTCGCAGTGGTAGTCCCGCAGCCATGCCAGCGCGCTGTCGATGATGAACGCGCGGACCTCGTCCGAACCGGGGGTGTCCAGGTTGACCGCCGGGCCCCACGGGGTGCTGTAGCGGTCGGTGAAATAGGGGCCGAACCGGCCGAGGTAGTTGCCGTCCGGTCCGAGATGGTTGTAGACGACGTCCATGATCACGCCGAGGCCGCGGGCGTGTGCGGCGTCCACGAAGCGTTTGAGGCCCTCCGGGCCGCCATAGGGCTCATGGACGGCGAACAGCCCGACCCCGTCATAACCCCAGCCGTGCCGCCCCGGGTACGCGTTGACCGGCAGCAGCTCGACGATGTCGATACCGAGGTCCGCGAGGTGGTCGAGCCGCTCGATCGCCGCGTCGAAGGTGCCCTGCGGCGTGAACGTGCCGACGTGGAGCTCGTAGAGCACGCTGCCGGCCAGCGGCACCCCGCGCCAGTGGACGTCCGTCCAGGGGAAGCGGGCGTGGTCGACGAGCCGGGAGCGGCCGTGCACCCCGTGCGGCTGCCAGGCTGACCGCGGGTCGGGCAGCTCCTGCTCGCCGTCATCGAGGAGGTAGGCGTAGTCCGTCCCGTGCCGGGCGGACGGCACCTCGACGGTCCACCACCCGTCGGGGGCACCGGCCATCTGGTGCACCGTGTCCGACACGACCAGGCTGACGGTCTTCGCGGCAGGTGCCCACACCCGGAAGTAGCTCATGGTCTCCTGTCCTGAAACCGTGGATGTCCTGCAACCACGGATGCTCTGGAACTACGGATGCTCTGGAACTACGGCGACCCTGGAACTACGGGGTGCGGATCAGCAGGCTCACCGGGAAGTCACGCAGCAGGCGCAGCACGTAGGCGGTCCCACCGTCGTGCCGGCGGCCGGTGAGCACGTCGGCCCAGCGGCCCTCGGGAAGGGTGACGGTGGTGTCACGCCAGCCGCCGCCACGCCGCAGCCCGAGCACAAGCCGCGGGACGACGGTGACCACCGACTCCGCCCGGCAGAACGCGACCACGTGCTCGGCGGCCGAACCGGACGCCCACAGCGGCCGGTAGCTGCCGTGCTCGCCGAACCACTCCGGATGGTCCCGGCGGATGCGCAGCGCCCGCGCGACGACCAGCAGCTTCGCCGCGCCCGAGTCGTCGAGCAGGGGCGGGCGTTTCGGGGCGGCGAGCTCGGATCCGGGCTCCACGCCCAGCTCGGTGAGCATCTTGGTCCGCTCACCGAAGTTGACCGGACGCCGGTTGTCGGGATCGACCAGCGAGTGGTCCCACAGCTCCTGGCCCTGGTAGACGTCCGGAATGCCGGGCATCGTGAGCTGGAGCAGCTTCTGCGCGAGGCTGTTCTGCCGGCCGAGCTCCACCAGGGTCGAGACGTAGGTGTCGAGGGCCGCGACGAAGTCCTCGTCCTCCAGGGCGCCCTCGATGTAGTTGGTCAGCGCCGCCTCGTACGACGGGTCGGTGTCCGCCCAGGTGGTGAAGTGCTTGGCCTCCCGCACCGCCTTGACCATGTACTGGGACACCCGCTCGGCCGAGATCGGCCACGCGCCGACCAGGGTCTGCACCAGCAGGTACATCGTGACCGGATCGGGCCAGCCCGCTTCCGGGTCGGCGTGCCGCTCGCCCAGGCGGGCCAGCCGCCGCACGATGTCGGCCCAGCCCCGCGGGTCCTCCGACAGCACGGCGAGCCGGGCCCGCACGTCCTCGGAGCGCTTGGTGTCGTGGGTGGACAGGGTGGTCATGGTCAGCGGCCAGGTGCGCTGGGTGCTGATGTTGGCTTCGTGGAACTCGTTGACGGCGCTGCGCGGATGCCCGGTCGGGTAGGCCGGGAAGTCGCCCGGAGCGCCCCCGACCTCGTTGAGCGCGACCATCGGGACGTACCGGTAGAAGGCGGTGTCCTCGACGCCCTTGGCCATCACCGGGCCGCAGGTCTGCTGGAAGCGCACCACGAACTCGGGCGGCCCGGCCAGCGCCAGATCCTCGATGAGATCGATCTCGCTGGTCCGGCCGGGCAGCGTCAGCCGGGCCTGCTCGCAGGCCCGGACGATGTGCCCGCGGGCTTCCAGGCTCGGTGTTCCGTCCGGTCGGATGTAGGCGCGGTACACCTCGAAGGCGGCGAGGACCTCCCGCAGCGCCTCCCGCAGGCCGGCCCGGGTGAGGTCGGCGCGGTCGCGGCGGGCCTCGGCCAGCGCCAGGCCGGTGAGCCGGTCGACCTCGGGCCGCAGCACGCTGGTCAGGACGTCCATCTTGGCCTGCCGGGCCACCAGCGCGAAGTCGGGGGAGCGGCCGGTGACCTCGGTGTAGAGGGTGCCCATCGTGCGGGCTGACACCGGGTCCAGGAAGAGCCGGGTCAGCCGGTTCAGCGCGTCGTAGCCGGTGGTGCCGTCGCAGGCCCAGTTGTCCGGCAGGGCCTCCTCACGCTCGATGATCTTCTCGATCACCGTCCAGACACCGCCTGTCGCGTCGGACAGCTGGCGCAGGTATTCCTCCGGGTCGGCGAGGCCGTCCGGATGATCGATGCGCAGGCCCTCCAGGTTGCCGGAGCGGACCTGCTCGATCAGCAGGCGGTGGGTGGCGGCGAAGACGTCGGGGTCCTCCTGCCGCAGCCCGGCGAGCGAGGAGATGTCGAAGAAACGGCGGTAGTTCAGCTCCGTCCCGCCGACGCGCCACCAGCACAGCCGGTAGTACTGCGCGTCCAGGGTCGCCGCGACGTCGGACGGGTCGGCCGTGCCCGCCGCGACCGGGAGCACGTGGTCGTAGTAGACGATGACCCATTCGCCGTCCTCGTCCTGCTCGACGCTGATCTCGTCGGCGGCGAGGCTGTCGGCGAGCGACTGGCCGAGCAGGGGCAGCAGCACCCGCCCCGGGTTCTCGGGGGAGTCCCAGTCGATGTCGAACCAGGAGGCGTAGGGGGAGTCCGGCCCCTCGCGCAGCACCGACCACCAGGCCGTGTTCGTCGTTCCGGGCGTCAGCACGGCCATGTGGTTGGGGACGACGTCCGCGATGAGGGCCAGCCCGGCGCGGCGGGCGGCCGCCACCAGCCGGCGCAGGCCGCCGAGCCCGCCCAACTCGGGGTTGATCTGGGTGTGGTCGACGACGTCGTAGCCGTGCGTCGACCCGGGCGCCGCCTCGAGGATCGGCGACAGGTAGAGGTGGGAGACCCCCAGCGCCGACAGGTACGGAATGATCACGGCGGCGTCGGTGAATCCGAACTCCATGTGGAGCTGGAGCCGGTAGGTCCCGGTGGGGATGCCCCGGCGCTCGCCGCCGTCGTGCGGGCCGCCCTGCCTGGGCCCGCCGCCTCGCCCGGCCCCGCCGTCCCGACGGCGGTCGGGGGCGTGTCGCTCGGCGGGCCCGGTCCGGTCCGGGCCGCCGGGCCAGTCAGCTGACACGGCGCAGCACGAGGGTGGCCCGAGCGTCGATCTCGAGCGGATCCTCGGCCTTGATCACCTGCTCGGCGTCGGTGGCATAAGCCCCGACGCCACCGAGCATCGCCGCGATCTCGGCGCTGGATGAGCGCGTGTCCACGATGATCTCCCAGGTGGTGCCGAAGTTGCCCGGTGGTACCACGAACCGGATCGGCTCGTGGTGGGCGTTGAAGAACAGCAGGAAGGAGTCGTCGACGATCGCCTCTCCGAGCGCGTTGGGGTCCGGTATGCCGTGCCCGTTCAGATAGCAGCCGAGCGAGCGCGCCGTGCCGGACTCCCAGTCGGTGTCGGACATCTCGCTACCGTCGGGACGAAGCCAGACTATGTCCTTCGCGGCCGGGTCGGAGGTTTCCGCGCCGCCCGGCTGTTCACCCGCGTTGTGGTCGCCGGCTGCGTCGCGGGTGCCGGCAGCGTTGTAGCCTCCACCGGCCGAGCCGCGGCCCGCCTCGCCCTGGAAGTACCGGCGACGCTGGAAGACCGGGTGCGCCCGCCGTAGATGGGCCACCTGGGCGGTGAACTCGACGAGATCGGCGTTGCGTTCGGCGTCCGCCCAGTCCAGCCAGGAGACGGCGGTGTCCTGGCAGTAGGCGTTGTTGTTTCCGTGCTGGGTGCGGCCCATCTCGTCGCCGGCCACCAGCATGGGCACCCCCTGTGAGAGCAGCAGGGTGGTGAGCAGGTTGCGCGCCTGGGCGCCCCGCAGACGGTTGATCACGGGATCGTCGCTGGGCCCCTCGACCCCGCAGTTCCAGGACCGGTTGTCGTCCGAGCCGTCCCGGTTCTCCTCGCCGTTGGCCTCGTTGTGCTTGTCGTTGTAGGAGACCAGGTCGTGCAGGGTGAAGCCGTCGTGGGCGGTGATGAAGTTGATGGATGCCGATGGCCGCCGGCCGCTGCTCTCGTAGAGGTCGGAGGAGCCGGTCAGCCGGGAGGCGAACTCGGCGATGCCGTGGTCCTGACCGCGCCAGAAGTCACGGACGGTGTCGCGGTATTTTCCGTTCCATTCGGTCCACAGCGGCGGGAAGTTGCCGACCTGGTAGCCGCCTTCGCCCAGGTCCCACGGCTCGGCGATCAGCTTGACCTGGGAGACCACCGGGTCCTGCTGGACGAGGTCGAAGAAGGAGGACAGCCGGTCGACGTCGTAGAACTCCCTGGCCAGGGTCGCCGCGAGGTCGAAGCGGAATCCGTCCACATGCATCTCGGTCACCCAGTACCGCAGTGAGTCCATGATCAGCTGAAGGACGTGCGGATGCCGGACCCGCATGCTGTTCCCGGTGCCGGTGTAGTCCATGTAGTACCTCTGGTCGTCGTCGACCAGCCGGTAGTAGGCCTGGTTGTCGATGCCGCGGAAGCACAGCATCGGGCCCATGTGGTTTCCCTCGGCGGTGTGGTTGTAGACCACGTCGAGGATCACCTCGATGCCCGCCTCGTGCAGGTTGCGCACCATGGACTTGAACTCCTGGACCTGCCGCCCGTCGCCGCCGGCGGACGAGTAGCCGTTGTGCGGCGCCAGGAACGCGATGGAGTTGTAGCCCCAGTAGTTACGCAGGCCGCGACGGACGAGGTGCTCGTCGTGGACGAACTGGTGGACGGGCAGCAGCTCGATGGCCGTCACACCCAGACGGTGATAGTGGTCGATCATCACCGGATGCGCCACCCCCGCGTAGGTGCCGCGGTACTCCTCGGGCAGGCCCTGGTGGCGCATGGTCAGACCGCGCACGTGGGCTTCGTAGATCACCGTCTCGTGGTACGGGCGACGGGGCGGGCGGTCGCCGTTCCAGTCGAAGAACGGGCTGATCACCACCGACTTCATCATGTGCGGCGCGGAGTCCGCGGTGTTCACGCTGTCCGGATCGCCGAAGTTGTAGCCGAAGACGGCCTGGTCCCAGTCGACCTCGCCGTCCACCGCCTTGGCGTACGGATCCAGCAGAAGCTTGCTGGGGTTGCACCGGTGGCCACGTGCGGGATCATGAGGCCCGTGGACACGGTAGCCGTACCGCTGCCCCGGCAGCACGGCGGGCAGGTAGGCGTGCCACACGAACGCGTCGCGCTCCCGCAGCTCGATCCGCCGCTCGGTACCCGCGGCGTCGAACAGACAGAGCTCGACACGCTCGGCGACTTCGGAGAAGATCGCGAAGTTGGTGCCCGATCCGTCAAAGGTGGCGCCGAGGGGGTAAGGGCTGCCTGGCCAGACCTGCGACATACGCACGAAGCCTACGGCTCGCCACCCGGCTGTGACCGGCTGGCGCGCGAACCGCGGGCGGCCGTTGGCTGCCACCACTGCGTTTCTTGTTGATCGTTTGGCTGGTCGCCCGGTCGGGTGCCCGGTTGTTTCGCCGATCGCTGCTGCCGTGGCCGCGGGAGGGGGAGTCCCATGGCGGATGAGGTCGTCTGGGTCGTCGTGGCCGGTGCCCTGCTGGTGGGGGAGCTGTTCACCCTCGACCTGATATTGATCATGTTCTCGGTCGCCGCTCTGCTCAGCGCGGGCGTCGCCGCCCTGGGCGGGAATCTGATCGCACAGCTCGTCGTCTTCGCCGTCGCCTCGACCGGCCTCACCCTCGGCCTGCGGCCGGTCGCGCGGCGCCACCTCCAGCAGGGGCCGGAGCTGCGGACCGGAACGGAGGCGCTGGTCGGTGCGCGAGCGGAGGTCCTCGAACGGGTCGACGGGCGGGACGGACGGGTGCGGCTGGCGGGCGAGGTCTGGTCCGCGCGATCGTTCCCGGACACGGACGTGCTGGACGTCGGCGCGACCGTGCTGGTGCTGCGGATCGAGGGCGCCCGGGCCGTCGTCTGCCGCAGCGAGCCGAACCTGCCGCCCGGCCTCGACCTGCCCGGCCTCGACCCGCCCGACCCGGGTTCCGGCGGGCCCGGTTCCGGGGGGCCCGCTTCCGGCGGGCCGGGCGCAGGCGGGCCGGTGACTCCCGCCTAGGCCGTTCCGGGCGTGCCGTTGCATCGTCTCGGACGTGTGCCGGGGATCGGGACCTCGGCCTTGACCAAGGAAAGGAGCCGAGATGGGCGGAGTCATCGCGGCCGCTGTGGTGGCGCTGGTAGTTCTGATCTTCCTGGTTCGGTCCGTGCGGATCGTTCCGCAGGCGCGGGCGATGGTGGTGGAGCGGCTGGGCCGCTACCACCGCACGCTGACGCCGGGGCTGGCGATCGTGGTGCCGATCGTGGATCGGATCCGGGAACGCATCGACCTGCGGGAGCAGGTCGTGAGCTTTCCGCCGCAGCCGGTCATCACCGAGGACAACCTGGTCGTGGGCATCGACACGGTCATCTACTTCCAGGTCACCGACCCGCGTGCGGCGACGTACGAGATCGCCGACTTCATCCGCGCGATCGAGCAGCTCACGGTCACCACGCTGCGCAACGTGATCGGCGGCATGAACCTGGAGGCGACGCTGACCTCGCGGGACCAGATCAACGGGCAGCTGCGCGGCGTCCTCGACGAGGCGACCGGCCGGTGGGGCATCCGGGTGAACCGGGTCGAGCTGAAGGCGATCGACCCGCCGCGCTCCATCCAGGACTCCATGGAGAAGCAGATGCGGGCCGAGCGGGACCGTCGGGCCGCGATCCTGACCGCCGAGGGTGTGAAGGCCAGCGAGATCCTTCGCGCGGAGGGCGAGAAGCAGGCCGCGATCCTGCGAGCGGAAGGCCACCGTGAGGCACAGATCCTGGCCGCTGAAGGTGAGGCGAAGGCGATCGGGACGGTCTTCGGTGCCATCCACGAGGGCGACCCGGACCAGAAGCTCCTCGCCTACCAGTACCTGCAGATGCTGCCGCGGCTGGCTCAGGGGCAGGCGAGCAAGCTGTGGATCGTGCCGAGCGAGCTGACCTCCGCGCTGGGGGGCCTGGCCGGCCCCGGCGGGCTGTTCGACGTCGAGGCCCGCGCCGACCGGGCCACCCGCGGCCCGGCCAACGGCCCCGCCGGGCAGGCCGGCCCCACCACGGCCGAGGACCCCATCGCCTGATCCGGCCCGTGCTGGTCCGTGCTGGTCCGTGGTGAGCCCTTTCCACCTCACGGCCCACGGTCAGGGAGGCCGAAGCCCGAGCCGACGACGGAAGAGGCTCACTGGTCCGGGCGGGCGGTAGAACCAGTCACTCTGTTGGGGTGGGGCACGCCACAACTGGCACCAGGGGAGGGGGCGGGTCTAGTCCTGGCCCGCTGGTCATGGCACGATCGACTGGTATTCGAGGGGCTCATGTGACGAGACGCAGGGGAAGGCGTTCCTCGTCGACGGAGGTCCCGCGTGGTGGCAATGTCATCGACGGCTCGTGAGCTGTCATCCGGCACGTCGTCCTACGTCGTGCCGGGCAAGCTGGCCGTGCTGGCGTGTCCGCCGGCACTGTGCCCGCACCTGGAGTTCGCCGTGTCCGGCGCGCTGACCGCCCCGGTCTCCCTGACCTGGACGGCGCAGCCGGGCCAGCCCGGCTTCCTGTATGCCGGCCTGGAGTGGCGCGCGGCCCCGGGGACAGCGGGCCGGTTGGCGACCGTTCTGCGCCGGCTGGGGCATGTGACCTTCGAGACGGTCGAGGGCCCCTCCCCGGGCTGTGACGCGGAACGGTACTCCTTCACTCCCGAGCTGGGGCTGCACCGCGCCGCCATCGCCGCCAACGGGGACGTCGTGGTGGGCGAGGCGGCGCTGCTCGCCCTGCTGGAACGCGGCGAGGCGCGGGAGTCCCTGTCCCGGGGCCTGCATCGGCTGCTCGGCACCGCCTGGGACGATGTGCTGGAACCGCTGCGCCGCGGGGCACACGGCGCACCGGTCACCTGGCTCCGGCGCACTGGATGAGCCGTTTTTCCGGACAGATCGTGATCAGCCCGAAGCGTCCTTAGCCGGGCGTCCGCGCGGCGATGAGCGCCTGCTCATCTTGCTGTGGTCAAGCCCACATCGTGTTCCCGTGGGTCGGACGGGCACATACCCCCGGGGTCGTGCGTTGTGGGTTGCGCACGACAAGAGCACAACCTTTCTGGGAGAACTCAGTGGCCACCGATTACGACACCCCCCGAACAGCCGATCTCGAGGATTCCGAGCAGAGCCTGGAGGCCCTGAAGGCCCGGCGGGCGGACGCGGCGGCGGACCTTGGTGACGACGCTGATCCGTTCGAGACCGAGCTCGGCCTGCCGGGCGCCGATCTGTCCGGGGAGGAACTGACCGTCCGAGTCCTGCCACGGCAGGCGGACGAGTTCACGTGCACCAGCTGCTACCTGGTCCACCACCGCAGCCAGCTGCATGACGCTCGCCGCATGGTGTGCCGGGACTGTGCGGCCTGACCGCGGGTGAGGCCGCGGGGCCGCGGCGGGCGGTACTGGCCGGCGCAGGTCAGGCCGGTACCCGTACCCCCGCCTCGATCATCCGGGCGACCGCGCGTTCGCGGTCGCCCGAAACGCGTTCCACGAAGCGTGTGAGCGCGAGCGGGACAGTGACCTCCAGGCCCTGTTCCCGGGCGTCGAGGGCCGTCTCCAGCACGCAGTAGTCACCCGCCAGGCCGACCACGACGACGCTCGTCACCGCTCCCGCGGCGAGCCGCTGACCGAGCACGGTCGCGGACCGCTCGCCCGAACGCGGGTCCCGGACGGAGAAGGCCGAGTAGCCGTCCGCTCCGTCGACACCCTTGCGGATGACCTCACCGGCGATCACCACGCCGGGATGGAAATCCGCCCCGGGCGTGTCACGTATGCAGTGGGGCGGCCAGACACCCCCGTCGGTGACGAAGTGCGGTGTGGCCGGCGGATGCCAGTCCTGGCTGTAGAAGACCGGACTGCCCGCGTCGGCCGCCGCGGCGATCTCCTGGTTGACCCCGGCGATGATCTCCTCGCCGCCGGTGACGTAGAGGCTGCCGCCGACCGTGGCGAAATCGTTCTGCAGGTCGATGACCAGAAGCGCCACCCCGTCGCCGTAACGCGTGCCCATCGCTGCGCTCCGATCCTCGGCCGGCCGGCCGGCCCGATCCCGCACCCGCTTGGCCGGACCTCGCGGGCGGGCTTCGCGGGCGGACGCCCAACGGCCCGCCCCAGGCCGGCGGCTGATGGCTCGATCGGGACACCCGCGGCGTGTCGTCGGGAATGCCCGTCCCTGTCCCACTGTAGGTTGCGGGCGTGCGCAGCCGCGACTACGGATCCGATGTCCTGGCCCAGTCCAGCGTCGACGCCAGGGCGCCCAGGCCGCCGCGGGCGGTCGAGATCGAGCGAGACCTGGTCGTGGAGGACGCCGAATCGGGTTTCTGCGGCGCCGTGGTCGGTATCGAGGCCGGCGGCGTCATCCTTGAGGACCGGCACGGCCGCAGGCGGTCCTTCCCCCTGGACGGGGGTGTCTTCCTGCTGGACGGGGAGCCGGTGACACTCATCCGAGCCCGGTCGGCCGCGCCGCGTCCACCGGGGCGCACCGCCTCGGGCTCGATCGCCGTCCCAGGCCTGCCCGCCCGGGTGGCCCGGGCCAGCCGGATCTACGTCGAAGGCCTGCACGACGCCGCGCTGGTGGAACGAGTGTGGGGTGACGACCTGCGGATCGAGGGAGTCGTCGTCGAGCCGCTGGACGGTGTCGACGACCTCCCGGAGATCGTTCGTGGCTTTCAGCCCGGCCCGGGCCGTCGGCTCGGGGTGCTTGTCGACCACCTGGTCGCGGGCTCCAAGGAGAGCCGGATCGCGGCGGGCGTCACCGGCGAGCATGTGCTCGTCACCGGGCACCCGTACATCGACATCTGGCAGGCCGTGAAGCCTGCCTCGGTCGGCATCCAGGCCTGGCCCACGGTTCCGCGTGGGCGGCCCTGGAAGGAAGGTGTCTGCGCCGCGCTCGGCGTCGCTGATCCCGTCGAGATGTGGCGGCGGATCCTCGCGGCGGTCGACTCGTACGCCGACCTGGAGCCCGGCCTGCTGCGTGCGGTGGAGGAGCTGATCGATTTCGTCACCGCGCCCTGATTCCGTCCCGCGACTCCATCCTGCGACTCCGTCCCGCGCCCGGCCGAGCTGTCGGGTCTGACACGGGAGGGCTGAGGACTAGCGCGTATATGGTTCTATACGGCTAGTTCAGATTGTCCGGCCCTTCGGTGGCTTCGTGGTGTGAGGCTGGGCACTGGGCTGGTCGGCCTGTGGGGGGCGGACAGGAGCGGGGGGCGTCCATTGCCCAGAAGCAGGCCCGGGAGCAGGCCCCGGAACACGCCCAGAGCGGTGTCACCCTTTGCCGTACTCGCCGGCGCTGCGCTCGCGCTCATCGCCGTCGCTTCGGCGGGACTGGCGTTCTGGCCCGACGGCGCCAGCTCACCCGGCGCCCGGCATCCCGGCGTCGAGGTCGCCTCCGCGCAGGATTCCCGGACCCTGCTCGGGCGGACCGTGGTACTCGATCCGGGTCACAACGGTGGCAACGGCGCCCACCCGGCAGCCATCAACCGGCGTGTCGACGCCGGTGGTTTCCAGAAGGAGTGCGACACCGTCGGCGCTTCGACCGACGACGGGTACGCGGAGCACGCGTTCGACTTCGACGTCGCGATCCGAGCGGCGGACCTCCTGCGCGCCCTGGGTGCCACGGTGATCCTCACCCGCAACGAGGACGACGGTGTCGGGCCCTGCGTCGACGAGCGGGCCCGCATCGGCAACGAGGCCGGCGCGGACGCCGTGGTGTCGATCCATGCGGACGGGGGCCCGGCGGAGGGCAGCGGATTCCACGTCATCGCGCCCGCGGCCAGCCCCGACGGGTCGAACAACGCGATCCTGGACAGCTCGGGCCAGCTGGCGGACCTGCTTCGGGCGTCATTCGGCGCGGCCACCGGGCAGCCCCGGTCCGACTACCTGGGTTCTGACGGCATCGCCATCCGCTCGGATCTCGGAGGGCTGAACCTCTCCCGGGTGCCGAAGGTCTTCCTGGAGTGCGGCAACATGCGCAATCCCGGCGACGCCGCGCGGATCAAGGATCCAGCCTGGCGTCAGCGGGCGGCAGAGGGTGTCGCCGACGGGCTCGCCGCCTACCTGACCGGCAGCCCGCCGGACGACGGCCGCTCGTAGGTGCAAGTTCCCGACCGCGACGGAGGATGTTCGTTCCCACCCAGTTCCCACGGGTGATCCCGAACAGCGGAAGTGATCCCGAACAGCAGAACGGCCACCCCGCCGGGGTGGCCGTTTCCGTTGCGCCGCAGCGCATCCGGAGTGGTGGGCGATACTGGGATTGAACCAGTGACCTCTACCGTGTCAAGGTAGCGCTCTCCCACTGAGCTAATCGCCCGCAATTTGGATCAGAGGCGGAGGCGGGAATCGAACCCGCGTACAGGGCTTTGCAGGCCCTTGCCTAAACCACTCGGCCACTCCGCCGCGAAAGGCCGTGATGGCTGCAATCTCTGACCACACCGCTTCCGAGCGGACGACGGGATTCGAACCCGCGACCCTCACCTTGGCAAGGTGATGCTCTACCACTGAGCCACGTCCGCATGTTCCGCTTGATCCCCCCTGGGGGACCCGGTTCGCCGATCGGATCGGCTTCCCGCTTGGCGGTGTAGGTAGCACTCTAGCGGACGATCGGGGCGGTCGTCGAATGTGAACGCCGCCGTGCCGGGATGTCGCTCGAATGTCGCCCGATCGTTGGTGGTGAGTTGGGCTGACAGTCACTTTTGGCGTTGGAAGCGGCGCCGGCGCTGGCTGGGGCGGTCGACCGTCACGCTCAGGTGTCGGCCAGCCACGATGGCGGCCCACCCTCGTGGTGCGGGCGCCTCCTCTCCGGCAGGCCGGAGGGCGCCGGCCGGTGGGCAGAGGCCGGAGCGCGGCCGGCTGGCCGGCCGGTAAGCGCTGAATGGTGACGGGGCAGGCGCGGCCACGTCGACCGCGGCGATACGGTCAGCGGAATGAAGTACGCGAACAGGGGCATCACGACGGGGGGACGACTTTCAGGGAGCGGCGCGCAATGCGGTCACGGGCGGCTGGAGTGACCGTCCCAGGGGCGGTCCGGGGCCGGGAGTCCTATCTCCTGGCGGGAGGACTGCTCGCCACCGGCGTGATGGACGTCTCGGACGACCTGCGTGTGCTGGACGGCGGCGGCTTCTGGGGAGTGGTCGTCGACTTCGAGGGCGGCTGCCGTTGCGTCCGCTTTCGCGAGGTGCGTCAGGCCCCGGCGGCCGCGGTGGCGGCCGCCGCGCCCTGGCAGGGCCCGGCACATGACTCGTGGGCCACGAGCATGGACGCCGCGGCCTACATCGCGGGGGTCGGTGCGATCCGCGCGGAGATCGCCGCCGGCGAGGTCTACCAGGTGAACCTGTGCCGCCTTCTGTCGGCACCGATCGCCCCGGGCCCGGCGGGATCGGATCTCGCCGCCCTCGCGGCCGTTCTGGCCGCGGGCAACCCCGCGCCCTACTCGGTGGTGCTCGATGCGCCCGAGGCGGATCTGCGCATCGTCGGTGCCTCTCCCGAGCTGTTCCTCTCCCGAGACGGTGACGTGGTCCGTTCCGGCCCCATCAAGGGCACCGGCCGGACCGCCGCCGACCTTCGGGACAAGGACGTCGCCGAGAACGTGATG
Source organism: Parafrankia irregularis (assembly GCF_001536285.1). Lineage (NCBI taxonomy): Bacteria > Bacillati > Actinomycetota > Actinomycetes > Frankiales > Frankiaceae > Parafrankia > Parafrankia irregularis. Next base: position 50,545 of record NZ_FAOZ01000006.1, on the reverse strand, counting down.
ATCGTCGATCTGGTCCGGAACGACCTGGGGCGGGTGGCGCGACCGGGAAGCGTCACGGTGCCGGCGCTGTGCAGGGTCGAGCAGCACCCGGGCCTCGTCCATCTCGTCTCGACTGTGCAGGCGACACTTGCTCCCCAGGTCGGCTGGGCCGAGCTGCTCGCCGCGACCTGTCCGCCGGGATCTGTCTCCGGGGCGCCGAAATCGAGCGCGTTGCGGATCATCAACCGGCTGGAGCCGGTCGCGCGCGGTCACTACTGCGGCGGCATCGGGTGGGTCGACGCCGACACCCGGCGTGGCTGGCTGTCGGTGGCCATCCGGACCTTCTGGCTCGCCGACGAGCGGATCTGGTTCGGTACCGGCGCCGGAATCACCTGGGGCAGCGACGCGGAAGCGGAATGGCGTGAGACGGAGCTCAAGGCCGCCAACCTGCTGTCGTTGGCCTCCGCCACGGCCTCGACCGCCACGAGCTGGCGCGGGCGTGTCGGACCGACGGACGTCTCCCGCGGATCCGGGTACGGCACGTCCGGGCGTGTCTCGGCGACAGGCTGAGGATCTCCGCGCCGGAGATCTCCCACGGATCTACACGGACCCCGGATCTACACGGACCCGCGGACCCGCCGACATAGCGAAGCGCCTGGTGGGGGAGAGTCCCCACCAGGCGCTCATGTCGACGGGAGCTGACATTGTGTGCCGGATGTGCCCGCACCGGCCTGCCCGGGGTCGGACACGACGCCGACCCCGGTTGCGTCACCGTTCGGGGCCGCCCCAGATCAGGAGGGCGAGCTCGGCGTCCAGATCGATGACATCGCTCTCTCCACCGAGCGGCACGGCCGCATACGTTCGGCGGAGGAACGCCAGCACCTCGGCACGTGGCATCTCGAAGAGCGCGTGACCGGACGGACTCGACAACGACAGGCACACGATCCGCCCACCCGACTGGGCGGCGGGCCAGACCTGTACGTCGCCATCGCCGGCTGGCCGGCGGACGCCGTCACTGAGGAGCTGCCGAGCGAAGGTCCATTCCACGACCTCATCGGCCCCGGTGCGGAAGCCGATACTGACCGCGTACGGGTCGGCCGGCTCGTATCGGACCGTGGCGGCGACCGGAACCGGAGCGCCACCGGGAACGACGAGCCGAAGGGCGAGTTCTGCGGTGATCGAATCGTGACGAATAGTCATCGGGCGGCCTCTCATGGTGCGTGGTGCGGGCGAGCACCCGTGTAACGAGATAGTTCCCTCTCTGAGTCCCGTTTGAAACAAGGTTATGCCAGGACAACATCCGTTACGGCGGTTCGGGCGAGTTGCCCTGCCCGGGAAGACCGACCGAAGTCCCCTGAGAAGACCCGGTCGGTCGCGGTGGTGATCGCCGAGCCGAAGGTGTCGCTCGGTGATCGTGTTCCGCGTTCGACTGAGGGTTCCCCCGAGCACAATGGCCGTTCTGCCGAGGCCGTGCCACTCATAGCCTTCCCTGTCCGGACCCGTCTCAACCACGGCGAGTCCCGGCCAACCCGGCGTGTCCCGAGGATCAGCCGGAGGGCAGACATGCCCGCATCCGTCCGTTGGCCACCCCCTGTCCGTCCCTCGGTCGTGTCCGTGTAAGCTGAGCCCAGGCTCGGTGAGGGCGCAACACGTCCGGCCGGAGCTGCTGGTCTGAGAGGCTTTGGGGTAGTTTGGAGGCGGTGCCGGCCGGTCCGGTGCACCGGTTCCGTTCTGTCAGGTAGCTTGTTGGATCGCGCGGGCGTATAGCTCAGGGGTAGAGCGCTGCCTTCACACGGCAGAGGTCCGTGGTTCGAAACCACGTACGCCCACACACCGCGCGGCATCTCCGCGTCATCATCTCAGTGTCACCGCTGCGTCGCCCGATGGCGGCAGCACTCTCCGCTCCCTACGGTCGGCCGCCCTCCCATCTGCGCTGTTGGGCTGTGACCTGCGCCCTTCCAGGGGGTCGACCGGTACCCCTGAGGGGTACCGAGACGTCCGATTCGGTGATCCCGCAGTCGTCTCGAGGTCTCCGTGACGAAGGTCGTCGGGCCGGTTCGACGCCCAGAAAATCAGATGCCTCGTGCTGCGCGGTGGTGGCACTTTGGTGGTGGTGCGGACTTTCGGCGCAGCGGTACGGACCTTCGGCCGGTCCTGAACCGACGGCCGGATCTGTCCCGGACGTGCCTTCGGGGGAAGCCTCCCGGCTGGCTACCGCGCCCGGCCAGGTGCGGAGACGGCCTGCCAAGCGCCAACCGGCGGCGGCTCGTGGATGGGTACCGTGGTCCCGGACGGAAGCAGCGGAGGAATCCATGGCCGGTCGTCGGTGGGGCTGGTCCCGGGGCGTGCGGGAGGCGGCAAGCGTGGTGAGGTTGGCTCACGTCCGAGCGGCGGGCCGGCGGCGGCTCGAGGTCGCGCGCCCGGCAGGCCACTCCCGATGACCGCGGCCACCGCTCCGGGCGGCGGGCCACTGGACGAGCAGGCGGGTGTCGGTCATCCGGACGCCTTCCAGCGCCTCTACACACCGCATCGCATGGCGTACATAAAAGGGGAGGGGCGGTCGCCCGGCGACCAGTGCCCGTTCTGTGCCATCGTCGCGATGACGGACGAAGAAGGGCTCGTCGTCGCCCGCGGAAAAACGGTCTACGCCGTCCTCAACCTCTACCCCTACAATGCGGGCCATCTGATGGTGGTTCCCTATCGTCACGTCGCGGACTACGCGGAGATGAGTTACGACGAGACGGTGGAGATGGCGCTCTTCGTGCAGCACGCGCTGCGCGCATTGCGGGTGGCCAGCGGCGCACACGGCTTCAACACCGGAATGAACCTCGGCACGGTGGCCGGCGCGGGTATCGCCGCGCATGTGCACCAGCACGTGGTGCCGCGGTGGGGCGGCGACACGAACTTCATGCCCGTGGTCGGGGCGACCCGGGTCCTGCCGGCGCTCCTCGGCCAGACCCGGGAGCTGCTCGCCGCGGCCTGGAGCCGCACAGAGCAGGTGTGAGGCCCGCGCACGGGCCTCACATGCGCCACCGCGACGAGGCTCAGGCCAGCCCGGTCACCTTCGCCGCGAGCTGGTCCGGAAGCCGCTCGTAGCCATGGGGCCGGCGGGTGAACACACCGGTCCCATGGCTGACGGAGCGCAGGTCGATCGCGTAGCGGGTCATTTCCAGCGCCGGCACCTCGGCGTGAATCATGGTGCGTCCTGAACCGCGTTCGAGTCCTTCTCCGCCGGCGCCTGCGCCTTCCTGGGACGTCACCCCCACGACTCGGCCGCGGCGGGTCGCGATGTCGTTCATCACCGCGCCGACGTGTTCGTCGGGAACGTCGACGTCGATTTCCAGCACGGGTTCGAGCAGCACCACGCCGGCGGCGTTGGCGGCCTCGCGCACGGCCAGCCCGCCGGCCGCCTGGAACGCCAGGTCCGATGAGTCGACACTGTGTGCTTTTCCGTCGACGAGCCGCACCCGCAGATCAACGGCGGGGAATCCGGCGACCAGCCCGCGTTCCAGCTGGGCGCGCACACCTTTCTCGACCGACGGCACGAACTGGCGGGGTACGGCGCCGCCGACGACCTCGTCGACGAACTCGATGCCGCTCCCGGCGGGCAGCGGTTCCACGACGATCCGGCAGATCGCGTACTGGCCGTGTCCGCCGGACTGCTTGACCAGCCGGCCGACGCCCTCGGCGCTGGCACGGACGGTCTCGCGCAGCGGCAGGCGCAGCGGCACCTTCTCCAACGTGACGCCGAAGCGGTCGTGCAGGTGTTCCAGCACCAGGTCACCGTGGGCCTCACCCATGCACCACAGGACGAGCTGGCCCGTGTCGGGGTCATGGCGCACGGTCAGCGTGGGGTCTTCGGCGCCCAGGCGCCCGAGCGCAGCGGAGAGCTTGCTCTCGTCGGATCGAGCCTGTGCCTGCACAGCCATGGGTAGCAGCGGCTCGGGCATGGTCCACGCCGGGAGGTACCGCGGGTCCGCCGGGTCGGAGAGGGTGTCCCCGGTCTCCGCGGTGGCCAGCCGGGTGATCACGCAGAGGCCACCCGCGGCGCACTCGTCGACCGAGTGCAGGGACAGCCCGATCGGTTGGGAGAGGGCGCCGATCCGCTCGCGGTCCTCGTGGTCGGGGTGGCCCGCGGCGGCCCGTCCGTGCCCGGACACATGCACCGACGCGTCGGGGCGCAGCGTGCCGGAGAACACCCGGACCATCGACATCCGGCCGATGTACGGGTCGGTGGTGGTACGCACGATCTCGGCGACGAGCGGCCCGGACGGGTCGGCATGTGCGGGTGGGCAGGGGGATCCGTCCGGGCGGGTGAGCCTGGGCAGCGGGTGCTCGCTCGGGGCGGGGAACGCGTAGGTGAACAGGTCGAGGAGCTCCGCCGTCCCCAGACCGGGCTGGAAGTCGTGCGCCCCCCGCTCGGGACCGGGTGGGATCATGAGCGGCAGCACCGGATAGAGGGAGCCGCGGGCCACCGCCGTCTCCAGATCGTCCAGCAGGATCTTCGGATCGAGTTCGGCGCCGTCGACATACCGGTCGAGCAACGCCTCGTCCTCGCTCTCGGCGATGACCCCCTCAAGCAGCGCGCCCCGTGCGTCGGCCGCGGCTCCGGTGAGCTCGACCGGGTGTTCGTGCTCGTGGCGGCCGTCGGCCGTGTAGTCGATCAGCCGTCCGGTCACCAGGCCGATCAGCCGGCGGGGCGGTGTTCGCCGCGCCGCCCCGGCGCCGCCAGCGCCGTCGGTCCGAGCGGTGGCCGCGGTCGCCGGGTAGTCCGGGTCGGGGATGTTGGTTCCCTCCAGCAGGTAGACGGGGAGGACCCCGGCCCCGAACGCCTCCTGGCAGGCCATCACCATGGCATCGAAGTCCGCGCGGGGATGGTCCAGACGGGTGATGGCGATGGCGCGGGGCATGCCCACGGCCGCGCATTCGTCCCAGAGCATTCTGGTGGAGCCGTCGATCCCCTCGATCGCGTTGATCACGAACAGTGCCGCGTCCGCGGCCCGTAGCCCGGCCCGAAGCTCGCCGACGAAGTCCGGATAGCCCGGGGTGTCCAGCAGGTTCACGGTCACGCCGCGATGCCGCAGCGAGCCGAGAACCAGCGAGACGCTGCGTTGGGCGGTTTCCCCGCCGGAGGCCGTGCCCGCGCCGCCTCCGGCGGCACCCACCCCGGGCCAGGCTCCGTTCGCTCCAGTTGCTCCGTTCGCTCCAGTCGCCCGGTTGGATCCAGTCGCCCGGTTGGATCCAGGCGAGGACGGACGGCCCTCGCCGGCCGCGGTGTCCGCCGTGACATCGACGTGGCTGCCAAGGCTCGCCGCCACCTGGAACAGGTGCTGCCGCAGAGTCGTCTTGCCCGCGCCGGTGTGGCCGACGAGAACGACGTTCCGCACGTCGTGTGCCGCTGTTGTCATACCGCCTCCCATCGGGGCTCGGCGGGCCGAGTGCACACCGGCCTCGTTCGAGGCCGGTGTGGTCCGCCTCGCGGCCAGCGCCGGGAGGGCCCGGCGGTCACTGCCGGGACCCCGGGCCGAGGAGGTTGGCCATGACGCTGACGCGTACCCCGAAGAGTCCCCCGATGTGACGGGGACAACAAATCCAGGCCGGATCGTGATGAGAAATGAGCGGATCGTGACGGCGGTACTGTGAGACCGCCCAACCCGGGCGGTACACGACAGACGACGGGACGGACATGCTCGCTAGCAATGCGCGACCCCAGATCCAGAAGGTGCTCGATCCGTTGAGCCAGTGGGCCGCGCGGTCGTCGGTGTCGCCCGACCTGGTCACGGTCATCGGAACGATCGGCGTCGCCGGCGGCGCGCTGGGGTTCTTCACTCTCGGGCACTTCTTCGTCGGCACCCTCGTCATCACCCTGTTCGTCTTCTCCGACCTGGTCGACGGTGTGATCGCCCGTGCTCGCGGGATCTCCTCGAAGTGGGGTGCCTTCCTGGACTCGACCTCGGACCGGGTGGGCGACGGCGCGATCTTCGGCTCGCTGGTGATCTGGTACGCGGGCGACGGTGACTCGCTGCCGCTCGCCGGCGCGGCGCTGCTGTGCCTGGTCGCCGGCTCGGTGACCTCCTATGTGAAGGCCCGGGCCGAGAGCCTCGGCTTCACCTGCAACGTCGGCTTCGCCGAGCGAGGCGAGCGGCTGCTGATCCTGCTCGTCGCCGCGGGCCTGTACGGCCTCGGCGTGCCGTACCTGCTGCCGGTCGCGCTGTGGTTCCTGGTGGGCGCGACCGTGCTCACGGTGGCCCAGCGTGTGGTCCACGTGTATCGGCAGTTCGTCCGCTCCGGCCGGCCGACCCTCGTGCCGCCGGCCGGCGAGTCGAACGCCGCCGGGGAGGCCACGGAGGCCGACCAGACCGGGGCGGGTCCTTCGGTGGCCTCTTCGGTGGTGAGCCAGACCGGTGCGCCTGACCTGGCTGGCGGGGCTGGCGGGGCCGGCGTGGCTGGTTCCGGCGGCGGGCCGCGGGGCGTGCCGCCGGTCCCGCAGGTCGCGCCGGGCCGCTGAGGTGGGAGCGGGCTCGGAGGCGGGCGTGGGAGCGGGCCTGGAACCAGTCGCGGGAGCGGGCTGCCGATGACGCTCGCTGGCCGGGTGACGCTGCTCGCCTACGTGCTGGGGTGGCGGCTGGTCCGGTTGCTGCCCGGGGCGCTGGCGGCCTGGCTGTTCCGGCGGGCCGCGGACCTCGCGTGGCGCCGCGGCGGGCGGGGGACCACCCGGCTGCGGGCCAACCTGGCCCGGGTCGTTCCCGCCGGCACTGATCTGGACGCGTTGACGCGCTCGGCGCTGCGCTCCTACGCCCGGTACTGGATGGAGGTCTTCCGCCTCCAGGACATGCCGACGGACTCGATCGTCGGCCGGATGCGGGTGCTGGACGAGGCGAGGCTGCGCGGCGCCCATGCGACCGGCCGGGGCATGATCCTGGCCCTGCCGCACATGGGGAACTGGGAGCAGGCCGGCGCCTGGCTGGTCGCGACGGGGGTCCCGTTCACCACCGTCGCCGAGCGACTGCGCCCGGAGCCGCTCTTCGATCGTTTTGTCCGTTTCCGTGCCGCGCTCGGCATGGAGGTCGTCCCGCTGACCGGCGGTGAGCAGCCGCCGGCGGAACTGCTCACCGAGCGGCTGCGCGCCGGTGGGGCCCTCTGCCTGCTGGCCGACCGTGACCTCTCCGAGGCCGGCGTGGAAGTCACCTTCTTCGGGGCCCCCGCGACGATGCCGCCCGGCCCGGCCGCCCTCGCGCTGCGCACGGGCGCGGCCCTGCTGCCGGTGACGCTCTGGTTCGATGACGACGGCTGGAGCGCGCGGATCCATCCCGAGGTCGAGCACACCGACGTCCAGACCATGACCCAGGTGCTGGCGGACGAGTTCGCCGCGGGGATCGCCGCCCACCCGGCCGACTGGCACATGCTCCAGCGGATCTGGCGCGAACCCGTGCGGTGAGGAAGGGTCGGCTGTGAAGATCGGACTCGCCTGTCCGTACACGTGGGACGTCCCCGGCGGGGTCCAGGCACACGTGCGTGACCTGGCCGAGTCGCTGCTGGAGGCCGGCCACGAGGTCTCGGTGATCACGCCGGTGGACGACGAGTCCGCCCTGCCGCCCTACGCCGTTGACGCCGGGCGCGCGGTGCCGGTGCCCTACAACGGCTCGGTCGCACGCCTGCTCATGGGACCGGTGTCGGCCGCGCGGGTGCGCCGGTGGCTGCGCGAGCACGACTTCGACGTGCTGCACGCGCACGAGCCGACGGCGCCCAGCATCAGCCTGCTGGCCTGCATGCTCGCGGACGGCCCCCTGGTCGCGACGTTCCACACGTCGAACCCCAGGTCCCGCATGCTGACCGCGGCCCAGGTCGCGCTGCAGCCGTCGTTCGAGAAGCTGCGGGCCCGGATCGCGGTGTCCGAGGCGGCGCGTCGCACGCTGGTGGAGCATCTGGGCACCGGTGCCATCCTCATCCCCAACGGCGTCGCGGTACGCGCCTTCGAGGGCGCCCGACCGCTGCCCGGGTACGACGGCAGCGGCGACAGCACGACGGGTGCGGGTGCGGGTGCTCCGACCGTGGTCTTCCTCGGGCGCATCGACGAGCCCCGCAAGGGCCTCGACGTGCTGATGGCGGCCTTCCCGATGCTGGTCGAGCGGGTCCCCGACGCCCGGCTGCTGGTGGCGGGCCCGGGGGACACGGCCGCCGTCCGCGCGCGGATCGACCGGTCGCTGGTCGATCGGGTTGACCTGATCGGCCTGGTGCCCGAGGCCGACAAGCCCGCGGTCTTCGCCTCCGGGAGCGTGTACTGCGCGCCCAACACGGGGCAGGAGAGTTTCGGGATCGTGCTGCTGGAGGCGATGGCGGCGGGAACACCGGTCATGGCCAGCGATATCGACGCCTTCCGGCGAGTGCTGGACGACGGGCGTGCCGGGCGGCTGTTCGGCGTGGGTGAGCCGGCGGAGCTGGCGGCGGGGCTCGCCGATCTGCTCCGCGATCCCACGGAACGAGCGCGGCTGGTCGAACGCGGTCGTTCGGTGGTCATGAGCTACGACTGGCGGGTTGTGACGCAACGCATCGTGAGCGTCTACGAGATGGTCTCCGGGGACCGGCCGGTGTCGGTCGCGGCGGCGGACGAGAGCTGACCGCAACGCTCGTGGTCGACCCCCGGTGCGCATCGTGGCTCGCCGCATGCAGGGGGACTCGACTGCTGGCGCCTCCGACCAGGCTGGATGCGGAGCGGAGATGATCCGTCGCGGTGTCCTTCGTGTGGTCGATCCCGGGGAGAGTTCATCCATCGGAGTTGACTACGCTGCGCGAGTTGACGTCCTCCCCTCTGGTGAAGTGAACGTGGGGGATTCCAACTACACGAACAGGGGTTCGCGGTGTTGAGGTTGGCTCATCCAGCTGTGACGTCGCGTTCCCGAACGGTGGTCCGCCTGACAGCGAACCACCGACCCCTGCCCCGCTCCGCGGGAAGCCGGATCCCTCCCCGGTCCGAAGGCCGGGGCCGGGGTATCCCCCGGGGCCCCCGATGACGGTCGTCGTGGCCGTGGTTGTGCTTGTTGTCGCGGCCGCGACCTATCTGACCTGGCTCGCGAGCCGGCTCGACCGCCTGGCGAGCCGGGTCGACGCGGCCAGGTCCGGCCTGGTCGTGCAGCTTCTCGCACGGGCCGAGGCCGCGCAGACCCTCGCGCGGCGGTACGAGCTGTCCGAACTCGCCACCGCCGCCGAGAGTGCCCGAGCCGGCCACACCGCTCTGCTCGCCGACGCCGCTCGGCCCTCGGCGGCGGCCCGGTCCTCAGACACGGCTCCGCAGCCCGCCGATGCGGCTCCGTCCGCCGGTGCCGGCCTGGATTCGGCTGCCGAGGATGCCGAGAACGCGCTGAGCCGCGCGCTGCGCTCCTCCGCCGTCGTTGCGGTGGGGCGGGAGACGCCTGAGGCCGTCGCGGCACTGGACGCGGCGGCGGCCAGGGTGGTGCTGGCCCGCCAGTTCCACAACGACGCGGTGGGGGACGTCCGATCGCTCGCCGGGCGGCGCATCGTGCGGGTGCTGCACCTGGCGGGGCGGCGGCCGTTGCCGGCCTACTTCGAGATCGACGACGCGCTGCCTGTGCGCGGGGACGGCCCGCCCCACCCGGAGGGCGGAGCCGCGGTATTCGGCACCTGACCAGCCGCCCCGCGCGGCCGTGCCCGTGCGGCCGTGTCCGTGCCCGTGCCCGCTACCGCGCCCCGGGCGGTGTCAGGCGTCCCGGATGTCCGTCCCGCCGCCGGTGCCGTCTCGGCCGCGACCGGGCTGATCCTGCTGGTCGGAGCCCGAATCCGCCCCCGGAGCAGGGGCCAGGCACAGGACGAAGTCCGAGCCGCCGCCGGTCTCGGTGTACGTCGCCGTGGAGCGCGCCATCAGCTCGCACAGCGCATCCGAGTCGCCGGACACGCGGCTCAGGACGAGGAACTGGGCGTCTGGTGAGTCACATCCGACGACCGCTACGCCGTCACCGTCCCGGCGGACGCAGTCTCCCGTGCTGACGCGGGTGGCACCCGGCTGGCTCCCGACGATCACCCCGACCACCAGGACCAGGGCCGCGAGCGGGACCAGCACCCCGAGTGCGGCCGGCCGCCGGGTCAACGGCGGCTCCGGTCGCGGCCGCGGGCCGTAGGCGGGGCCCGGGGGAGGAAGTTTCTTGATCTTCAGGTTCGCGCCGAGGTTCAACACCAGGACCACCGGCGTGATCAGCATGGAGGCGATTCCCCACCAGCCCTGCCACAGGGTCCGCGCGCTCATCGCGCGCAGCCTGGAGGTTCCGCAGTCCCGGCAGAAGGGGCCGGGTTCGGATCGGAACCGCATCAGGACGAAGAATCCCTGGTGCTCGCGGATCGTCGTCTGCGCGGCCGGCGCGGCGCCGCAGACTCGGCAGCGCGGCCCGGGTGCTCCGGCGCCGGGCCAGCCGGCGTTCGGGTAGCCGACCGGGGGCTGCGGCCAGCCGCTGCCCGGCGGTGGGCCGGCATGCGCGGGCCAGCCGGGGCCGGGCTGTGGGGTGCTGCCCACGGGCCAGTTGGCGCCGGGCTGTGGGGCGCCACCCGTGGGCGCCGGTGCCGCCGGTGCCGCCGGTGGCGGCCAGCCGGGCGGTCCGCCGGGGGGAGCGCCGAATCCACCGGGAGCCCCGGGGCCCCGGGGTGCGGGGCCTGGCCCGGGCCATGGCCCTGGGGGCGGCGGGCCGTAGGGGTTTGTCATGTTTCTCCCGGGTGCTCCTCGTCGCAGCAGGGCAGGATACTCCGAAGTCCGTCGAAGAACGATTTGTCCCCGAGATCCGATCTGGTGGGCGATGTGGCGACCGCCACCGCCGCTGTCGATCCCGCCGATGCCGGCGACCGGGTAGGACCGGCACTGTCCGGCCGTACGATGGTTTCGCAGCCATTACGTGCGGGCCCGCCATGTGCGGGTCCGTCCAGCCCGGAACGACCGCCGGAGAGTCAGCTCCCTGCGCGGCCCGGTGCTCGGCCGGCCGATCCGTTCGTCCGGTCCCGCACCGCTGTGCGCGGTCCTGACGTCATCGGTGGTCCGCCCGTAGCCGAGGGTTCCTCGGGGGCACCGGCCGTGGTCGGTCGTCGCCGGATCAGGGCGCCGGATCCATCCGGCGGTCACCTGCCGGTCGGCATCGTCGCGGGCGTCGTCCGGAGAACCCGTGTCCGCACTATTCGAAAGAGACACCACATGATGTCCGACGGCCCGACCACCACCGCCCCAGCCGCGGGCACCTCGCCGACCGGCCCCGGCACGCCGGGTGGCGGGGAGAGGCACGCCGGCACCGCCAGGGTCAAGCGCGGCATGGCGGAGATGCTCAAGGGCGGCGTCATCATGGACGTCGTCACCCCCGAGCAGGCCCGGATCGCCGAGGACGCGGGCGCCGTCGCGGTGATGGCGCTGGAGCGGGTGCCGGCCGACATCCGTGCGCAGGGCGGCGTCGCACGGATGAGCGATCCCGACATGATCGCCGGGATCATCGAGGCGGTCTCCATCCCGGTGATGGCCAAGGCCCGGATCGGGCACTTCGTCGAGGCGCAGATCATCCAGTCGCTGGGCGTCGACTACGTGGACGAGTCCGAGGTGCTGACCCCGGCCGACCCGCACCACCACATCGACAAGTGGGCTTTCACGGTTCCCTTCGTCTGCGGTGCCACGAACCTGGGGGAGGCGCTGCGGCGGATCTCGGAGGGCGCCGCGATGATCCGCTCGAAGGGTGAGGCGGGCACCGGCGAGGTCTCCAACGCGGTGGTGCACATGCGCACCATCCGGGCGGAGATCGCGCGGTTGTCGGCGCTGCCCCCGGAGGAGCTCTACGCCGCGGCGAAGGAGCTGCGGGCTCCGGTGGAGCTGGTCACCGAGGTCGCCCGGCTCGGGCACCTGCCGGTCGTGCTGTTCACCGCCGGTGGGATCGCCACCCCGGCGGACGCAGCGCTGATGATGCAGCTCGGTGCGGACGGCGTCTTCGTCGGTTCGGGCATCTTCAAGTCCGGTGACCCGGCCCGGCGCGCACGGGCGATCGTCGAGGCCACGACGATGTACAACGACCCCGGAGTGCTGGCCAAGGTGTCGCGTGGTCTGGGTGAGGCGATGGTCGGCATCAACGTCGGTGAGCTCCCGCCGCAGGCGCGCTTCGCCGACCGCGGCTGGTGAGCCTCCCGCGGATCGGTGTCCTGGCGTTGCAGGGCGACGTGCGGGAGCACGCGCGCGCTCTCGCCGGGGCTGGTGCCGAGGCCTGCGAGGTCCGCCGGGCCGCCGAGCTGGAGTCGCTCGACGGGCTGGTCCTGCCCGGTGGCGAGTCCACTACGATCGGGCGGCTACTGCGGGTGTTCGAGCTGCTCGAGCCGCTGCGGGCCGCCGTGGCCGGGGGCCTGCCGGTCTTCGGTTCGTGCGCTGGCATGATCCTGCTTGCCCGGGACGTGATCGATGGTCGGCCGGATCAGCCACTGATCGGTGGTCTTGATGTGGTCGTGCGGCGCAACGCCTTCGGTCGTCAGGTGGAGTCCTTCGAGACGGACCTGACGGTTGCCGGCGTCGACGGGCCGCAGGTGCATGCTGTCTTCATCCGGGCGCCCTGGGTAGAAAAGGCAGGGGACGGTGTGGATGTGCTGGCCCGGGTGGGCGACCGCCCGGTCGCCGTCCGGCAGGGGTGTCTGCTGGCCACGTCGTTCCACCCTGAACTGACGGGGGACATCCGGGTGCACCGGCTGTTCGTCCAGATCGTGCGATCCGAGCTCGGGCTCAAGAGGGGCAGGACATGAGCGGTCACTCCAAGTGGGCGACCACCAAGCACAAGAAGGCGGTCGTCGACGCCCGCCGCGGGAAGCTGTTCGCCAAGCTGGTCAAGACCGTCGAGGTGGCGGCGAAGACGGGCGGTGGGGATCCGGCGGGCAACCCGACGCTCGCCGATGCCATCGCCAAGGCGAAGTCACAGTCTGTGCCGAACGACAACATCGACCGGGCGATCAAGCGCGGATCCGGTGAGCTCGCCGGCGGGGCGAACTACGAGTCGGTCACCTACGAGGCCTACGGGCCGAACGGGGTCGCCGTGCTCGTCGAGTGCCTCACCGACAACCGCAACCGGGCCGCGTCCGACGTCCGGGTGGCGATCACCCGCAACGGTGGCACACCGGCCGACCCGGGCTCGGTGTCATACCTGTTCAACCGCAAGGGCGTCGTGCTGATCGACAAGACGGCCGAGCTCACCGAGGACGACGTCCTGCTGGCTGTGCTCGATGCGGGCGCGGAGGAGGTCAACGACGTCGGCGAGGCGTTCGAGGTTGTCTCCGAGGCTACGGACCTGCACGCGGTCCGGGTGGCGGCGGGTGATGCCGACCTCGCGGTCGCCTCGGCGGACATCTCCTGGCTGCCCTCGGTGAGCGTGTCGCTCGACGAGGAGCCGGCCCGGAAGGTCCTCAAGCTGGTCGAAGCGCTGGAGGACCTCGACGACGTCCAGAACGTCTGGTTCAACGCGGACATCTCGGACGACGTCATGGAGCTCGTGTCGAGCTGAGCCGGTCGCGGCGTGTCGCGGATGTCCCGGGTTGCCCCGGCCACTAGGATCGAACGGATGTTCGTGGACGTGGCCGGGAGGGCTCGTTGCGTGTTCTCGGGGTCGATCCTGGGCTGACCCGCTGTGGCATTGGTGTGGTCGACGGTGGCCCGGGCCGACGGGCCAGCCTGGTCGACGTCGGCGTGGTGCGTACGCCGGCGTCCGACGAGGTGGCGCAGCGGCTGCGGGCCGTCTCCGAAGGCGTGGAGGAGTGGCTGGACCGGCTGCGCCCGGACGCGGTGGCCGTGGAGAAGGTGTTCAGCCAGGCGAACGTGCGCACGGTGATGGGTACGGCCCAGGCCGGCGCCGTCGCGATCGTGGCGGCAGCCCGCCGTGGGCTGCCGATCGGTCTGTACACGCCCAGCGAGGTCAAGGCCGCGGTGACCGGCAGCGGGCGGGCCGACAAGGCACAGGTGGGGTTCATGGTGACCAGGCTTCTTGATCTGGCGGAGGCGCCGAAGCCGGCCGATGCCGCGGACGCGCTGGCGCTCGCGCTGTGTCATCTGTGGCGTGGCCCGGCGCTGGCCCGCATGCGTGCCGCGGACCCTCGCGCCCGGGTGGCGGACCCGCGGGGCAGTCGGGCATGACGGCGACGACTCCGACCTCGCCGACGGGACCGGCGTCGTGATCGCGTCGATCAGCGGAACCGTCGAGGCGCTCTCGCCCACCTCCGCGGTGGTGGACGTCGGTGGTGTCGGGATCCTCGTGTGGTGCACGCCCGCGACGCTGGCCGGGCTGCGGGTCGGTGAGCGCGCGAAGCTGTCGACGACCCTGGTCGTCCGGGAGACCGAGCTGACGCTCTACGGCTTCGCCGATGCCGACGAGCGGGACGTCTTCGAGATCCTGCAGGGTGCCGCCGGGGTGGGGCCCAGGCTCGCCCAGGCCGTGCTGGGCGTGCACAGTCCGGACGCGGTGCGGCGGGCGGTCGCGGCGGAGGACCTGGCCGCGCTCACCAAGGTTCCCGGGATCGGCCGCAAGGGCGCCCAGCGCATCGTCCTCGACCTGCGGGACAAGATCGGTCCGCCCGGCGCGCCGGTTCCGGCGCCACGCGGCGCGGCGGCAGCCGCCGCCGCCGTCGCCGAGCTTCGGCTTGGTGGCCCCGCCGAGCAGGTTCGCGACGCTCTGGTCGGGCTCGGCTACTCGGCGCGGGAGGCCCAGGATGCCGTCCTCGCTGCGGGCGCCGCGGCGGGCGCGGACGCAGGTGACGCAGGTGGCGCGGGCGTCATGGGTGACGCGGGCGCCGCGGTGGACCCGGCAGCGCTGCTGCGTGCGAGCCTCGCGATACTGCGGCCGCGATGAGGGCACCGGTCCGGGCGCGGGCAGCGGCGTGGGGTGTCCGGGGGGTGTCATGACGGCGGACGACGGCGGCCTGGTCTCCGCCGCGGCGACGCCCGAGGAGAGGGCGTTCGAGGCGGGTCTGCGCCCGCGGACGCTGAGCGAGTTCGTCGGTCAGCGGAAGGTGCGTGAGCAGCTCTCCATCATGCTGGAGGGTGCCCAGGGCCGCGGGCGGCCACCGGACCATGTGCTGCTCTCGGGCCCGCCGGGGCTGGGCAAGACGAGCCTCGCGATGATCATCGCCGAGGAGCTGGGAGTCCCGCTGCGGATGACCAGCGGGCCGGCGATCGAGCGGGCCGGTGACCTGGTCGCGATCCTCACCGCGCTGACACCGGGTGAGGTGCTGTTCCTCGACGAGATCCATCGCATCGCCCGACCGGCGGAGGAGCTCCTCTACGCGGCGATGGAGGATTTCCGGGTCGACGTCGTCCTCGGCAAGGGCCCGGGCGCGACGGCGATCCCGCTGGACCTCGCCCCGTTCACCCTGGTCGGCGCCACGACCCGGTCGGGCCTGCTCACCGGGCCGCTGCGGGACCGGTTCGGCTTCACCGCGCACATGGACTTCTACGGGGCCGACGAGCTGGCCCTGGTCCTCGCCCGGTCGGCCCGGCTGCTGGGCGTCAGGCTGACCGACGACGGCGCGGCTGAGGTCGCCGGCCGTTCCCGTGGCACGCCCCGCATCGCCAACCGGCTGCTGCGCCGGGTCCGCGACTACGCCGAGGTCCGGGCCGACGGTGTCGTCTCCCGGGAGGTCGCCCAGGCGGCGCTGCGGATCTACGACGTCGACGGGCTTGGCCTGGACCGGCTCGACCGGGCGGTGCTGGACGCGCTCGTGCGCCGTTTCGGCGGGGGTCCGGTCGGCCTCGGCACGCTCGCGGTGTCGGTGGGTGAGGAGGCGGAGACCGTCGAGGACGTGTCCGAGCCGTTTCTCCTGCGAGCCGGGCTGCTGGTGCGTACGGCACGGGGCCGGGTCGCCACACCGGCGGCGTTCACCCATCTCGGGCTGGAACCGCTCGCTGACGGTCTTGGCAGGTCACAGGCATCCATGGCGCTCTCCGGCGACGACTCGCCGCAGGCCTGAACGGACTGCCACACGAGATGTCCGGCTTCGCCGGGAATCGCACCAGCGGCCTGCCCGCAGTGCGCGCGGCGCACCTACGTACGATCAGCCGCGACACTCAGGAGGGTAGGACGTGCAGGTACTCGCGACCATGACGACCGCGGCGGACAACGACGGCGGCAGCTCCATCAGCGGACTGATCTTCCCGCTGCTGATCGTCCTGCTGATCGTCTACTTCTTCTCCACCCAGCGGCGCCGCGCGAAGGCACAGCAGCAGCAGCTCGCGCAGATCGTTCCCGGCACGCTCGTCGTGACCACCGCCGGCCTGTACGCCACGGTCGTGGAGCAGGACGGCGCCGACATCCTGCTCGAGATCGCGCCGGATGTCGTTTGCAGGTTCAGTCGCAACGCCGTGGCACGGGTGATCAGCACGCCGGACTCCGATGCCGCTGACGGTGAGCACGGGGAGCACGGCGACGACGCGACCGCCTCCGCGAACCCGCTGGCCAAGACGCATGACGCCGACGAGGCCGGGGCGGCGGACCATGACGCGAAGCCATCCGGTTCCACTACGGAAAGTGACGGCACGGACGGTGCCGGTGACGGCGACCGCGCCGGCGGTGCGGACGGGGCGGCTGGCCGGCCCGGCGGGCCGCGCAAGGAGCTCTGACCCGAGGCCGTACCCCGGGGTTCCCGCATCCGGAACCCCGGGATCGTGGGTGTCGTGGGGCTGCCGTGGTGTTTGCTGCCGGGACCGTCACGTGCCTGTCGGCTGCGGGTGGTGTTACGTCAGGGCTGTTGGAACGTACCCTCGGTGACACTCGTTCGGAATCGTTGGGCGCCGCCGAGAGCGGTGACGGTGTGTGAGGAAGGACCTGGCATTGGCACGTCGCTCGGCACGAGCGTCGGGAGGCATCTCCGTCGGCGCCCGGCTCGGAGCACTTGGTGCTCTGCTCGCCATCCTCTTTGGCCTCATGGCGGTTACCGGCACCTGGACGCCCAAGCTCGGCCTTGACCTCCAGGGCGGGACGAGTGTCATCCTCACGCCACGGTCGGTGACCGGTGGCTCGATCGACGACTCGTCGCTGAACAAGGCCGTCGACGTCATCCGCAGTCGCGTCGACGGCCTCGGTGTCGCCGAGGCCGAGGTGCGCCGCACCGGCGACACCATCGAGATCTCCGTGCCCGGCCGCGGCCGCAACGACGTCGTGGCGCTGGTGGGCCAGACGGCGGAACTGCGGTTCCGTCAGGTTGCCGGGTCGGCTGCCGCGCAGTCCCCGGCTACGCCGACCCCGTCGGCGACCGGCAGCCCGTCCGCGACGACGGCGCCGTCCGCCACCCCTTCCACTGGTGCGACCGCGAGCCCGAGCGGGGCGGCGGCTCCGGCCACCGGCTCGCCGGCGCCGGCCGCGACGAGCGCGCCGGCCACCCAGAAGCCGGCTGCGCTCGGTCTCCCCGGAGCTGACAGCGGGTCCGGCCTCACGCTCCAGCCGGCGGCGTACACCGCACCGGCGGGCGCGGGCGGGGCACGCATCCAGCTCGCGGCGGCCACCAACACGACCAGCCCGGCGGCGGCGAGCACGCTCGCGGCCGCGGCGGCGACGAGCTCACCTGCGGCGGCCGCGACGGGCCAGCCGAGCGCTGCCGCCACGACGCCCGCGGCACCCGCCGCGTCCGCGTCGCCGTCCGCCGACCAGGCCGCGAGCGGCACCAGCACGGACGCGACGACACCGCCCGCCGATGTCCAGGAGAAGTTCGCCAACCTCACCTGCACGGCCAGCGGGGTCCGCGGTTCCGCGGTGAGCCTGGACCGCCCCGAGGACTGGACCGCCGCCTGCGACCGGGACGGCACGACCAAGTACCTGCTCATGCCGGCGGCCCTGGTCGGGACGGACGTGAAATCGGCCTCGGCCGGCCTGCTCAGCGGTGGCGGCACGACGAGCGTGACCACCGGCCAGTGGGTCGTCAACGTCGACTTCACCGGCAACGGCCAGAAGAAGTTCACCGCGCTCACCGAGAAGACGGTCGGCAGCCAGGTCGCGATCGTGCTCGACGGCGTGGTCCAGTCCGCGCCGCAGACCAACGAGCGCATCTCGGGCTCGGCGCAGATCTCGGGGGACTTCTCCCAGTCCGAGGCGCAGGACCTCGCCGACGTCCTGCGGTTCGGCGCGCTGCCGCTGGCCTTCGAGCGTTCGCAGGCCGAGTCGGTGTCCCCGACGCTCGGGCGTGAGTCGCTGCACGGCGGTCTGCTGGCCGGTGCCATCGGTCTCGGCCTCGTGGTGATCTACTCGTTCCTCTACTACCGTGCGCTCGGCGTCGTCGTGATCACCTCGCTCGCGGTGAGCGCCGCGCTGAACTATGCCGCGGTCACGCTGCTCGGGGACGCGATCGGCTTCACCCTGACGCTGGCCGGTATCGCCGGTCTCATCGTCTCGATCGGTGTGACGGCCGACTCGTTCGTCGTCTACTTCGAACGGATCAAGGACGAGGTCCGCGCCGGCCGGAGCGTGCGGACGTCCGTCGACCGCGCCTGGCCGGCGGCCCGGCGGACCATGCTCTCCGCTGACACGGTGTCCTTCCTCGCCGCGGCGGTGCTGTACATCCTGTCGGTCGGGTCCGTGCGCGGGTTCGCGTTCACTCTCGGCCTGTCGACCCTGGTCGACGTGCTGATCATGTTCATCTTCACCCGCCCGCTCGTCACGGCGCTGGTCCGCCGGCCCCTGTTCAGCACCAGCCGGTACTCCGGGCTGACGGTGCGGTCGGTGGGCGGATCGGCGCAGTCGCGGGGACCGCGGCTGGCCAAGCGCCCTGCGGGGCCGGGCCGTCCGGCCGCGGCCGCCGCCGGTGCGGGTGCCGGTGACGACGTGGATCCCGGCTCCGTCGACGGGGACGGCGACGGCGACGGCGACCAGGCGGATGACGGCGGGTCAGGCCCGCCGAACCAGGCTCCCCGGCTCACGAAGCCGGGGCCGGCGCGGCAGGGAACGGGCCGGCGCACGGCCGGGCAGAGGCGGGAGCACTGACATGTCGATGCTGGGGCGTCTCTACCGCAGCGAGTTCCACGTCGACTTCGTCGGCCGCCGGCGTGTCTGGTACGTCGTGTCCGGGGTGCTGCTCACGATCTGTGTGCTGAGCATGATTGTCCGCGGGTTCACGCTGGGTATCGAGTTCAAGGGCGGGGCCGTCTTCCAGTTCCCGGCGAACGGCGGCACCGTCGAGCAGGTCAAGGATGTCCTCAGCGACAGCGGGGTCGATGCCTCCGACAGCGTCGTCCAGCAGCTCGAGACGTCCAAGCAGTTCCGGGTCCAGACACCCACGCTGTCCGACGAGGAGACCGCGCGGGTGGAGGACGCCCTCGCGAAGCGTTTCAACGTCGCGAACCCGGATGAGAACATCGCGGTCTCGACCGTCGGGTCGTCCTGGGGATCCACCATCACGAACAAGGCGATCAAGGGTCTGATCGTCTTTCTCGTTCTGGTGATGATCTACCTGTCGGTGCGGTTCGAGTGGAAGATGGCCGTGGCGGCGATGGCGGCGCTCATCCACGACCTCGTCGTCACCATGGGTATCTACTCCCTGGTCGGCTTCGAGGTCACCCCGTCCACGATCATTGCTGTGCTGACCATTCTCGGTTTCTCGCTGTACGACACGGTCGTGGTCTTCGACCGGGTACGGGAGAACACCGCCGGAATGGCGACGTCGTCGCGGCGGACCTATGCGGAGGCCACCAACGACGCGCTCAACGAGACGCTGGTCCGGTCGCTCAACACATCACTGATCGCGCTCATCCCGGTGGCGTCGCTGTTGTTCGTCGGCGCCGGGCTGCTGGGTGCCGGCACGCTGAAGGACCTCGCGCTCGCCCAGTTCGTCGGTATCGCCTCCGGTACCTACTCCTCGCTGTTCTTCGCGACCCCGCTGCTCGTGGACCTCAAGCGCAACGAGTCGGAGGTGCGTGCGCTGGACGCCAGGGTGGGGCGGGCCCGGGCGAGCCGGGCCAGGTCGGCCCGCGCCGCCGAGACCGGGCAGACCAGCCGGTCGGTGCGGTCCCGTCAGGGCGCGGACCCGGCCGGTGCGGACGCCGACGTGGACGGGCCGGACGTGCACGAGCCCGGTGACGCCGTGGGCGTCGCCAGTGGGATGCGCACCGCCTCGGCGGCCGCCGCGGCTGGACATGTCGGTGTTCCGTCCGCGCAACGGCGTGGCCCGCGGTCGAAGCCGACCCAGCCCCGGCGTTCCGGTGGTAAGAAGCGTTCGCGCTAGGGGGACGCAGGTCCGTCGCGCGTAAGGCAGGGCGAGGCCGGTGCGAAGCCGGGCGAACTGTGCGAAGTATCATGAAGTAGATGTAAGACGCGTAAGACGCAAAACGGATAAACCGGCACGGCATCGGCGTGGACACGGTCGCCCGATCGGGCGACGACGAATTTCTGAAGCGGAGAGGTCACCACGATGACGAGCGTCGAAAGCGGGCCGGCTCTGGGTGCGGCAGCGGAGGTGCTCGCCGCCCACGTCCGCGATGTCCAGGATTTCCCCAAGCCCGGAGTCGTCTTCAAGGACATCACCCCGCTGCTGTCCACCCCGGCGGCGTTCGGGGTGGTCATCGGTGCCCTTGCGGACCTCGCGCGAGACCTGTCGGTCACCACGATCGCGGGGATCGAGGCGCGCGGATTCCTGCTGGCGGCACCGGTCGCCGACCGGATCGGCGCGGGCCTCGTCCCGGTGCGCAAGGCGGGCAAGCTGCCGGGGGCGACCCGCCGCGAGACCTACGACCTGGAGTACGGCACCGCCACCCTGGAGATCCACCAGGACGCGGTGGCCGCGGGGGAGCGGGTCCTGCTCGTCGATGACGTGCTCGCCACCGGTGGAACCGCCGCCGCCGCGCACAACCTGCTGCGTGGATGCGGCGCGGACGTGGTCGGCCTCGCGGTCCTGATGGAGCTGAGTTTCCTGGCCGGGCGTGACCGGACGGGTGCGCTGCCGGTCACCTCGATCATGACTCTCTGATCGGCCGAGCCGGTCCGGCGTCACCACGTTCCGTTGGGTGGCAGGTGTTCGAGGGGTGGGGCGCGCCACGGCCACCTGCGTGTGGCCGCCGCGGGGTCTGCCCGGGGTTGCGGAAGGCCGCGCGGACCAGCAGCGTTAACCTCGATGTCAGGAGCCTTTCGCACATCCGTGCCATGGCCGAAGCGCAACGCAGGAGCGGCCCGTGCCCGAGGCGCCGCCGGTGACCACCGGAGCTGTGCCGGCGGCCGCGTCATCCGTCGGGGAGACGCGGCCGGTGCCGCCTGCCCTGAGCACGGAGGGGTCCGCCGCACGCGGCGAGGCCGGCCACGGTGAGGTGACCCAGGCCGCGGCCGGCGGGTCCCAGGCCGCGCCCGCGTCGTCCGCGGTGTCGATGGTGTCCGCGACGGCGGGCGGTGAGGACGACGCGGAGAGCGGTTCCCCGGTGGTGCCACGGCTGGGCCACGAGTCACCGCCACTGCCCCGTCGGGTGCGGGGGCGCTTCTCGCGCCTCGGCACTCATCGGGCCACCCCGCCGTCATCGTTGGACCCGGTGCTGCGCGGGCTCGTCGCGAACCATCCGCGGGCTGACATCGCGCCGGTGCAGCATGCCTTCGAGGTTGCCGACGCGGCGCACGCCGGCCAGGTCCGCTTCTCCGGGCACCCGTACATCACCCATCCGATCGCGGTCGCGAGCATCCTGGCCGACCTCGGGATGGACATCCCGACCCTGTGCGCCGCGCTGCTGCACGACACCCTGGAGGAGACGGACCTCCCGCCCGAGACGATCGAGGCCGAGTTCGGCCCGCAGGTGCTGCAGATCGTCGACGCGGTCAGCAAGCTCAACCGGGTCAAGGTCGGCGAGGCGGCGCAGACCGAGACCATCCGTCGCATGGTGGTCGCGATGGCCCGCGACCCGCGCGCTCTGGTGGTGAAGCTCGCGGACCGCCTGCACAACATGCGCACGCTGCGCTTCCTGCCCGAGCACAAGCAGGAGCGCAAGGCCCGCGAAACCCTGGAGATCTACGCGCCACTGGCCCACCGCCTCGGGATGAACTCCCTCAAGTGGGAGCTGGAGGACCTGGCCTTCGCCGCGCTGTACCCGAAGCGCTACGACGAGATCGTCCGGCTCGTCGCGGACCGCGCGCCCAGCCGGGACGTCTACCTCACCGAGACGTCCACGCAGGTCCAGACGCAGCTCGCCGAGGCGCGGATCAAGGCCGTGGTGACCGGCCGGCCCAAGCACTACTACTCGATCTACCAGAAGATGGTCGTGCGCGGCCGGTCGTTCGAGGACATCTACGACCTGGTCGGCATCCGGGTCCTGGTCGACTCGGTCCGGGACTGCTATGCCGCGCTGGGCACGGTCCACGCGAACTGGAAGCCCATTCCGGGCCGGTTCAAGGACTACATCGCGATGCCCAAGTACAACATGTACCAGTCGTTGCACACGACGGTCATCGGGCCCGAGGGCAAGCCGGTCGAACTGCAGATTCGCACCCATTCCATGCATAACCGGGCCGAATACGGCATCGCGGCGCACTGGAAGTACAAGGAGGACGGCACCGGCTCCCGCTCCGGCGGCTCGGGCTCCGGCTCCGGCGGCTCCGGCCGGCGCGGGGGAGCCAAGGCCGCCGGGGGTGCCGGCGGGACGGATCCGAACCTGCACAACTGGCTGCGCCAGATCCTGGACTGGCAGCGTGAGACCGCGGATCCGGGGGAGTTCCTCGACAGCCTGCGCTTCGACGCCGCCGCCGACGAGGTCTTCGTCTTCACGCCGAAGAGCGACGTCATCCCGCTGCCGCTCGGTTCGACGCCGATCGACTTCGCCTACGCGGTGCACACCGACATCGGCAACCAGTGCGTCGGCGCCCGGGTCAACGGCCGGCTGGCCGCCCTGGACACCGAGCTGGAGAACGGCGACGTGGTGGAGGTCTTCACCTCCCGCGCACATTCCGCCGGGCCCAGCGAGGACTGGCTGATGTTCGTGCGCTCCACCCGGGCCAGGACGAAGATCCGCCAGTGGCACGCGCGGGAGCGCCGCGAGGACGCGATCGTCGCCGGCCGGGACGCGATCGGCCGGGCGATGCGCCGCCATGGCCTGCCGCTGGCCCGGCTGATGGCCGGCGACGCGCTGCTGACGCTGGCGAAGGACATGCGTTACGCCGACGTCGCGGCTCTGTACGCGGCGGTCGGCGAGAACAACGTCAGCGCGCAGGCGGTGGTGAACCGGCTGCTGCAGAGCCTGGGCGGCCCGGAGAGCGCGGAGGAGGACGCGGCCGAGACCGAGCTGCCGATCCGGGCGCTGCGCCGTTCCGGCGGCGATCCGGGTGTGATCGTCACGGGTGCGGCGGACGTCTGGGTGAAGCTCGCGCGGTGCTGCACCCCGATGCCGGGCGACGAGATCGCCGGCTTCGTGACCCGGGGCAAGGGCGTCTCGGTGCACCGCACCGACTGCGTCAACCTCGTCAGCCTGCGCGGCGGCCCGCACGACCGGACCGTCGCGGTGGAGTGGGCGCCGTCATCCGGCTCGGTGTTCCTGGTGGTGATCCAGGTCGAGGCCCTCGACCGGACCAGGCTGCTGTCGGATGTGACCCGGGTGTTGTCCGATCACCACGTCAACATCCTCTCCGCGTCGGTCACCACGACCCGAGAGCAGGTGGCGGTCAGCCGTTTCACCTTCGAGATGGGTGACGCCAAGCATCTCGGCCACATTCTCGACGCCGTCAGGTCCACCGACGGCGTGTACGACTGTTTCCGGGTCACCTCGGACGTACAGAGCTGACTGCGAGCGCGAGGGGGCACGCCGTGAATGCTGAGGCCGCGGGAGCGGGTCTGCCGGCGGGCGGCTTCTCGCCCGCGCTGTCCCGAGCGGACGGCGACGACGGTGACTCGCGGACAGTCATCGCGGCCCGCCAGGCCAGCCTCCGACTGGCGCACCTGGCCCGCCGGATGGCCGCGCCGCGAACCCCGCAGGTGCCCCCCGAGCTGCGTGATCTCGTCGAGGCACACCGGGACTTCCACCCGAAGGCCGACATCGCCGCGGTGATCCGCGCCTACTCGGTGGCGGAGCGCCTGCACGCCGGCCAGACCAGGCGAAGCGGCGACCCGTACATCAGCCATCCGCTCGCGGTCGCGGAGGTCCTCGCCGAGCTGGGTGTCGACACCACGACCATCATCGCGGCACTGCTGCACGACACCGTCGAGGACACCGGCTACTCGCTCACCGCGGTCACAGCGGAGTTCAGCGGTGAGGTCGCCAACCTGGTCGACGGTGTGACCAAGCTGGACAAGATGCGTTTCGGGGAGGCCGCGGAGGCGGAGACCCTGCGCAAACTGATCGTCGCGCTCGCCCGCGACTACCGGGTCCTCGTCATCAAGATCGCCGACCGGCTGCACAACATGCGCACGCTGGGGTTCATGTCGCCGGCCAAGCAGGAGAAGATCTCGCGGGTCACGCTGGAGGTCCTGGCGCCGCTGGCGCACCGCCTCGGAGTAAGCGTGATCAAACGCGAGCTGGAGGACCGGGCGTTCGCCGTCCTCAACCCCGAGGAGCACCGCCGGATCTCCGGCCTGGTGGACGACTTCACCGCCGCGGAGCGGGCCAGCGGCACGGTCTCCGGGCTGGTGGACCAGCTACGGACGGCGCTCGCCGAGTCGCGGGTCGACGGTGCGGTCTCGGTCCGGATCAGCCACATCTTCTCGATCTTCAAGCGGGCCCAGGAGCGTGGCCGCGCGCCGCGGGACTACACCGACATCGTCCGCGTGCTCGTCCTCGTGGACGACGTCACGGACTGCTACGCCGCGCTCGGTGTCATCCACGGTGTGTGGCGCCCGGTGCCGGGGCGGCTGCGCGACTTCGTCGCGACCCCCAAGTTCAACATGTACCAGAGCCTGCACACGTCCGTGACGGACGACTCCGGGCGCACCGTCGACATCCAGATCCGCACTCCGTCCATGCATCGGCTGGCCGAGACCGGCATCGTGGCGAAGCCGGTCGGGCCGGGCGCCGACGGCGCCCGCCTCGAAGGCCTGTCCTGGCTGCACAGCCTGCTGGACTGGCAGGTCGACACGGTCGACCCGGGGGAGTTCCTGGAATCGCTGTCCTCGGACCTGAACTCCGACGAGGTGCTGACCTTCACGCCGAAGGGCAAGATGATCGCGCTGCCCGCGCGCTCCTCACCGGTCGACGTGGCCTACGCGGTGCACACCGATGTGGGGCACCGCGCCATCGGCGCCAGGGTGAACGGCCGGCTGGTCCCGCTGCACACCCGGCTGCGCAACGGCGACGTCGTCGAGATCCTCACCTCGAACCTGCCGGGAGCGGGGCCGAGCGAGGACTGGCTTGACTTCGTGCGGACCTCCCGGGCCCGAGTCCGGATCCGCAAACGCCTGGCCCGGCAGCGCCGGGATGCCCACGGGCGGTCGCCACACGGCATCGCGAGCGGCCGGACCTGGCCGTTCGGGCACTCGGGCGACCCCGCCCGGCGTGATGGCGCGACCGGGACGATCACACCCGGGAGGATCACACCCGGGCCGGTCGAGCGGCCTGGCCAGGCCGCCGGGACCGCCCACGGTGCCGGGAGCCCGGCCGACGCCACCCCGGATGCCCGGCCCGTGGACGCAGGCGTTCCGCAGACCGCACCGGCGGCAGGGAAGGCCGCATCGGCAGGGCAGACCGCACCGGCGGCAGGGCAGGCTGTCCCGACGGCGGCAGTCGCCCTCGGCGGCACCACCGCGCCCACCGCTCCGTCCGAGTCCACCGCTCCGTCCGAGTCCACCGCTCCTGCCGCGGCCTCGCATGACGCGGGCTCACGTGGCGCCCGGCGGGTGCGGCGTGCCGTGCCGGGAAAGCAGGGCGAGCGCTCGGGCGACGCCGGCGGTCTCGCGGGCCGCGAGACCGCCGGGGAGGTCGCGGCACGGGGCGCCGCCCGCCGCGGAACGCAGAACTGGGCGGGCTTCGCCGAGATCGAGGGCACGGATGTGCCGGTGCGTCTCGCGCGATGTTGTCTTCCGCTCCCCGGAGACAAGGTTGTCGGCTTCACGACGCACAGCAGTGCTGTCTCGCTGCATCGTCGGGAATGCGCGAACGTCGCCTCCTCGGCGTCATCACGCGAGCAGGTGACCGTGGCGGGATGGGCCGCTGCGGAGAGTCAGACCTTCCCCACCGAAATCGCGGTTGAGGCCTTCGATCGTTACGGCCTGCTGGCGGATATAACCGAAGTTCTCTCCGACACCTCCGCGTCGGTGCGTGCGGCGTCGACCTCGACTTCGGAGGACCGGGTCGCGCATGCCCGCTTCACGATTGAGGTCACCGGCCCCGAACAGCTCGATCGGGTGCTGGCGGCGGTACGCAGCGTTGGCGGTGTCTACGACTGTTACCGGGCCTGCCAGACGATCGTGTGACGCCGGGGGCCGGGATCCGGGAGACTTATGCGCTCCGTGTCGCTATGGTCCCGGAAGTCGCTTTTCAACATTCCCCGGCCCGATCGGGTCGTGTACCGAAAGAATCACCCGTGGTCATCGGTGAAAAAACGCCGGCGTCGACGGTGGTCCGATGTAGAGTATCTCGCATCGCCATCGGTTATGGGTGGGAGTACGCGTGGGATTCCTTCAGGTCATCACGAGCATCGACTCACCAGACGCAGCGGACCGTATCGGCAGGGCGCTCGTCGAGCGGCGCCTTGTTGCCTGTTTCCAGGTGGTCGGGCCGATTCGGAGCACTTACCGGTGGAACGGCGAGATCGAGCAGTCGGAGGAATGGCTCTGCCTCGCCAAAACAACGAGTGAACGGCTGGCCGACCTGATCGCGGAGATCACCGCCGCGCACCCATACGAGACGCCCGAGATCATTGCGACCCCTATCGTGTCGGGTCACACGGACTATCTCGACTGGATCACGGCGGAGACCGCCCCGTCGATCCGGAGCTGAGGCTCCGGCCTTACACGAGCGCGCGAAGCTGCTCGTCGAGATCCCGCACTGCCTGGGTGTTCTGCCAGGGCCGCAGATGCTCCCGGACCCGCCGGATCCTGGTGAGCCCCAGTGAGAAGTCGGTTGCCGCGACGATGGCCAGCGACTCGGCGGCGTACTGGGTCGCGGCGTCGATCTCCCGCCGCTGAATGTGCACCTCGGCGACATCGCCGAGTAACAAGGAGCGCTTCTTGGTGCCGCTGTGCGGAGACGTGGCACGCAGCGCCTCCGTCGCCGCGGCGTGGGCGGCGGCTGGCCTGCGCAGCCTCGTGTAGGTCGTGACCTTGATGCCGTCAAGCCGGCCACGGTCGAAGAACTGGGTCCAGACCCGGTCGCCGTCGTCGGCGCGGTCGAAGGCCTCCTGCGCGCGGTCCAACGCGGCCAGTGCCGCCCGCCCCTCGCCGCGGGCGGCCTGTTCCTCGGCCTCCCGCCCGGCCAGCCACGCCCGGGTCATGATGGTGCTCGCGCCCGCGGCGCGGCGCTGCGCCTCCGCCAGCAGCGCGCAGGCCTGGTCGTGACGACCGACCCCGGCGCTGTGGTAGCTCTCGTAACCCAGTACGCAGGCCCACAGCGCGCTGTCGTCGGCCTCCCGCGCCGCCTCGATCGCGACCCGGTAGTACGCCAGGGCGGCCGGGACGTCGTTCATGTCGAACGCGAGCCAGCCGGCCAGCGCCGCGGTCTCGCCCGCGGTCGCCGCGAGGTCGCGGCGTGCCGACGATCGGCCGCTGGACTCCAACAGCTGCGTGAGCGTCCCCAGATGACCGGTGACCCTGGGGAACAGGGCCCGGGCGGGTACGCGCTCCTCCAGGCTGTACAGGCCCGCCGTGCATCGGCTCAGCTCGTCCGTCAGCTCCGGGGTGACGGTGGTGCGCCGGCGCAGCGCCGCGGACAGCCGCTCCCACGGCGCGTTGTCGGGCCCGGCCGTGCCCAGCGGGACGACGGCGACGCCACCCGCGGCGGCGAAAAGCCGCAGGAACCCACGGCGCTCGACGGGAATGTCACCGGCTGGTTCGGCCCCGGCCTCGGCCTGGATGAGAACGGTTCCGGCCGGGCCGATGCCGTGGGAAAGCTTGTCCGTGGCGGCGGGGAGCCGGCCGGCCAGGCCGGTGCTGGGGTCGTCGTCGACGAAGCCGAGTTCAGCCGAGGAGCGCTCGAACAGCGCGCGCAACAACCGCTGGTAGCGAAGGCTGGGCTTTTTGTCGCCCTTCTCCCACTTGCAGATCATATTTCCGGTGACGCCGGCCTCGCGGCCCTCGTGGATGACGGAGAAGCGTCGGATCTCGCTCGCCAGGCGTTCCTGAGACCAGCCGCGTTCCTCTCGGCTGGTGCGAAGCCGAACGTTCGGAGTACGGGCCGGGCCGGCGGGGGCCGGCCTGGGGTCGTTTGGTCGCATGCTCCTTGGCGAGGTGTGACCCGCCGACGTTCCTGCCGGGCGCTCCATCGGGACCTCCGAGTCAAGCAGTTGACTTCAGGAGCTTAACCGTGTGTTAGCAAAGGCGGTGATACCCCTCGTGTGGTCCTTCGGTGACAAGAAACAGGCAAATCATCGAACGGGCGACCGCGCTCCGTGACGGCACGCGGCGTCATCGTCTCGCCGGTGCGTCACCATAGAGTCTGGTGTGTGAGAGCTGGTCCTCTGCCCCCGAGCCCCCGTGGCCCACGCTCGCGCGTGCAGGCCCGGCCGCTGCGGGAGTGGCAACGCGCCGCCCTGGAGATCTACCGCTCGCGCACCGCCTCGGGCGGGCGGGACTTCCTGGCGGTGGCGACGCCGGGTGCGGGCAAGACGACCTTCGCCCTGGAGATCGCCGCCGAGCTGCTGGCCGCCGGCGAGGTCCGGGCGGTGACGGTGGTGGCCCCGACGGACCACCTGAAGCGGCAGTGGGCCGGTGCGGCCTCGGCCGTCGGCATCGATCTGGACCCGACGTTCCGCAACTCCGCCGGTGCGACCGCGTCCGACTACACGGGTGTGGCCGTCACCTACGCCCAGGTCGCCGCGCATCCGGCGCTGCACCGGATGCGTACGGCGGCCCGGCGCACCCTGGTGATCCTCGACGAGATCCACCACGCGGGGGACTCGCTTTCCTGGGGTGAGGCGGTGCGTGAGGCCTTCACGCCGGCCGCCCGTCGGCTGGCACTCACCGGAACACCGTTCCGGTCGGATGTCAGCCCGATTCCCTTCGTCACCTACCTGCCGGACGCGGAGGGCGTCACCCGCAGCGTCGCGGACTCCAGCTACGGCTATGCGGACGCGCTGCGCGATGGTGTGGTCCGTCCTGTGCTCTTCCTGGCCTATTCCGGCGAGATGTCGTGGCGGACGAGCGCGGGTGCCGAGCTGAGCGCGCGGCTCGGTGAGCCGCTGAACAGCGAGCAGACGGCCGCGGCGTGGCGGACCGCGCTCGACCCGCAGGGCAACTGGATGCCGGCGGTCCTCGCGGCGGCCGACACCCGGCTCTCCCAGGTACGCCGGGGCGGCATGCCGGACGCCGGCGGCCTGGTCATCGCGACCGACCACACCACCGCCCGCGCCTACGCCGGCCTGCTGCGGGGGATCACCGGGACGTCGCCGGTCGTGGTCCTCTCCGACGACCCCACCGCGAGCTCGAAGATCGCCACCTTCCGGGAGTCGACGGACCGCTGGATGGTCGCCGTCCGGATGGTCAGTGAGGGCGTCGACGTCCCCCGGCTGGCGGTCGGCGTGTATGCCACCTCGGCCTCGACACCGCTGTACTTCGCGCAGGCGGTCGGTCGGTTCGTCCGCGGCCGCGGCCGCTCGGAGACGGCGTCGGTCTTCCTGCCGAGTGTGCCCGCGCTGCTCGCGCTGGCCGGTGAGATGGAGGTCCAGCGTGACCACGCGCTGGACAAGCCGATGCGCGAGCCGGACGCCTTCGACGACGACGCCCTGCGGGAGGCGAACCGTCGCCGGGACACGCCGGACAAGCCGGACAGTCCGTTCACCGCGCTCGGATCGTCCGCCCAGCTGGACAGGGTGATCTTCGACGGTGGTGAGTTCGGGACCACGGCGCAGGCCGGATCGCCGGAGGAGGAGGACTTCCTCGGCCTGCCCGGGCTGCTCGAGCCCGACCAGGTCGCCACCCTGCTGCGGCAGCGTGAGGCCGCGCAGCGGGCCGCCGCGGCGAAGGCCTCCGCGGCTGCCGCGGCGTCCACCGAGCCGGTGGTCCCGGCGGCCCGGCAGGGCGAGGTGGCGGGGGAGCCAGAGGCGGCCGACCGCCCGGTCCACGAGCGGATCGGGGAGCTGCGCAAGGAGCTCAACAAGCTGGTGGCCGCGCACTACCACCGGACCGGCAAGCCCCACGGGATGATCCACGCGGAGCTGCGCAGGTCCTGCGGCGGCCCCCCGAGCGCGCAGGCCAGCGCCGCGCAGCTACAGGCGCGGATCGACACCGTCCGCCGCTGGGCGGGTTGACCCCACACCACCCACCGCGACCACACCGCCCACCGCGGATCTGGCCGGAGATGCCGCCGGCCTCGCGGTGGGCGGTGGACGGTGCTGGACCGATGTGGTGCTGGACCGGTGCTGGGCGGGTTTACTGCTCCTGGTTGATCTCGATGGACTTGATCTGGGCCTTGCTCGCCGGGGTACCGTCCGAGCCGCCGCCCTCGACCCCCGGGGAGGTCAGCTTGTCCAGCACGTCGAGGCCCTCGGTGATGTGGCCGAAGACGGTGTAGCCACCGGCCAGCGCCGACGCGCCGTCCGCGGAGGGATCGGCGTAGTTGATGAAGAACTGGCTGCCGTTGCTGTCCGGCTGGCTGCTGTGCGCCATCGCCAGCACGCCGCGGTTGTAGTTCACGCCCTCGGTGTTCTCGTTGGCGTATCCGAAGCCGGGGCCGCCGGTGCCGGTGGCGGTGGGGTCGCCGCACTGCAGGACGCTGATGCCGGCGTCGGCGCCGCCGGTCTGGCGGTGGCAGGCGGTGTCGGTGTAGAAGCCCGCCTCGGCGAGGGAGCGCAGCGCGTTGACGGTGCACGGAGCCTTGTCGGCGTCCAGCGCGGCGGTGATCGTGCCCTGGTCGGTGGTGATGACCATCGTGGCCGGGTTCTTGTTCACCGTCGCGGCGGCGGTGGGCAGCGAGACCTGGCGCGAGGGCGCCTCGCCGCTCGACGTGTAGACGCAGTCGCCGACCTTGCTGGTCTGGCCGGCTGGCAGTGCCGAGGTGGTCGGGGTGGTGGCCGTCTGGGTGGCCGAGGGTGAGGTCGAGGTGATCTCGTTGTTGTCGTCGGAGCCACCACTGAGCAGAACGCTCGCGATCACCGACCCCACGATCGCGACCACGACCACCGCCGCGATGACGGTGACGCGCTTGCGCTGCCGCAGGTGGGCCTCACGCCGCCGCTGTGCCTGGCGCGCCGCCCGCGCGGCGGCGAGCTCCCGCTGCCGCCGTTCCCTCGTGCTCGACACCGTCGCCGGCCTCCCGCTTCTGTTGTCCCGTGACCACCGGATGGTCCTCAGGCGGTCGCTGTGCCGTCCACGTTCCCGTCGCGGACGAGTCTGTCCAGGTGGCCTGTGGACGACCTGTGAGAAGGCGGGCGACCAGTGGGCCGGACGCGTGCCGTCGATCTCGGCCGCGGCGAGGCCTGGCAGGACGCGGCCTTCGAGGATCTGACCTGGCCACTTTCGTCACACAGGGTACTCGCCGGGATCGTGGCGGAATCCGGTGCGCAGGATTCGGTCGCGGTGTCGCGTGACGTGTCGTGCGAGATGCGGGCGTGGGGCCGCGGGCGTCGGTGTGCTGCGGGTACGGCGCTGTGCGGGGGCCCGGCCGGGCCGCGCCGTGGAGGTGGACATGGCGCCTGAAGGAAGAGGGCCCCTCGGGTGCGGCTGATAGCGTCTTGGCTGAAGACCCGACGCGAAGGCTGACACGAATTCATGCTCGACAAGCGCTTCATCCGGGACAATCCCGACGCCGTTAAGGACGCCGTACGGCTCAAGGGTGTCGATCTCGACGTGGACGAGCTGCTTGCGCTCGACCAGGAGAACCGCAAGCTGCAGTTCGAGGTCGACGAGGCACAGGCGCGCCGCAAGTCCTTCGCCAAGCAGTTCGCCAAGGCGGACGAGGCCCGTCGCGCCGAGCTGCGCGTGGAGCACGTCGAGTTCGACCGGCAGCTGCAGGACCTGCGCGAGCGGCTGGCCCAGACGAGCGCCCGGCTGTCCGAGCTGATGCTGCTCGCGCCGGGCATTCCCTGGGAGGGCGCGCCGGTCGGGCCGGACGAGTCCGCGAACGTGGTCATCCGCACCGTCGGGACGCGCCCCGAGTTCGACTTCCCGCCGCTCGATCACACCGAGCTCGCGGAGAAGCGGGGCTGGGCCGAGTTCGCCCGCGCCCGCAGGGTCGCCGGCGAGCGGGCGTACGCGCTGGTCGGTGACATGGTCATGCTGGAGCGGGCGGTGCACTCCTATGCGCTGGACCTGCTGCGCGAGCGGGACTTCACCCCGGTCGCGGTGCCCGCGCTGGTCAAGGAGGCACCGCTCGTCGGCACCGGCATGTTCCCCAAGGGCCGGGACGAGATCTACGAGATTCCCGCCGACGACGCGTTTCTCGCCGGCACCGCCGAGGTCGCCCTGGTCGGGCTGCATTCCGGGGAGATCCTCGACGCAGGCCAGCTGCCGATCCGGTACGCCGGTATCTCGCCCTGCTTCCGCCGGGAGATCGGCAGCGCCAGCCGCGACGTCCGCGGGCTGCTGCGGGTCCACCAGTTCGAGAAGGTCGAGCAGTTCGTCCTGTGCGTGAACGACCCGGCCGAGTCCGCCCGCTGGCACGCCGAGCTCCTCGCCACCGCGGAGCGCATCCTGACCGATCTCGGCCTGCACTACGAGGTGGTCGAATGCGCGACCGGGGACATGGGCCTGGGCAAGTTCCGCATGAACGACATCAACACCTGGTTTCCCACGCTCGACCGTTTCCGGGAGACCCACAGCTGTTCGACGCTGCATGACTGGCAGGCCCGGCGGGCGAACCTCCGTTACCGCGATTCCGGTGGGAACATCCACTTCGCGCACACGCTGAACAACACCGCGGTGGCGACACCCCGGCTGCTGGCCGCCATTCTGGAGAACTTCCAGACCGCCGACCAGCAGGTTCGCGTACCGGAGGTGCTGCGGCCCTACCTGGGCGGACGCGCCCTGCTCTGACCGGGCGCCCTGTGCTGGTCGGGCGCCCGGTTCTCACCGGCTGCCCGGTCGCGCCGGGAGTACGCGGCCCGGACGAGACCGGGTGCCGCGACACTGAGGCGCCGGCCCAGCCCGACTGACACCCGCCGGTCGAGGATCTGGTAGTCGGCGCGTTCGACCTCGTCCAGGATTCCGCTGTAAAGCTGGAACGCGGTCGACACGCAGTCCCGGGACGTCGGATGCAGCAGCCGGATGCCTGGGCGGGCGGAACGAAACAGCTCCCGCGCACGGGCGATCTCGAACGCCAGCAGGCGGCGCACCGGGCCGTCGGCCACCCCCGTGGCGAGGTGATCCCAGGTCACCCCGAACAGGTCCAGCGAGCTCTGCGGCAGGTACACGCGCCCGCGCCGCAGGTCCTCACCGATGTCCCGGATGAAGTTCGCGAGCTGGAAGGCGATACCGAGATCGCGGGCATAGGGTTCCGCCGCGGGGTTCACCGGCTCGAGAATGGGCAGCATCTGCAGACCGATGACCACCGCCGAGCCGTGGATGTAGACCATGAGGTCATCCCAGGTGGCGTAGCTGGTGATCGTCAGATCCATGGCCATGGAGGCCAGGAAGGTCTCGAAATAGCCGACCGGCAGATCGAACCGCCGAATCGTGTGCAGCACGGCGGGCAGCACCGTCGCGTCAGCGTCAGCCTCAGCTCCGGAAGCCAGCGAGGCGAGCAAGGTGTCGCCCCACCGCCGCAGCCACTGGGCCTTCGCCTCGTCGGTCAGCGTGGAGTCGAGATCGTCGACGATCTCGTCGGCATACCGTGCGAAGCCGTAGAGGGCGTGGACATGCGGCCGTTTCCACTTCGGCAGCAGGAGAGTGGCCAGGTAATAGGTGCGCCCGTGCGCCGCGTTGAGTTCCCGCGCCCGGCGGTAGGAGGCACGTAGCCGCTCATCAGTGACACCGGCGGCGTCCAGTTCGCCGCGCAGACCACCCACATCAGCCAGAGTAGTCGAAGTCGCCTGAGCAGCAGGTTCAGGGCAGCCGTGAGGAGAAGGCCAGGGAGAGCGCCGCCGCGGCCAGACCGAGACCGAGGGAAAGCCCGATGAACCAGGACGTTATCTCACGGTATTCGGTGCGGTACCCGATGGAGCTGCCCAGGCCGCGGTAGACGGACTGCAGCTCGTCCCCGGTGGTCGCCCGGTGGTAGGAGCCGCCGGTCTGCTCGGCCAGCTCGCGCAGCGCGTCCTCGTTCACGGGGACGGGAATCTGCTGCCCGCCGACGTCGAGGGTTCCGTCCGAGGTGCCGTAGGCGATGGTGTCGACCGGAACCTCGGCGTCCCGCGCGGCGGTGGCGGCCTGGGTGTTCGGCCGGCCGCGGGTCGTCTCGCCGTCGGAGAGCAGGACGATCGCGGCGGGCGGTGGTGGCTGGCCCTCGTCCGACATCCGCTCGCCGGCGGTGGTGATCGCCTGCAGTGAGGCGAAGATGCCCTCACCGACCGCGGTCGCGGGGCCGAGCTGCAGGCCGCGGATGCCGGACCGGACCGACTCCCGGTCGGTGGAGGCCGGGACCAGAACGGCCGCCGACCCGGCGAACGAGACCAGTCCGAGGTTGATGCGGGGTGGCAGCTGGTCGACGAACGCCTGGGCGCCCTGCTTCGCGGCCTCGAGGCGGGTCGGCTGGATGTCGGTGGCCGCCATCGAGTTCGACACGTCGATCGCCAGGATGATGGTGGCGCGCTCGCGGGGAACCCGCTCGGCCCGCGCCGGCCGCGCCAGCGAGATCACCAGCCCGGCCAGGGTGAGCAGCAGCAGTGCCGCCGGCACATGGCGGCGCCACCACTGCGGCCGCCGCGGCAGCACGCTGGACAGCAGCGCCGTCGAGGACAGCCGCGCCGCGTAGACCCGCCGGCGCATCGACACCACGATGTACGCCGCCGCCAGCGCGGCCACCGCGACGAAGAGCCACAGCCAGTGGCCCGCGAGGAAGCTCACGCGCCCGCACCCACCGGTGGCCGCCGGGCCGCGCCACGGGTCACCCGCGACGCCGACACGTACCGGACGATGTCGACCAGCCAGTCCGAGTCCGTGCGCAGCACCAGGTGCCCGGCGCCCACCCTGCGCAGCGCCAGCGCAACCTGGGCACGGTGCTCGGCCGCGGCCCGGCTGTAGCGCTCGCGGACCCGCCGTGACGAGGTGGGCACC
This sequence comes from Parafrankia irregularis, assembly GCF_001536285.1. NCBI lineage: Bacteria > Bacillati > Actinomycetota > Actinomycetes > Frankiales > Frankiaceae > Parafrankia > Parafrankia irregularis. The sequence goes on along the minus strand of NZ_FAOZ01000006.1, from coordinate 15,328 downwards.
TCCAGCACCGCGCCGGTCTCCGCGTCCACGACGGAGAGCAGCCCGACGGCCGGCAGGGCCAGCTCGGCGGGATCGAGGACCTCCACGGCGAGCAGCTGATGGCGTGCCGCGAGTGCCCGCATCGGCCGCTCCCAGCCCAGGTCGGTGGGGAGGAAGTCGCTTATGACCACGGCGAGGCCACGGCGGCGGCGCGGCCGGTCCATCGCGGCGACCGCGGCGGCGAGGTCGGTGGCCGCGGAATGGTCAGGCCGCCGCACGGGACGGTCGTGAGCCGCCTCGGGAACGGACAGGAGCGCCCGCAGCAGGGTCCGCAGCCCCTGGCGGCCCGGCCGGGCTGGAATCAGCTGCGGCCCGGTCGGGGTCAGGGCGAGGGCGCCCATCCGGTTGCCGGTGCGGGCGGTGAGGAAGCCGATCGCGGCCGTGGCCGCGATCGCCAGCTCCCGCTTGCGGATCGAGGTGGTGCCGAACTCCTGGCTGGCGGTGAGATCCACCAGCGCCCAGGTCTCCAGCTCCCGGTCGGCGACCAGGTCGTGTACATGCGGGACCGTCGTCCGCGCGGTCACGGCCCAGTCCATCCGCCGGACGTCGTCGCCGACGTGGTACTCGCGGCTTTCGGCCTTCTCGGTCCCCTGACCCGGCAGGAGCCCGAGGTGGTCGCCGAGGAGCATGCCGTCCAGGCGGCGGTTGACGGCGAGTTCGAGGCCGCGCAGCGTCCGCTCCACCGACGGTGAGGTCGCCGGTGGCTGGGAGATCACCCGCGGCGTGGTCGCGCCGGGCCGATCGGACCGTCTCACCGCGCCGGCCCGCCGTCGAAGTACTCGGGGAAGCCGGTCCGCGGATCGGTTTGCCAGCGCCCGGAATGGGTCGGCGGCGGTGAGCGGTGCCCGTTGTGCAGGCCGTGCTCGGCCGCGTTCTGCTGGCGGGGGGCGATCTGGGGAGGCGGCAGCGCGCCGAGGATGCGCCGGGCGATCTCCTCGGCGGTGAGTCCTTCGGCAAGAGCCTCGTAGGAGAGCACCAGGCGGTGCGGCAGCACGTCGAGGGCCACCGCCGCTACGTCGTCGGGGACGACGTAGTCACGCCCGCGCAGCAGCGCCAGCGCCCGCGCGGCGGAGACGAGCCCGAGTGACGCGCGTGGTGAGGCACCGTAGGCCAGGTGCCCGCCGAGCTCGGGCAGGTTGACCTCGGCCGGCGAACGGGTGGCGAGCACCAGGCGGACGGCGTACTCGGTGATCGCGTGGTGGACGAACACGTCGTCCGCTCGGTTCTGCAGGCGGACGAGCGCGTCCGGGTCGAGGACGGTCTCCGCGGTGGGTGGACGCACCCCCATCCGCCGGACGATCTCCAGCTCCTCGGCCGCGTTCGGATAGGGAACCGTCACCTTCATGAGGAAACGGTCACGCTGCGCCTCCGGCAGCGGATACACGCCTTCGGACTCGATCGGGTTCTGTGTAGCGAGAACGAGGAAGGGCAGCGGCAGCGGATGGGTGACCCCGCCCAGGGATACCTGCCGTTCCGACATGACCTCCAACAACGCCGACTGGACCTTGGCCGGTGCACGGTTGATTTCGTCCGCGAGAACGAAGTTGGCGAACACCGGGCCGAGCTCTATATCGAACGTCTCCCGGCTGCCGCGGAAGATCCGCGTGCCGATGATGTCGGAGGGGACCAGATCGCTGGTGAACTGGATCCGCACGAAGGAGCCACCGACGACCGTTGCCAGCGTCTGCACTGCCAGCGTCTTCGCGACGCCGGGCACACCCTCCAGCAGGCAGTGCCCGCGGGCGAGCAGCGCGACCAGCATGCGCTCGACCATGTGGTCCTGACCGACGATGACCTTCTTGACCTCGAAGAGCGCTCGTTCCAGCAGCGCGGCGTCGGTGGCCACGTCATGGGCCGGCGGATCGGCGGGCGTCCGGGCCTCGACGTCGGATGCCGCCACGCCGGGATCGGTCGTCCACTCGTTCATGAGTCCATCCTCCCAGACAACGGACGGAATCGAGGGCCCGAGGACTCGGGACAGTGTGGTCGGAAGCCTCTTCTAAGGCGCTCTTCAGGAACTCCGTCATCTGATGGCGGCGGGCAATCCTGGTGAACACACGGTGGAATCACGGAATGTCGACCAGCGCTCGGGTGCGGTAACCGCGATCACGGCCGAGGACCCGCTCCGCCGCAAGTCGGCCTGAAATCAACACCATGGGCACCCCCACCCCGGGCCGGGTGCCGCTTCCGGTGAAGATCACGTTGTCGAGGCCGGGTGCCAGGTTGCCGGGCCGGAACGGCCCCGTCTGGGAGAACGTGTGCGCCGCGGCGAACGGAGCTCCCGCGGCCATGCCGCGGCTGCGCCAGTCCGCCGGGGTGGTGATCTGCTCCACCTCGACCGCCGAGCCGAAGTCGGCGTAGCCGGCGCGTTCGAGGACGGCGACGACCTCGTCGCGATAGCGCGGACCGAGGACGGACCAGTCCAGCGGCGCGGTGAGGTTCGGGGTGGGGAACAGGACGTAGTAGCTGTGCGCGCCGGCCGGTGCCGCCGCGGGCTCGGTCACCGACGGCGTGCTCACCAGGAACGACGGGTCGCTCATCAGCTCGCCCCGACTGATGATCTCCTCGAAGGTGCGCCGCCAGGCCTGCCCGAAGTGGATCGTGTGATGAGTCGCCTCGGGATGGGCGACCCGGGCGCCGGCGAGCAGCAGGAAGCAGGACGGCGAGAAGCGCAGCCGGCCCAGCCGGGCCGGCGCGACCGACGGGGGAAGCAGATCACGGTAGGCGACCGGCAGATCGGGATTGAGGATCACCACGTCCGCCGGCACCCGCTCACCGTCGGCCGTGTGCACGGCCACCGCCCGCCCGCCACGCACCTCGACCCGGCTCACCTCGGACCCGTAACGGAAGACCGCCCCGTGCCGCGCCGCCGCGTCCGCCATGGCCGTGGCAACGGCATGGGGGCCGCCGTCGACGTGGTAGACCCCGGCCACCGAGTCCATGTAGGAGATCACCGCGTAAAGCGCCAGCGCCCGGTGCGGATCGAGACCGGCGTACATCGCCTGGAAGGTGAACAGCCGTCGGGTCCGCGGGTCGCGCAGGTACCGCCCGACCACGGTGTCGAGGCGCCGGAAGCCACCGAGCGCGGCGACCCGGGCCAGGGACGGGCGCAGCAGTGCCAGCGGCGAGTCGACCTGGGCGTCGATGAAGTCCCGCATCTCGGCCCGGAACATCCGGGTGGCGAAGTCGGTGAAGCGGCGGAAGCCCGCGGCCTCCGCGGGTCCGCACAGGTCCCGCACCCCCTGTTCGGTGTCCGCCGGGTCGGCCCGGACGTCCAGGACGGAGCCGTCGGCGAACCGTGCCCGGTACATCGGGTCGAGCCGGCGCAGGGTCAGCCACTTGTCCAGGTCCTCGCCCACGGAGCCGAACGCGTCGGCGATCAGCTCCGGCATGGTCAGCACGGTCGGACCGGTGTCGAAGCGGTAGCCGCCCAGCCGCAACGACCCCGCGCGACCGCCAGGGAAGTCCTCCCGCTCGAGCACGGTCACCCGCCTGCCGGCACCGGTCAGCCGCAGCGCGGCCGACAGCCCACCCAACCCCGCCCCGACGATCACGACGTGCTCCGCCGGTCCGGTCACTGTTCGCATGGGACGTCCTCTCCGCCGCGCCTCTGCCGCAGGTCCAGCGTTTCACCAGGACGGACGGCGGTGCGGCCGGGACCACCTCGGTGGGTTCCGGGCGGAGCCTGCCCTGAGACGACCGTGGCGGGGAATCGTCGTTTCGACCCGTGCCGGTCCGCCGACCTGCTGATCTGCCGCCAGGCCATGGCGACGCCGGGGGAGCCGCGCATCTCACCACCCGCCGGGCCGTCCGGCACGGTCCGACCGGCTGGGAAACCGGTAGCGTTCGACCGTCCCGATCTGTGATCTGTGAACTGCGGGCTGTCTGTCCGGGTTCGTGGTTCGCGGCTCCCACGCCCGGAGGTGTCGTGTCCGATCTGGTGGTCGTTGCGCTCGGCATCATGCTGCTCCTGGTCGCCGGCAGCGCGTTCGTCCTGCTGCGCATGCCGCCGGAGCGGCTGGAGAGCACGGTCGACGGGGTGGCGGCCGTCGAGGCCCGGCTCGCCGCCGGCCGAGTGGAGATCGGTGAGTACGACCGTTCGAACGTCCGGGTCGAGATCCTCGCGCGCCGCCGGCCGGGTCGGACCCGGCCGGTGCTGACCCGCGCGGGCGACGTGCTGCGCCTGGACGGTACCTCCAGCGACGCGGTCGTCCGGCTGAAGCTGCCGAGAGGGACGAAGGGCCGGGCGGAGGTCAGATCCGGAGAGATCACGCTCTGGGGTTCGGCCGGCGACCTGCTTCTGGTCACCGAGAGCGGCGGGATCACCGGTCGTGAGCTCACCGGTGGCCGGATCAATGCCCGTAGCCGCACCGGTGACGTCAACCTGCACTTCGATGCGCCTCCGGACAACCTGTCCGCGGTGAGCGACGAGGGCATGGTGATCCTCGTCCTTCCCGACGGCGACTACGAGGTGGAGGTGGAGACCGGCAACCCGCAGCTGGCGTCGGTCGAGCTGCCCAACGTGCCCGCGGCGCGGCGGCGGGTGTTCGCGCGCAGTGTCGCCGGCAAGATCTGGATCAAGCGTGCCTCTGAGCAAGGGCCAGTCCGCATCTGAGCCCACTGCTCGTGGGCCGATATCTCGGCGGCCGATCATTTTGCTCACCACGGCTCGTGCCCGCTGGTGGTGCCGTGGCCGTGGGTGGTGTTCTCGCCGTCGCGGTAGGAGTGGGGGCGGACCTCGTAGTGGCGGCCGGTGGGGCTGGTCCAGCTGAATACTCCGGGGCGGGGCTGGGTGACGCGCCAGCGGGTGTGGTGGCGGACCCGGTGGTGCCGTCGGCACATCGGTCCCAGGTTGGTGACGACTGTCTTGCCGCCGTGGGTGTAGGGGTGGGTGTGGTCGGTGTCGCAGCGTCGGGCGGGGCGGGTGCAGTGCGGGAACACGCAGTGCCGGTTCCGGGTCTGGATGTGGCGGTGCTGGGCGGGGCTGGGGTAACGCCGGGCACCGAGTTCGACGAGGTGGCCTTCGGGGTCGACGAGTATCCGCCGCCAGGTTGATCCGGGCCGGTAGGCGATCTCGCGGGCGATGTCGGCGGGTGGCGGCCCGTAGCCGGGAAGCTCGCCGGGGGTTGTGTCGAGGTCGAGCAGGGTGGCAATCGGGACGATGACCTGTACCTCTACGCCGGCCGGGCCGGCGGTGGTGTGGTGGGGGTTGAGGATGAGGTTGGTGAGGGTGTCGGCGCGGATCTCGTCGCGGCTGCGGGTGTCGTTGGGGTCCCGCCGGGCCTGGGTCTGGTCGGTGATCTGTTCGATCCGCTGGCGGCAGGCGAGTGCGTCGGGGGCGGGGAGGAACGCTCCGAGTTGGGCCATGCCGTCGCCTTTCGGGGTCAGCCAGACCCGGCGGCGCCGGGTCTGGCGTGCCGATCGGGTGGCGGCGCCGTCGGGGTCGAGGGCCACGACGGCTCGGCGGCAGGCGGCGGTGAACTGGATCTGATGGGCGCGTGGGCCCTGGGCCAGGACATGGTCGACGACCTGGGCGGCGAGGTCGTCGTCGAGTGGGCCGGTCGCACGGTCCAACGCGTGTAGCCGGGGCAGGTCCAGGATTCCGGCCGCGAGCGCGTCGAGGGCGGCGGGTAGGCGGTGGGTCACCCGGGCGGCGAACCCGAGGGTGCGGGCCGCGATCGTGGTGGAGACCCGTAGCACCCCGGCGACCTTGCCGGCGACGACGGTGTCGAACAGTCCGGTGGTGTCGTAGCCGTCGGGGGGTTGGAGGGCGGCGAGGCGGGCGTGACGGCGCAGGAGGTCCGCGTCGGCTGCGGCGCGGGCGGCTGCGGCGGCGCGTAGGCCTTCGAGTTCCTGGTGGAGGTGGTGTTCGAACGCCGTGTGCTCGGCGGAGATGTTCCCGTCGGCCTCGGCGAGGGGGAGACGGGCCGGGTGGTTGATGGTGGTGGTCATGGGTCTGCCCTCCGCCGGCTCACACGTCCCCCGTGGTCGAACGAGCGTTCGACCGCATCGGTGATGTTAGGCCGTGAACCAGCCCGCCAGGCCGTGCCGGAGAGGTGAGGCCACAACGAGTTCCCTCATCACCCAGGCCGCCTTGACGGCCCGGCGCCGGGTGGTCATCCTGCAGTCGCCAGGCGCCAGAAGAACCACACGAGCCCCCCCGGCCACCCGCCCACCGAACCCGCGCTGCCACCCGCCCGCGCCCCGCGACAGCCACACAACGTGACTCGCGCGGTGCAACATGACCCGTCTCGCCTCTCCAGGGGAGGCCATGACTGTGGAAGGCCATAACTGACGACAGGGCCTCGCCAACGATGGCCTCCGGTGGGGCGGACCCGGTCCGGGTCTGCGTCACTGCGGGACTACGCTCGTATCCCATGACGGGGTTCCACGCATGACAGCAGTCGGGAACGCGGCGAGGACGACGGCCAGGACGGTGGCGGAGTGTCTGGCCTCGGGGCGGACGTCGTTCTCCTTCGAGTTCTTTCCGCCGAAGACGGCCGAGGGCGAGCGGCAGCTGTGGACGGCCCTGCGTGAGGTCGAGGCGCTGCAGCCGAGCTTCGTCTCCGTCACCTACGGCGCCGGTGGTTCGACGCGGGACGGAACCATTCGGGTCACCGAGCGGATCGCCACCGAGACCAACCTGACGCCGATCGGCCACCTCACCGCGGTGAACCACTCCGTGGCCGAGCTGCGGCAGGTCATCGGGGGCTACGCCGGTGCCGGTGTACGTAACGTTCTGGCGCTGCGCGGTGATCCTCCGGGTGATCCTCAGGCGGAGTGGGTGCGTCATCCCGACGGTGTCGCGTATGCCGAGGATCTCGTCCGGCTGGTCCGTTCACTGGGGGACTTCTGCGTCGGCGTCGCGGCCTTCCCGGACAAACATCCCCGGTCTCCTGACCTGGAGACGGACGCGCGTTTTCTGGTCCAGAAACTGGACGCCGGCGCGGACTTCGCGATCACCCAGTTCTTCTTCGGTGCCGACGACTATTTCCGGCTGGTCGAGCGCGTTCGTCGGCTGGGTTGTGACGCACCGATTATTCCCGGTGTCATGCCGGTGACCAACGTTGCGCAGATCGTGCGTATGGCGCAGCTGTCCGGGGCTGAATTTCCGGCCGATCTTGCTGCCCGGCTGCAGGCTGTGGCCGATGATCCGGCCGCTGTTCGCGCCATCGGGATCGAGGTGGCCACCGAGCTCTCCGAACGGTTGCTGGCCGGCGGAGCACCGGGGCTTCACTTCATCACGCTGAACCGCTCCGGTGCGACGCGGGAGATCTACCGGGCGCTCAACGGCTGAAACCGGCCGACAGCGCAACGACGGAGCGGCCGGCCGCCGGCCGCCCAGGGGCGTCGGCGGTCAGGCGCGCCAGCCACCCGGCCTGGCTCCGCCCGATCCGCCGCCGACCCCATCCGCTGCCAGCCCGATCCGGCCGAGCCTCGGCCCGATCCGGCCGAGCCTCGGCCCGGTCCGGCGCGCCCGGAGCGGGCGAAGTGGGCGCGCCGGCCGGGTCTGCCAGCGCGGCGGTACCGAGCTCCGGGTGTCGATTCGGCTCAGTCCTGGTCCTCGTAGGCGTCAAAAACGCAGAGTAGCCATTCGTCGCGGAACGTCTGCTCCCGCACGAGAGCGAATCCGGCGTGGTTCGCCGCGTCGACCACGGCGGTAACCAGACCGAGATCGAGAGTGTTGAACACCTGGGTGATTCGCACGGCGAGGACCACCTGGTCGCGATGGGCGCTGAAAGCGTGATCCGGGTCCAAATCCTCAATGGACTCGACGACACCGGTCGGCTGGTCGGATACCACGACGGAACTCTACGGCGCGGGCACGATGGATGACGTGCGTACCCGAGTTCCTGATCGAGAGACCTACCTGGTCGAATGGGCCGCGTTGCACGGTGGGTACGACCCCCGGACAGGCTCTGGGATGGTCCGTTTCTGGCTTGGGCTGACATATCTCCTGGCCAGGCCACTGGCCGCGGCGGGCGTGGCGCCGGGAGCGGTGACGGCGGCGACGGTGGTCGCCGCCGCGCCGGTGATTCCCGCCGCATGGGCGGGGGCCCGTTGGGTGCTGGTCTGCCCGGTGGTGGTGATCCTCAGCGGGCTTCTGGACAACCTCGACGGTGCGGTTGCCATCCTGCGGCGCAGGGTGACGGCCTGGGGCTATCTGCTCGACTCGGCCACGGACCGGGTCTGCGACATCGGCTACCTGGTCGCGTTCTGGCTGGTCGGCGCGCCGGGCGAGCTGGTGGCCGCGGCGGGTGCCGCTGCCCTGATGCTCGAGTATCTGCGCGCCCGTGCGGCCGGGGCCGGTCATGGCGAGATCGGTGTCGTCACGGTCGGGGAGCGTCCGACCAGGATCATTCTCGCGGCTGTCGGCCTGGCGGCGGCGGGGCTGCTGCCGGCGCACGCGGGAGCGGCCGCATCGGCGGGCGCCGCCGCGACTCTCACGGTGTGCGCGGTCGGGCTGGTCCAGTACCTCCTGTCGGTGCACGGGGCGTTGACAGCCGCTGCCCCGGACGTGCCGGGGCCGAGCGCACCCGCGCCAGGTGAGACCGGCGGATGAGGCCTGCCAGCGGGGTGTGTCAGGCCGGCCCGACCAGATCGGTGACGATTTTCGCGGAGAGGGTGACGAGTGGCAGGCCCCCGCCGGGGTGGGCGGAGCCACCGACCAGGAACAGCCCCGGAACCGGGGACTGGTTGCGAGGCCGCAGGAAGGCCGACCGAGGTCCGTTGGAGGAGACACCGTAGATCGAGCCGCCCGGAGCACCCGTCCGGCGGGCCAGATCGGCCGGGGAGATCGTCTGGTACCAGCGCACCCGCGCGCGGACATCGAGGCCGCGGGCGGCGAGAACGTCGAGGATCCGGCGGGCGTAGGCGTCGACGAGGCCAGGTCGGTCCCAGTCCAGGCCAGCGCGCACCTCTGCCCCACCGCCTGGGCTGCCCGAGCTACCCGAGGCGCTGTGGGGGCTGGCGTTGACCAGCACGAACCAGGCCTCGTCACCGGGAGGGGCGGTGGCGGGGTCGTCCGGTGACGCTATGTAGATGGTGGGGTCCCACGGCAGCCTGCCACCGAAGACGGCGTCGAACTCGGCGTCGTAGTCGGCGGGGAACAGCACGTTGTGATGGGCCAGCCCGGGCGTCCGGCCCCGCAGCGCCAACAGCAGGACGAAGCCCGACAACGAGGGCGCGAGCCGGCGCACCCGTCGGCGGCTGGGCGGATGCTCGACGAGCGGTCGGGTGCCCCGCCGCCCCGGATGTTCCGCGGACGGAGGCGCACCGTCGTAGAGACGCGTCGCGTCGACATTGGAGACGACGACGTCGGCCGGCAGCACGACACCGTCGGTGAGACGGACGCCGTCCACCCGCCCGCCGGGGGTCAGCGAGATCCGCGCGACCGGGGTTCCGGTGCGGATCACCGCCCCTCGCTCGGTCGCCCGCGCGGCGATCGCGTGCCCGAGCAGACGCAGCCCACCCGGGATGTACCAGCCACCGAACCGGCGCTCGACGTGCGGCACCGTGACCAGGGCCGCGGGAGCGCGCCGCGGATCCGATCCGGTGTAGGTCGCGTAGCGCTCCAGCATCATGCGCAGCCGTGGGTCGGTGAGGTGGCGGCGACCGAGCCCGCGCAACGTGGAGGCGGGCGCGACGGTCGCCAGCGCGCCCGGCCTGCGCACGGCCATCCAGGCCAGCGCCCGCAGGGACACCGGGCTGCGCAGGAACGGCTGCTCCGACACCCCCCAGACACGTCGGGCCCGATCGTCCAGACGGCGCCATTCGTCGCCGGCCCCGGGGGAGAGACGCTCGTCCAGAGCGGCGAGGAACGCGGCTTCGTCGGCGTGTGCGTCCAGCACGGTGCCGTCGGCGAAACGGTAGGAGGCGATCGGGTCCAGACGGCGCAGGGTGAGGACGTCGCCGAACGGGCCGCCGGTGGCGGCGAACAGGTCCTCGAAGACCTCGGGCATGGTCAGCAGGGAGGGGCCGGTGTCGAATCCGTAGCCGTCGCGTTCGTACCAGCCGAGCTTGCCGCCGATCTGGTCGGCGGCCTCGCACACGGTGACCCAGTGGCCGGCGGCGGCCAGCCGGGCGGCTGCGGCGAGCCCGCCGACACCCGCTCCGACCACGACCACCGTTGCCACGTGGTCGACCCTATGCGCGGGCCCCGTCCCCTCTGTTCTGGTCGCTCTGTCCGACGGAATCCGAACTCCACCCACCCGGCCACGCATCGCGGATTCCGCGCCGCCGCGCAGCGCCGACAATTCGCCTCAAGAGGGGGCATGGATTCGCCTGGCGACCAGTAAGAGTGAACGGTTTTGGCCGTTGGCACGACCAAAACCGTTCACTCTTGCGACTCGTCAAACCGGGCTGGCAGGCACACGGGTCCTCGGAGCTCCGCCCGCGTTCGTGGAGTGCGAACCTCACCGCCTCAAGGTCGGTCGAAGGTCCGTCCAGCGGACGTCCGGTGGACGGGCCCGTCGAGGAGGCGTCCCTTCCAGCGGGCGGTGCCCCGCCAGCGCCGCCACCACGACAGCGCGGTGAGCTGGCCCAGCAGACCCACGGACACCGGGTGGGCCAGTGCGTCCGGCCAGCTGCGGCTGCCGGTGCGCCGGGCCGCGACGACCCGGCCCGCCACCCCGGCCAGATAGCCGGCCAGACCGAGCCGGGAGCCGCGCAGGGCGGCCACGGCCGGAACGACGAACAGCCAGCCCAGGCCGGCCAGCTGCCCCAGACTGGCGGCGGGGCTCCCGCCCGCCGCCCACAGCGATTTGGCGTAGCCGTCACGCAGCGGCGCCCAGCCGTCGTACATCCAGGTGGTCGCGAGATCGGTGCCGTCGGCCACCACCCCCCGCCCGCCGGAGCGTTTGACCGCACGCAGCAGTGCCAGGTCGTCGAGGACCGCGCCACGCACGGCCGCATGCCCGCCGGCCCGGGTGTAGGCCGCCGCGTCCACGCACAGGAACTGGCCGTTGGCCGCGGTCAGCGACGGCCGCGCGGAGCGTTCCGCGGCGCGCAGTGGCAGCAGCGCCAGCCACGACCACTGCAGGAGCGGCTGGACGAGCCGTTCGGGCACCGAGACGGCGAGCTGGCGGGGGTAGGGCGAGACGAGGTCGAGTCCGGTGCCGCGCAGGAGGCCGACGGCGCGGGCCACCCCGTGCGGTGCCACCGTGACGTCCGCGTCGACGAAGACGATCACGGTGCCGGTGGCCTCGCGGGCGGCTCGGGCGCAGGCGTGCGGCTTTCCCAGCCAGCCGGGTCCCGGTTCGGGCCCGGTCAGGACCCGCAGGCGTGGGTCCTCGGCGGCCAGCTTGCGCACGATCGTGTCCGTCCCGTCGGACGACTGGTCGTCGTAGACGAGCACCTCGAGGTCGGAGACGTCCCGGGAGGCGAGCAGGGCCGTCAGACAGGTGTGCACCCGGTCGGCCTCGTCCCGCACCGGCAGCACCACGCTGACGCGCTCCCGGACGGGGACACTGGCCGCCGGGTCGCGCAGCAGCCACGCGTTCACCGCCGTGTGGGCTGCGACGACCAGCGCGCCGACGGCGCCGGAACGTGCCACAGCCCGGGCCACCGCCCGTGGTGGGGAAGGCGTGATGTGGTGCTCTGCCTGTCGTCTCCTGGTCCGGCCTGTGCTCACGCATCGGAGCGTGCCAGGTTCCCGCCATGGGCGGCGCCACGGCGGCCTGGCAGCACGCCGAGCCCGAGGAGGACGCCCATCGCCACCCCGCCGACCAGGGCGACCCCGGGACGCCCGAAGAAGGCCAGGTTGGCCAGCACCGAGGAGAGGTAGGTCCAGCCCAGCAGCGTCATAGGCAACCGGTCGGTGCCTGTGCCACCGGTGCCTGTGCCACCGGCGGCTGTGCGGCTGGCGGTCGCGCGGTCGGGCAGCGCGGCGAGTGCGCCGGTGAGGACGGTTCCCACCAGCATCCATCCGGCGGCGTTGCTCACCGGGATGCCGTTGATCGCGGGACCACCGGACGACCACGACCAGTAGCCTTCGGCCACCATCTGAGGGTCGAGGAAGAAGTCCCAGGCGGTGAGGGTGGCGCCGCCGACCAGCGCCGTCACGGCCCATCGCGTGCCGGCGCCTGCTCCGGCACGCAGGCGGGCGGCGCAACGGTGGCCGAGGGCCAGTGCCGGCAGGCCCATCATCGTCCACGCGAGCGGGACCACGACCGGGACTGCGAGCAGCTTCGGGCCGAGCGCTCCGCCGTAGGTGTAGTCCCCGAACGGCCAGCCGGTGTGGACACCGACCGACTCGGCGATCAGGCCGGTCGCGCTCGCCACGGACGCCGCTGCTGCCGCCCGGCCGAGGCCGTGCGCGGCTGCGGCGGCGCCTACCGACGCGGTGCAGAAGGCCAACACGGAGAGCACGGTGACGGTTGCGCGTTGATCCCCTGACATCAGGGGATAGCAGATCTGGAGCCCGATGGTCGCCGCTGCCGCCAGCCAGGGCAGCGCGGTGCTGCCGCCCGGCCAGGCTGGGCGGGAGACGCGGGAACGCCACACCACCCCACGACGAAGCCTGGGGCCGGTGTGCTGTGGGCCGGGACGGTGCGGGTCGGAGCCGGTTGGTGCCGACCGGCTCAAGGCACCTGGGCCGGTTGCCCGGTTGTGGTCTGCGCGGACGAGGTACGGACAGCCGGCCCGGACAGATCCTTACCGAGCACGGCGTACTCGGTGTAGCTGCCGGGAAAGCGGAAGTGCGACAGCAAGGGCACGAAGCCCTCGCTGGCGTACAGGCGGCGGGCGCGACTGCCGGGCAGTTCGAGCGCGGACAGCGCCGCCGTGCGCTGCGGGACGTCGCGCAGCAGCTCCTGTAGCAGGTCACGGCCGATCCGGCGACCCTGGTAGCCGGGCAGCACGTGGAGCTCGACCACCTCCATGCAGTCCGCGAGCCAACGGACGGCGTCGTCGGGCGGGAGTGCTGCGGCGACCACGTCGTGCCACCACTGGCCGACCTTGCCGGGCAGCCCGTAGGTCATGCCGACGACCTGGTCGTCCGGCGTGAGCGCGACGACGGCGCGCAGGTCACCGCGGTCGAAGTGGCGTCGGGCGTGGGTCGCGCGGTCCCGCGCGGCCCGCACCGGGTCGTCCTCGTGCTCGTCGAGAAAAGCCGCCTTGTAGACGCCGATCACGTCGTCAAGCCGAGCCCGCATCCGAGCCGGTGACCACCGCACGATCCGGACGTCGGTCACGAGCCTCGCCTCCTGTCGCACCGGGCCATCCGACGATAACGCGCCGCGGACACTCGTTGCCCGTCGGCGGGGACCGGTCTGGCGAACAGTGCTATTGCGACCCGCCATCAGCGGCGTCGGGTGTGCGCGGAGCATCCGCCCCATGCTCGTCTGTGTGCTCCCCGCCGCGCTCCGTCGCGTCATCGGTCACATGTGCCGTCGGCAGTCGTGCCGTCGCCCCGAGGTGGTCTGCGCAGGGGCGGTCTGCGCAGGGGTCCGTGCCCCGGACCGTCCCGTGTGAGCCGAGCACGGCAAAACGGGCGAACAGCTCCTCCGCGTACCAGCGCTCCCGGGGAGTTCGTTGGACGACCGCCGCGTGGGCCCGCCCCTGGTAGGCGAAGGCGCGCAGGGCGGCGCTGTCCCGCCACACGCTGAAGGTGCCCTGGTAGCCGATCGGGGCCTCGCCGATACCGGCGGTGAACAGCAGCCCGTCGGCGTCGCGGAGTTCCGCCGCCACCGGCGGTACGGCGCGCCAGAAGAGCGCGGCCCGCCGCGGCGCGAGCCGGGCCCGGGTGAGGGCCACCACAGGCGTGTCACGCGCCGGCGTGTCGCCCGCTGGTGCGTCGCCTGCCGGCGCGGCCACCGGTGCGTCGTGGCGGTCGTGTACCGGTGGGCGACCCGAGCCGGCGCCGGGATGTGGCCCGAACGGTGCCTGCCCTGACCACAGCCCTCGGGAGTGCAGCGGACGCAGGTCGACCCGCCAGCGCTCGTCGGCCAGCCGCGCCCAGGCGCGGATCGTGCTCGAACGCTCGAACGCCCGCGCCGCCGCGGGTGTGTCCCACACGGCCAGCAGAGCCCACCGGGACGGGTCGGCGTCGAGAGGGGTGAAACGGCGGCCGCCGCCGGTACCCAGCAGCCTGCTGAAGGTCAGGCCGGACGCCTGCCGCAGCCGTGGACGGTCGAGCGCCATGCGGGCCGCCGCCTGAGCTGCCCGGCGCCTCGGGACATGCCAGAGGTCGAAGGTGACGAACATGCAGCCCGTCACCGCCTCCATCGCCTGTCGGCCGGCGCGTGACCGGTGCGGCCGATCTGCTCTGCCACCATGACGACCATGGAACGTGTCGCCATCCTCGGCCGTGGCGGCGCGGGGAAGTCAACCCTGGCAATCACCCTCGGCACGGTCACCGGACTTCCCGTCATCGAGCTGGACAAGCACTTCTGGGGTCCGGGCCTTGAAGCGACCTCACCCGAGGAGTGGGCCACCGTCCAGGCCGGGCTCGCCCGGGCCGAACAGTGGATCATGGATGGCGACCTCGGCCCCTACGATGTCCTCGGTGTCCGCCTCCGCCGAGCAGACACCATCATCCTGCTTGACTACTCCTTCTGGCTCTGCGCCTGGCGAGCTCTGCGCCGTTCCCGGGAGCGGCTCGACTTCTGGCTCTGGCTCTGGTCGTGGCGGCACCGGAGCCGACCGCTCCTGCTGAAGGCAGTCACGGATCAGGCGGTTGACGCGACGCTGCACGTGCTCCGGAACCGGCGTGCAACAGCCGCCTTCGTCGCCCAGGTCGAGCGAACCAGGAAACAGGGTCGCTGAGCCTCCTCCACCGACCGCCGCCAGGGCCGTTGCCGCCGTGGCTGGCGCTGCTGCCGGGCAAGGCCTGAGGATCCTGTTGGCGGACCGGCCGAAATCCTCCACGCTTCGAGCCGTGGCTTCAGGCAGCTGCTGTCGCCTGCCGCTGCCGCTGCCGGCTGTCGCAGCCGTAGGCGCTGCTACCGAGCAAGGGTCGCCAGGCCGCTGCGCTGGCCTCCACGGATGCAGGGAAAAATAGGGCCGGGTCGCCTGGTAAGCCGGTGATTCTGTGATGCCGGTGAGCTCGTGAAGCAAGGCTGGCGATGGAGGCCGGTTCCGGGACTACGGTTTGTGCCATGGCAGCCGCCCCTGGCGGCTGCCGGGAGCACGTGTGTCAGATTCGCCCGTTCCCTGGTCTCTCCAGGCGACCCGATGTCCACCGATGGTCATCGGGTCGAAGGGGGCGGCGTTGGGCCGGCAGGACGTCAAGGACGAGGTCATCTACCTGCGGGCGGCCGGCCTGGATCTGGGGAAGCGGTTCCTGGTC